>NZ_CP199292.1:728333-1092500 GCF_052495765.1 Aliikangiella litoralis | reverse complement strand
ACCATTTACACTAATCGCATTTTGCTGAATGAATTTTCTAGCCTGACCGATAGTCACTTCGCCTCGAGGTGTTAAGGCTAAACCTGTCTCGACGAGTAACTCAAGAAGCTTTTTTTCTCCCTTTTTAATTTGAGTTGTTTGCAAACCATCCATTGCTAACTGTGCCAATTCTTTCTCTGATAGTTCATCAAACGCACCGGAGAACAATGCGTGAGTAATTTTCTCAGCAGCACTTAATCCTTCTTCACCATGAACTAAACGGGTCACTTCTCTGGCTAAAACTCCCTGAGCAGAACGACGGCCTTGTGCTTGTTCATCATCCTTTTCTATTTGTAAGATAGTCTCTTCATTTAAAAAGGTGAAATAACGCAAAAATTTATAAACATCGGCATCAGCAGTGTTAATCCAGAATTGATAGAAAGCATATTGACTCGTTTTATCAGGATCAAGCCAGATAGTGCCACTTTCCGTTTTACCAAATTTAGTCCCATCAGCTTTGGTTACTAAAGGTAAGGTCAGCCCAAATACTTGTTCTCTATTCATCCGCCTGGTCAAATCAATACCACCAGTGATATTCCCCCACTGATCGCTACCACCAATTTGAATTGAGCAGTCGTATCGTTTATTTAGTTCTGCAAAATCATATGACTGGAGTATCATGTAGGTAAATTCGGTAAAAGAAATCCCTTCACCTTCACGATCGATTCTTTGCTTGACTGACTCTTTTTGAATCATGGCATTAACCGAGAAATGTTTACCGACATCACGTAGAAATGATAAAACATCAACGCCTTGTGTCCAGTCAAGGTTGTTAGCAACCACTGCCGAGTTTTCGCCACAATCAAAATCAACAAAGCGGCTGACTTGCTTTTTAAGGCTTTCTACCCAACTTTTTACTGTATCTTCTGAATTAAGTTGACGTTCGGCAGCTTTAAATGAAGGATCACCAATTAATCCAGTTGCCCCACCAACCAATGCAATTGGCTTATGTCCATATTGTTGAAATCGTTTTAGTGCTAATAAAGGCACCAGACTACCAATATGTAAACTATCAGCCGTAGGATCAAAGCCGCAATAAACAACCTTCATTCCATCAGAAAGATGTTTTTTAAATTCATCTTCGGCGGTCATTTGTTGGATCATCCCTCTCCAACCTAAATCTTGAATTAAATCTTGTTCTGACATATTTTTACCAAAAAGCGTTTTAAATAGGTTGATAATCGCGACATACTACAGTCTTGATCAGAATCCCTCAATTAGGGAATTTTATATGATAATTACAGTCTGATATTATTGACCGCAATATCGCAAAAAAGTTATCGTAAGCGCGCATTTTATACGGAACTCAAACGAAGTTGTATGATAAAACAAGATTACAAACCACAAAATAACCAAGAGTTCTCAAGAAGCTCTCTAAAATCAAGCTTTCCTAAATGGTTAACACACCCGTTTTTAATCATTGGCATGGCTGTTTGTATTTTACTACTTGCTCTTGTGTTATCTGATTCGGATAAAAAATCAGACGCCATTTTGGTTGTTGAAGAAGTCAATAATATTGTTGAACAAAAAAAGCGCTACAGTACTCCTGTAGAGATTAACCTTGAATTAAAAAACAATACCGCAACTCAACCTCAAGCAACGCCAATAGCCGCTTCCCCTGTTTTATCTGTACAAGACGAGTGGTTGTCGGAGTCAGTTAAAAAAGGCGATAACCTTTCTCTCATATTTAAGCGTATAGGTCTGACGCCACAACAAGTTCATCAAGTTATTACACTTGATGATAATACTCAGCTTCTAAAAAGATTAAAGCCAGGCGAAGTTATTTCATACAAACTGGATGATAACAACAATTTGTTAGCATTAAAGTACATTATTAACATTCAGCAAACTTTATATATTGATCTCTTAGATGAACAACTTAGTAGTCGGATAGAAAACAAGTCTATCGAGTATCGGACAGCTTATGCCCAAGGAAAAATAGATGACTCACTTTTTATGGCAGGAAAAAAAGCAGGGCTAACAGACACTCAGGTTATGCAACTGGCTAATATTTTTGATTGGGATATTGACTTTATACTCGATATTAGAAAAGGTGATTCTTTTTCTATGCTGTATCAGGAAGAGTATGTAGAAGGCGAAAAAATAGGCAATGGTGCTATTTTAGCCGCTGAATTTATAAATCAGGGAAAAAGGTTTTCAGCTGTTAGATATACCGATGAAAAAGACAATAGTAGTTATTACACTCCTCAAGGCTTAAGTATGAGAAAGGCATTTTTGAGGGCACCTTTAAAATTTTCTTATATTAGCTCTAACTTTAAACCTAGAAGATTTCACCCTATTCTTAAACGCTGGAAAGCCCATAAAGGCATTGATTACAGGGCATCTACCGGCACCCCAATTCGCGCAGCGGGAGACGGCCGAGTAATTGCTTCAAGCTATTCGAAATATAATGGAAAGTATGTATTCATTCAACATGGACAAGGAATAGTCACTAAGTACTTACACATGTCTCGTCGGGCTGTCAGCAAGAATAAACGAGTTAAGCAAGGCCAAGTCATTGGGTATGTTGGCGCCACAGGTTTAGCAGAAGCCCCTCATTTACACTATGAATTTTTAGTTAACGGCGTTCACCGTAACCCCAGAACGGTGAAATTACCAAAAGCAAAACCAATTGATAAAGCTGAAAAAGATCGTTTTCTTAAAACAACAAAGCCGTGGATCGAACAGTTAGCATCAAGAAATCAACTATTAAATAATGAGGAAACCATTGCCCCATGAACCAAAATAATGGGCAGAATTCAACCAATCGAAATGTGCCGCTATATATCGGCTTAATGTGTGGAACTAGCATAGATGGTGTTGATGTTGCTTTGGTAGACTTTGGACAAGTTCAATGTGAATTGATCGACTCTTATTTACACCCTATCAACCCAGAAGTAAAAGCAAAACTTCGTTCTTTATGTAGCCTTGCCTGCGCAGAAAACCATTTAACGGGATTTGAACATAGAATAGAGTTACTTGGCGAACTCGATAATCAGATGGGCTATGTCTTTGCAGAAGCCGTTAATCACCTTCTAAAAAAGCGTTCTATTTCCAAAGATGACATTGGTGCAATAGGCAGTCATGGACAGACTATTCGCCACCAGCCAGCACAAAACTCTCCCTTTACATTACAAATTGGCGACCCTAACATTATTGCTCATCAAACAGGTATACAAACTGTCTCCGATTTTAGACGAATGGATATGGCCGCTGGAGGCCAAGGCGCACCACTTGCCCCTGCATTTCATAATGCAGCAATGCGAAGTCAAAAAGCCAATAGAATAATCTTAAATTTAGGAGGAATAGCGAACATTACATTACTCCCCAAAAAATCATCGCAGTCGGTTATTGGTTTTGATACAGGAACAGCCAATACATTACTTGATGTTTGGTATATGCATAATCACCCACATGCTCAAGATGACTTTGACAGAGACTCACACTTTGCTTTACAAGGCACCTTGCAACTCGATTTACTTGAACAACTTTTGAGTGACCCATACTTTCAGTTGCCTCCCCCAAAAAGCACTGGTAGAGAGTACTTTTCAATCGAATGGTTGTTTGAACAGCTCCAACACCTTAAAACTCAATATACACCAGCAGATATCCAACGAACTTTATTAGAGCTAACGGCTGTTAGCGTCAGTAATGCCATTTTAGGTTTAAACTTAAATGGCTATGAAGTGTATACTTGTGGTGGTGGAACTCATAATCCTTTCCTAATAGAAAGACTAGAAGTGCATTTAAAAACTCAAATATTACCAACAGATGTCCTTGGAATTAGTGGTGACTACCTCGAAGCAATGACATTTGCTTGGTTAGCCCACCAAAGAGTCAATCAATTACCAGGAAACTTACCTTCAGTCACTGGTGCCAAAGGCTATAAAGTGCTTGGGGCCATTTATCATCCATAAGATTCAATCAACGCCAATTAGCCAGCTAAGAAATTTAGGTCCAAGCAGCGCTAAAATACTGGCTAAAATTAATGTTAAAACTTTACAGGACTTAAAAAATAAAAGTCCTATACAATGCTTTGCCGAACTCAGGCGTTTAAATAATCAACCACTCAGCCTTAATTTGCTTTACGCAATGCTGGGCGCTATTGAAAATAAACATTGGACAGAGTATAAAAAAATGAAAGGTGAGTTGCTCATACAGCTAGAAGGTATTAGTGAATTAGATAATTTATTTAATAAAAAATAACAGAAAACAAAAGCTATTCCTTTGGCGATATTAAATCATAAACTCTTAATTGCTGAGTAATAGGACACTCAAAACTCAAATAACAAGATTGGAGTTGTAAATCAGGAAGCGAGTTAACATTCGTGTGCTCTATTATCTTGCTATCACTTTGGGTATATAAACGATCCCCCAAAATAGAAAATCCTAACCCAAACAAATGTTTTCTTATTTGATGCTTTCTCCCTGTTTCAATTTTTAACAATAAATGGCTCAAATTGGCTTGTTGTTCATATTGAACATTTAAAACCTTAGTCTTCGCAGTTTTACCATCAATTTCTTGATTAATACAACTCAATTCAAGCGTCTTTGGAAACTGCCCTATTACCGTTGCGCGATAATGTTTATTAACTAGTCGGTTTTCAAACATCGAAGCCAACTTTCTCATAATCTTTTTCTGATGCGCAACTAATATTAATCCACTAGTTGCCCGGTCTAACCGATGAACTAAATAAGTAGGCCTTTCGGTTAATTCATTCATTTCAATCCAACGGCAAATTGATGAATGATCTCCCCACTTTGTACCTTGCGAAAACATTCCAGAAGGCTTATTCCATATACTATAGGCACCTTCATCAGCAATTAATACCGCAGGCTTAATATTCTGACTCAATAATTTCTGATTAAAATAGAGATGTAACTGATCCCCCGCACAAAGTACTTTTTTAGCACGTCTTAGTCGTTCAGTTTTAGTATTTCGTGTCAACCAAACGGCGCCACAGCGCATAGCTACTTTAAGCTGCTGCTTGGAAACTTGTGGGCAATGGGCAAATAGAGAATCGATAGCCAATTGTTCAGACTTTTCAATCAACCAGTGCGCTTCAAATGTTAAACTATCGTTTTTCACTGGTTCTTTCAATAATATAGGCTAGTTAAAACGCGGAGTTGTGTGATTAAATAAAATTTATAAGATTAGGTAACATTGATTAGCTATTAAATTGAAAAAGAGGAACCACAGCCACATGTTGTGGTTGCATTAGGATTTTCAACCACAAACCGAGAACCATCAAGATCTTCTTTATAGTCAACTTTTGAACCGACTAAATACTGAAAACTCAGCGCATCAACAACTAATAAAACCCCATCTTTTTCAATCACCATGTCATCATCCGCTTTTTTCTCATCAAATGAAAAGCCATACTGAAAGCCTGAACATCCGCCACCAGTGACATACACTCGAAGTTTAAGCTCTAAGTTTTCTTCTTCAGTGATAAGCTCTTTCACTTTTTCGCTTGCCGCTTGAGTAAAAATGATAGGACTAACTTTAGCGACACCTGAATCTGACATTTCCACGCTCGAATTATGATAAATGGGTCTGGAGAGAATTATTCACTAAAGAGACCTCCAACGCAATCAAGAAATTGCAAGTAATAGCTAACAACTATTAACTTACAATTTCATATGACTTATTAATACTGCTAGCCAACGGCACTAATCAACTTCAGGTTCTCTTCGAAGACTTGACTCATGCGGCAATTCCACACTATGACCATCCCTTTGCGCTTCCATATTTAATGCTTCTTCACTAGGCTTATCTACAGGAGCAGGTTTAGCCTCTTCCTTTGGCTTCGTTTTCTTTTGATGCGATATCAGTTTAGTTTGTTCTTCCTTGTGCAACATTTGTCCGTTAACTTCAGCACCCATCGCCATTTCAATTAACTTATAATAAACATTGCCTTCTATTCTTGCTTCTGACATCAACTCAACATGCTCAAGCGCATGTACATCGCCCTTAACACGACCAAAAATCAAAATATGAGGAACATTGATTTCCCCTTCAATAAAACCATTTTGACCGACAGTTAACAGAGAACTTTCAAATTCGTCTGCTGTAACATCTCCTTTCACATAACCATCTATATAGAGCACACCAGTAAAGTTCACATTGCCTAAAATTTTGGTCTCTCTACTAATTAAAGTATCTGCCGCACCAGCTTTAGCGCGCGGAGATGACTTCTTTTTACGACCTAACATTCGTATTTCTCCTAACTATTCCAGTTAACTTGTTTTTCTGCTGTTTGATTTTTACGTAATCCATGAGTTCTAGCTTTAATAACAACTTCCTCAGCAATAAAGCCTTCAGGTAAAGAAAGCTCACCTTCAATATTTTGAAAATACCGAAACTGAAATTGAAAGTGCTTTGCCTGAAATGTTCCCAACTCTTTAAATGAGTAAACTTTGTCAACGCCAGCCAACTTACCTTTCAATTTTAGATCAACGTTGCCTTTTAAGAATTGTTCTTGTTTGCCAGCCTGAGTCAGGACTAACTTAAAACGAGGACTATTCTTTTCTGAATCTTCAATTATATCAAACTCCGCGATAGTTAAACCCTGTTTATCTAACTCTGGCGCCATAATGTTCCGATAAAAGCGAAGTTCTGACTCCAGCTTATTTTGTACACTCTGCAGCCTTTTGACGGTTTCAACTAACTGCTGGCTAGACTGATTATCCACTTTAGCAGACTGCGTCTGCATCACTAAATCTTCATTGACTTGTTGATAAGCACTTTGAAACTTCTTTAACTCTTCTTGTAAAAAATCAGCTCGTTTAATTGCTTCTTGACGTTCAGCAGCAGAAAAGTAGCGGCCTGCCACATAACTGACAGCCAGTGCAACCAAAACAACTATTCCCCAACCAATATACCAAGCCAAGGTTTTTTGTTGTGTAACTATTAATCTCGAACCACTCATTAATCGCCTTTATCTTTGTAAAACTCTCACTCAACGGCCTAGTGTAACCCGAACAAGCGCTAAAACCTAACTTTGTTCAATAAAAAACGGTTAAAATCACAGAAATCAAGGTTTTTATTTGTCTTTTTTATCAATAGGTTATATGCTGTTCTTAAAGTCAATTAGACAAATTTACAAGGATACTTTGAATATTCAATGATATCACTAGCCCCAACTTTTTATCTTGATGAACATTCAAAATGTAAATTTTATCTACAAATACAACCCAATCTAAAACATAGTTTGAACATATAAAGATTAATGTCATTCATTGAAACTATAAGATTAAAACTCGGCAGCCTCAACGCTTTACCAATCTTAGCGGTTATGGGATTACTCAGCGGCCTATTAGCCGGTGGGGTTGTTGTACTATTTCGTTTATTTATAGAAAGCGGCTTTATCCTTTGGCATACCGGTGATGGAACAGAAAAACTAGCAACGGCCCCTTGGTGGTTCAGATTATTTTTACCTTTACTTGGCGGCTTTTTAGTTGGCTATGTTCTGCATAAAGTCGGAAAAGAGAGAAGGCAAGTTGGCGTTGGTCACGTTCTTGAAAGAATGACTTTCCATCAGGGCTATATTTCTTGGCGTAATGCTGTTGTCCAGTTTTTAGTCGGTGGACTTACCATAGCCACCGGACAATCAGTTGGGCGAGAAGGTCCTAGTATTCATTTAGGTTCAGCTGCAGGCAGTTGGATTGGCCAACAAATGAAACTACCCAATAATAGCATTCGCATATTGGTCGGTTGCGGCACAGCAGCAGCAATTTCTGCCAGTTTTAATACTCCATTAGCTGGTGTTATTTTTGCTATGGAAGTCGTTATGATGGAATATGCCGTTAACAGCTTTATTCCGCTAATACTCTCTTCAGTTTCGGCAGCTATTTTATCTCGTATTGTATTCGGTAATGATGTTGCCTTTATTGTTCCATCACTTGATTTGGCCTCTCTTTGGGAAATTCCTTACTTTATTTTATTAGGCTTAGTTATCGGTACCATTGCGAGTGTGTTTATAATGTCTACTCGCCTTCTTGCAACCAAAACAATCAGCTGGCCAAGCTGGTTAAAGTGTGGAACAGCAGGCACCTGTGTTGGCATCATTGCGCTGGGAGCTCCTCAAATCATGGGGATTGGTTATGACACGGTTAACGCAGCCTTACATAGCAGCCTTCCGATTCAAGTTCTTGCTATAGCATTTGCAGGTAAGCTACTAGCCACCATTATTTGCTCTGGTTTATCTTTGCCGGGCGGGGTCATTGGTCCAGCAATGTTTATTGGTGCAATGGTCGGAGGTTTATTAGGTTCTATTGGCGCAATTATTTTGCCTGGGTATGCATCGGAATATGCTTTTTACTCAATGATAGGCATGGCTTCTATGATGAGTGCTGTTTTGCAAGCCCCTTTAGCAGCGTTACTAGCTTTACTCGAACTGACAAATAATCCAAACATCTTGCTACCCGGCATGCTGGTGTTAGTGATCAGTAATTTAGTCGTATCACAATTATTTAAACAACCTTCCATCTTTCAATCACAAATGAGTGTCAAAGGACTAGAGCTAAAAGTGAACCCTCTCTCTCAATTTCTTCGCAGCTTTAGTGTTGCCGGCCTTATGGAGAGGAAAATAGCAGTGAGCGACAAAATTATTACTTACCAAGAAGCTGAAGCTATTTTAGAAGGCACACCTAGATGGATTTTAATCAAAGAGGAACAAGTCCCTAAATCGCTCATGGCAGCTAATGACCTTGCCCGATATTTTATTGAACAAAAAGAACTTGAAGAAGCCCGACGGCAACAAGCAGAAGAACAAGAAGAATACACTACAGAAGAAAAGAGTGAGATAGATCTGCTTAGTATTCCAGCAGACAGAAAAGACATTGCCGCCGTCTATTTGCAAGGCAACCTGGAACAAGCCCTTGATACCATGGATAGAGAGGAAGTTGACGCAGTCTATATTTTTAGAACAACCGCCCCCATGACAGACAAAATCTATGGCGTTTTAACTCGCGAAATTATCGAATCTCATTATAGTTATAAAAAATAATTAAAACATTGACTCTCAGGTAAAAACCATTTGCTCAAACTTTAACTTATACCTATCATGTAGCAGAATTCAGAAACACCCTATAAATACCATGACTTATCTATATATTAAAGCTTTCCATATCATCTTTTTTACAAGTTGGTTTGCAGGACTATTTTATCTACCACGCATATTTGTCAATTTAGCAATGGTAAAAGACGACACCACATTTCAACACTTATTACTAATGGCTAAAAAGCTCTATCGTTTTGTTACTCCTTTTATGTTTATCACGGCAATATTAGGTGGCTGGATGCTATATTTGAACCCAGGCTTATTGAAAGCAGGTTGGATGCACGCCAAACTATCATTAGTGGCAATTTTAATTGTTTATCACATCATTTGTGGTCAGTACTTAAAAAAGTTTATGCTCAACCAATCGACCAAGGGTCATGTTTATTACCGTTGGTTTAATGAGTTTCCTGTCATCATTCTTATATTGGTTGTTATTTTAGCCGTCACTAAAGTATTTTAGGAGCAAAGTATTTTAGGGGCAGCTAAAAATCGCTAAAATAAAACCAGTACTTCTCTAGTCTTTTTACTCTTCAGTTTTTCTGTCTTCTTTATAGACTTCAAACTTCACTATTTGTGTTCTTGCCAAAGGAATAACCACTTCACCTTTTTGTTTTCTTAGCGTAATCCATAACGATTTAGGAGATGTTTTCTTAAGTTTTCCTTCGTAAACCATACCATCATCACGAGTTGCTCGAACTTTAAAATCAATATACTGTTCGGCTCGACTAATTATCACATTTTGATAAGAACGCGTAACGGTCACCATTTTATAACGGGATTTAGTCGGATCTTTTTCGGCTCTTTGAACCAGTTCTTTATTCGCTATGTCAGAAAAATTCTCAGGCGTCCAACCATCAAAAAACTCTGTGACAGGTTCACCATCGACAGCAACTCTTAAGCCAACTTCAGAGCGCAACTCATCAAAGGTATAATACTTTAACCCTTCAAAATCAAAACTTGCTTTAGGTTGAATAAACCAGAGCAAAGCACTTTCAGGCTTAATAAAATTGAGATAAGCCTGTTTAAAGCTTTCTTTCATATCAATACCTGACTTAGACATCATTTCATGCACCTTTTTTTCATGGCCTGCATAATACTCATCGGTCGACACATTTTCTTTAGCTGCACAGTATTCCGCTTTTTTCAGGTTATAACCTTGATCTTTGATACGTAATTCTAACAATGACAAATTAGGCGAAATAATATCCGGCTGATTTTGTCCAATCGCTCGCTCTTCCATTGATTCAATCCAACCTAAAACACCACCAATATTGACCTGATATTCAAGATTTAAAAGCTCTTCAATATCAACGGAGCCATTCAGTACAACACTTCCGCTATATTTATCTAGCATATAAAACTCTTTGCTTGAAAATGCTAAATAATCGTAACCCATACTTTCCATTTCTTGGATTCCAATACGGTCTATATCGCCACAATAGGCAGCAGATAATAAATCGAAACTATCTGGCGTTTGATTATTCTCTAGGGCTCTTAATAAAGACGAGTTAAACGGAACAAGGACATCTTGCAAAATTAAGTGAGCATTTTCAGGAAGTTTATTATGACGCACATTAGACTCAAAAAAGGCCAAATCATAGAGACTACCAACAAACAACCTTAACTCGCCAATTTCAACACTCGTACTTAACGAGTGTATATAAACAGAAATAGAGTTGAGTTTGACTTCACCAGAAAGGCCAATGCGAGCAGACTCATATTTAAAATCAGCAAATGGCGCTATCACTCTAGCAAAAGAGTTCACATCTTTTTCTAACTTCCACTGGGCTGTCAGCATGGTGATTGCCACTAAAACAATAACTAATAACAAAAATTTGATTAAAAACCTTAGCATAATCGATGTTTCCCAGTTGAAATAAAACCTATTTGAGTCTTTAAAATATTAGCCTAAATAGCTAATTATATTAGGAATTTAAAAAATTGTAGGGATATCCTACCTTTTTGCTGCAACAAATACAAAAAGAGCCCGAGTAATTTTTATGTAATGTGAAATGAATAATCAAAAATTGCCAAATTTTGCCATTAATATCGCTATTTTTATTGTATTAACAGTCCCTTATTGGTTTAGCAGCTCCAAAATAGACTGACAACGACATTGGTCAAATAAAGGGAAACACTCTATTTCCATTTTATTGGCTATACTGAATAAAATATAGCCACAACAACATTAACGCACAGTGAGAACTGTTGGTCTAAAAGATAAGAGTAATAACAATACCATTAAAACAGGATCAAGCTGTGTTTTGGTTGACGATGTAAACAATGGACAATCAAGCATTATTTAAAAATCTAAAAGCACTCGAAGACGCCTCATTTCCGAAGCTCTGTAGTAATTGTGATACTGAGTTTAAGAATGAAAAAGATTATATTGAAAATACTATTCCCTATAGTGAATCATCAGGGTTTACAGAATCTAAAGACAACAATGGAAAAAGCTACATTAAATTAATGCGAAAATGTCAATGTGGCACGCCTGTACTCGACCATTTTAGCGATAGAAGAGATGTCTCGCCTAAAGGCGAACTTAGACGTCAAGCTTTTGAAAAAGTAGTCCAAAGCTTAATAGACAAAGG
The DNA here is from genome assembly GCF_052495765.1 of Aliikangiella litoralis. The sequence goes on along the minus strand of NZ_CP199292.1, from coordinate 1,080,802 downwards.
TCTCTCTCGAGAACAAGCGAGAAAAGAATTAATTAGCCATATGCACAATAAAAAAAGCAAACTGCTGGAACAAATGGGAATATTTAATCGGTAATTACTTTACCCCCAGTGACTTATAATACTTACGAATGATTGAATAGTTCTTGGTGTTTGTTGGTTAAATGTCTTTCGTGGTAACTGACAAAAATAATCATTGTGTCACCTTGGCTTTTAAGAAATATTCAACACTGTCAATTTGAGTAACTTCGTCAAAATTAAAAGCCTTTTATGTTGCCGGGTTATTCCTCCCGGCGTTCATCTATGGTTTCAGTTAATAGTTTTAATTTTTCTTTGAGTTCTGCGGCAATAATCGTCTGTGTAGTTGATTGCTTTAAATCAGACTCATTAATGCCAAAGTTTTTTTTCAAGTTATCATTAATCATTTGCTCCATTTGTGCGTAGCTGAGCGCGAGTGAATAAATCAGGTTTTGTTGGTCATGGTTAGATGGGTATTTCACTAATGAACATAAAAAGCACGCGGTCATATCCATCACTTCTCTGGCACATAATAAAGTGTTTTCAACTTCTTGCTGTTTGAAAAATATTTTTTGACTCATTAGTAGCACCCTCGATTTGGCGAAGGTGTTATTAGGGTTTGTTTGCCACTTTGAACCTCATTGATAAATTGATTCACAAAGCTCACAAAGTCACATTTAACTAAGGGAACATTAATTAGCATGTCAGTGTTGTATTGGTAGTTGAATATATCAATACCCATTTGGTTAAGTTGTAAATTAAAGCGGTGTTCCATTTGAAAGTAATTACAACAAAGAGAGTAAATTTGATACTGCTCTTTACTGGTGTTGAGCTTTGTTAAGTAAGTGCCGAGCAGTTCACCGGAAAGCCCTAATAAATTTCTGGCATCGATGAGTAGTTGTTCAGTTTGTTTTTTAAATTGATTTGAAAAATCGTTGGGTGGTAATTGCATTTGTTGAATTCCTTTTGTGTTTCTTTTGCTAACAGTTTTGTGTGTTGGTTTTAAAAAACTGGTCATACTGCTTATGAATAAACTTATGAAAAAAACTTCCAAAAACAAGCTTTTCAACTGACCAGAAAAGGAGTGAACGCTTTTTTTGCACTCGAAAAAAATAAGCCGATCACCATTAACCATGCGTTTGCCCAGCTTCTCAAACTGGGTTATGACGAATTGTTTTAAGCTAACCTGTGGCTTTATTTGGGCACAGCAGTGCTTTATTTGAATATCTCAAATATCAAACAATGCGTCTGAAACGGGTTAAAATGGTACTAAATAGTTATTTTTTTCTTTAAGAAACAAAAGGTTAAATGTAAGATATGTAAACAGGTGATAATAGAAAGACACCTGAGGTGCTTGAAAAACTGGGCTCGCGCTGTTAGCGACAAAGCTTTATAATAAAGATAAGTCATAGTTATGTCCTCTCGTAAGGGTAACTGTGGCCAGTCCTGAGTAGCAGTTGCCGCTGCTACTTTGGGCGCTTTAATGGCCAACTAACTTTTAAGTTAATGGTTTATTAATTTGCAACTGGTGAGTTGTTCAAATTTTATTTCTTTGTCACTGTTTTTTACAACAGTTAAAACTCAATTCAAACCACCCAACTCTTGCAAAACGATCAACAAATTTAACGTCGATTGCAGGAGAAATACTATCATAAAAGAGCGGTAAAAACCTAAGAAAAAATTAGAAAAAACAACGTTTTTATTTTGGATATTAATGTGTGATTTCTTATGCTTTTTTGATAAGCCTCAATTTCAGAAATAGACTTTATTTTTTATTTGTTGATAATATTATTTTTTCACTGCTTATCATTTTTAGCTTTTATTTTGGAATTTTTATATTACTTGATAGTTTGTAGCAATCAAGCTTAGGAGGTATAAATTGCTTAAGGCTTATTTAGCAGATTGAAATAAAATAGTGAACTGAATTTGAGATATTTACCGATTTTTAGTAAAGCAATTTATTTCCACTTTTCGCTATACATCTTTTGATGTAAGCTTGTAAAATAACTAGATAAGTGAGAACTATGGTAGGGACTATGTATCTTTACTGCATATAATGAGCATTGGACAAAAACTCACCATAAACCCAAGGAGAAAGTGTAATGACAATCGTCAATCAGGATTTTTATATCTTTCCAGAAGGAAGTATACCGCGTCGGTAACTCTGGAAGCCACAAACTCACGGCGATTCGTGTCGGAGAGATAACTACCTACGAATTGAAGGGTGTGAAAATGGTTGTTGCAAACGGACAAGGAGTTAGTGTATTTACACTACAAGGAATAAAAGATGAGGGGTTGACTGGTTATGCTTGGCTATTCGATAAAGGTACCAGGGTCGAGCAGGGTTTAAAACTTATTGATGATAATAAACCTGAACATTATACGCTCGCTCCAATGAGAAATATGCCTTTAGATGAGTATAAGTCTCTATTAGAAAAAATGGGTATTAAGTGCTCGAAATATTTAAAATTAAATAAAGACGGATCAATTGTGAGGGTTGCATGACTACTGTAAGAACTATAAATGTTGAATTAACCTCTGATGAGGCAAAGTATATCCTTCATGCTTTAAAAGAGTTTAAAGAATCTTGCTCAGCAAAAGTTAAAAAAGATGAAGAAGGTGATGATGATCTTACTCATATGTATGCAAACGATGTGATGCAAGCCCGTATGATCCACCAAAAAATATTTGACATAGCTACTCCAGCATTTAGTGAGGAATCTCTAGTTGTATCTTATGAACTTTTATAAAAATGCCTAACAAAACTTTTGCGGAAGAATTAGGCAGTACTTCGGTTTCCTCAAAGCTTGGCGTTATCTATGACGGAGAGTTTTAAATGAAAGAAGTCATAGCTCGTAGATACCACATCTCCAAGCCAGCTTTTTTTTAAAATGTCGATAAAATAATTTAGCAAAAAGTGATAGGATAAAATCAAAGTCATAATAGTTAATTGTATGGCAAACTCTAAAGCACATATTCCAGACTTAAGATCATATGCAATGCACCAAAAAGCGAGTGAGATTTTACTTCGGTCACCGGAACGTATTGAAGAAATTCATCAAACATTGAAACACTGGTCTTCTATGCAAGATACCCAAGCTCAAGGCTGGGCACTAAAATGGATGGAAATGATTGATGGGCTTTCTATAGAAGATATTGCCATGCTTATTATAAAAAAAGGTGAGGAAATGGACTTCTTTCGAAAGAGCAGTCCTTTTTCGACATTACTCTCTGAAGAAGAGCGTTTAAAAATTATAAAGGAATTTAATTATGAATAAGCACCTAACATAAGAGGTTCACAACAAACTTAATTTGAGATATTTAATTATGTTTAGTAAAACGACTTATTCTTGCTTTTCGATATATTCTTTTTAATGTAGACTCATATAATAACTAGAAAAGTTAAAAACGATTGTAGGGATTAACTATCTTTACTGCATATAATAAGCGTTAGCTGGCCCTTAAAACTGAGAGCGTATGGTAGAAATTGGCTTATATACATTAATCTTTATACTTTCAATAGCAGTGATAGCTGTTAGTGTTTATGCTGCTGGCATAGAGGGTAATATTGTTCATTTGGATAATGATAGAGAGCCAAGTGCTGGCGTGTCTTTATTCGGTTACATTTTATTTCCAATATTTTTTGTTGGTGTAGCCTATATAGGTAATATGTTGTTTTATGGTTTAGGTTGGTACATAAGCTTTGGCTTGTTTTCACTTATCTTTCTTTATTCAACTTTTACAATCCCAAGACGTGTAAAAAAATACAATGCTTTACTTAAGCAAAGAAACAGTAGCTAACAAACGGCTCCAAATCAATGGGGTCAGCTCGTTAGTTACTGACAGAGTTGGCGTCTTTGATGAAGCCATGCGATGTAAAAATTGGCAGGCATGGAAAAATAGTCGAGAAATATCCTGGTGCATTATTAAAGGTGGCAAATGCATGATTAAGCGCGAAGTATTAATGCCTGTTGAGCTTGTAGAAGAAATTTCACAAATCGTACACAAAGAAGGCTACAGGGCTTTGACAGAGGCATTTCCTAATACCGATGTTAAGCCACCTATTTTTCTTAGCAATGAAGAAGCCGAAGCTCTCATTAGCTTGGCTATTATTGAAAAGGAAAAAGCCGGGCTTATGTATCCGTATTATGATGATGAGCACCCTCGGTATAGTGAAGAACATGAAGAAAGGTTCGATGATATACAAATGGGTATCTATGAAAAAACTATTTATTACGTTGAATCTGCGTTTAAAAAAGGTCAGTTTGATCATCTTATATAAAAGAGATAGGACAGCCGTTTCTTATATTCTCTTCCTTGATAATGATGCAACAACACTACTCAAACAAGTAGCTTAAGTCAATAGATTTTGTAGTTGAGAAGCTTAATATTTATAACTCATTGATTTTGCAAAGGAATAAAAAGTGCACTTGTATTTAATTGCAGTTAATCTGATTAAATACGAAGGCTTGACATAGCTGTAAAGTTAGGTAAGTATTTGATAATGATTAAAAAAACACAATGCAGTTAAATGGTTGTTTGAGTATTAATGAGATTTACTGCATAGAATATGCTGTTATATGTACAAGATGAATAAGTCTTTATGAATGAGCCGAAAGATAGAGTTGTTATCGCAAGTGATGTAAGTTCAAGGGATGGTGTTGGCGTAGAAATATATCGAGATGATGTACTTGTTGCTGAAATATTCCGAGATGACACAGATAGGACTCGAACGATAACACTCAGTAAAGATAGTATTTCGTTAGAATTAATGGAAGAATTCATTCAAATATTTAAGAAAAATATAGATTGGGATTTTATTGATTATGACGAATGATTTAGAAACATATAACCAGACGCAGCAGCAGAAAAGAGACTGCTGTGCTGAGCGTTATGCACTCAAAAACATGAAGAAGATTTTTATAATAGTTGGATTATTGCTTCTAGCAAGTTGTAGCGAAGACCGACAATACTTGACTATTACTATGGACGATGGAAAAGTTTATCTAAACTCAAAAGTCGTAACAGACTTAGAAAATGCATTAAATTCTGCATCTTGTTCGAATGAAGAAAAGGTTGTGCTTCGTGCAAAAAAAGGAGTTTCCTTTCAGGAGTTAGAACAAGTTCTGAAGCAAATATCAAATGCCGGTTGCAAAGAACAACTAGAGCTTGAAAGAATGAAGAACAATGCATAACAAGAAATTGGAAGAAACGACGCATAAAACGCGCGTCTCAATTAGGCGTTGAGGCTGTAGAAAAAGCCGAAAAGATCGCAATTTGAGATCAAATAAATTATTTAAAAGTCGTATAATTAGTCATCGACATCGAGGGAGTTTTCAATGGCTAATTTTATCAAATACGATTACAGGCAGGATGTGATGCTTGTTATTAATTTCGAAGAGCAACTTCAGCCTGGAACCTTCGAATATGCCATTCACTATCTAATAGATAAAAAGCTAGACCTTTCAGTTTTTCATCCTAAGTTTAAAAACAATTTCACAGGGCGTCCAGCTTACGATCCCGCCATATTACTTAAAATAATTTTATTCGCTTATTCAAAAGGCATTACATCGAGTCGAGAAATCGAATGGTGCTGTAAAACTAATATTATTTTCAAAGCACTTACTTGTGATTCAGTACCACACTTTACAACCATTGCAGGTTTTGTGAGTAGTCGAAGTGAAGAAATTGAAACACTATTCGAACAAGTGCTTTTAGTTTGTCATGAGCAAGGCTTATTAGGTAACGAGTTATTTGCGATTGATGGCTGTAAACAATCATCAGATGCAGCTAAAGAATGGTCTGGCACTTTTAAAGAGCTAGAAGAAAAGCGAGCCAAAATCAAACGTCAAATAAACTATCATATCAAAGAGCATCAACACTTAGATAAAAATGAAAGTAGAGATAAAGAACAAGTCAAACGTGCAGAGCAAACGATTGAAACTTTAAATAAAGCATCAGAAAAAATAGACAACTTCCTAAAAAATTCTGAGCCAAGGATGGGAGAAGGTAAAAGAAAAAAAGAAGTTAAAAGCAATATTACTGACAATGAAAGTGCCAAGATGACAACAAGTAAAGGCACTATACAAGGCTACAATGGGGTTGCGACAGTTGATAAGAAGCACCAAGTCATAATAGATGCTCAAGTATTCGGTGCAGGTCAGGAACACCATACCCTTAAGCCTGTTCTCGAAAAAGTAAAAGAGCGTTATCAAAGGCTTAATATTAGTGATGATATTTATGCAAGTCGTGTGGTTGTAACCGCAGATACAGGTTTTGCTAATGAAGCCAATATGAAATATTTATATGAAAACAAAATCAACGGCTACATTCCCGACAATCGTTTTAGAGAGCGTGACCCAAAGTTTGCAGGGCAAAAAAAGAAGTATGGGAAACGACATCAAAAAACGAATAAAAACATGATTAAAGTTATCCCTTCGACTGAATTTCAATATGACCCAGTCAACAAAACTTGTAGTTGCCCAGCAGGGGAAAAAATTAGTTTTCATGGAACACGACAAGATCAAAATGGAAAATTTAGAGACTACTTTCAAGGTCGGCTGTTACAGTGTCGTCATTGTCTGCTGAAAAATCAATGTATGCAGCGACCTGAATCAGCAAATCATCGACAAGGCAAAGGAAGACAAGTTTCATTTTTACTGAAATCCAATGCGACTAACCAATTTACCGATTGGATGAAGGCTCGAGTTGATAGCAAAGAAGGCAAATTAATTTATAGTCACAGAATGTCAGTTGTTGAACCTGTATTTGGAAATATAGGAACCAATAAAGGGCTAAATCGATTTAGTTTACGTGGAAAAAAGAAAGTGAATGGTCAATGGAAATTATTCTGTTTAATACAAAACATAGAGAAACTAAAAAACTACGGAGAACTGGCCGCATAAAGAACTTATGGAGATAAATTACAGCGGTCAAACACGACAGAGTTTATATTTGTACACAAAATAAACTGGATAAGCACTTAATATATAAAAATTTGAAATTATCCCAAAATACAGGCAAAGTGAGTTCAAATTAATAAAATAATTGGCTGAGTGAAATAGTTTGTCTAAAATAGACTTTTTCTACAGCCTCGTTATGCAGTTCTAAAAGGTGAATCCCGTGAAACGAAGTGAAGTTAAAGACGTTCATGAAAATTCTGTTCTAAAAGGATTTAAGAGTTTAAGCGAACTCAACGGTAATATTGTTGAAATATTGAGTAAGCCAGAACCACCAGATGCAATAATTACAATAAATGGTCAGAAAACTTGGATTGAAATTACAGATGCTTTTATAACGCTAGAACATGCAAGGAGTCTAACTTCTAAAGTTGCAGAAGATAAAGAGTGGATAAAATCAACACCAGTTTTAATAAATGTCGATTGTTTTAATGAAACTTTAAAAGGTGTTATTAAAGAAAAATATAATAAGGACTCAATACAACGAGTCTATAGAGAATATGGATCCGGGATTTTGATTGTAGGTTGTTTTAGTCCTTTTCATTACCCAATTCAAGAAAACCTTGAAGAGCTTATTAGTACCATTAAAGACATTTACTCTTCAAATGAACAAGTGTTTAACGAAATTTATTTGTATGATTATGACTACAAGCCTGTAAAGGTGGTGTAACAGCATAATCGGGTAGCCGGAGGTCTCTAACCTCCAGCCCCCACACCACCCTGCATGCGGTTCCGCACAGGGCGGTTCACTTAACTTACCCGTTAGGGTAATGAACTTTAATCCATCCTGCTCTCAACGAATATAACCCCTCCTTAACTAAATAATCGTTACCAATTGCTTGATTGATACCCGGTGTTTTGGAACTACGCCAAGGGCCTTTGCTTGTGACCCCACAACCAACAGCCGCTTGGAGCCTGACACCACGTTTTAATAGATTGGCGACCTTAGTTCTTGGTTTTCGCCACTGTCTCCAATAACACATTCGAACTCTGCGTCTTATCCAGTGATCAAGATCGACACAATCTTGGTAAGCGTTAGCGATACCAAAGTAGTTAATCCAACCACGCAGATATAAACTCAATTTATGCAACTGATAATGCATACTGACGCCCCAGTTTCGGTTTGTCAGAACACGCACTTGTTGCTTAAATTTGTGTAGCGTTTTCGGGTGCCATTTGATTTTACCGTTGGAAAAAGTAAAACCTAAAAACTGACTTTGGCTCACTTTAACTACTTGGCTTTTATCGGGGTTTACCACCAACTTTAAGCGGCTTTCAAAGAAACAAAAGGGGGCGGGTTCATTTAATAAAAAATATGTAACTTATCACTATAATTATTATACAATGAACCCGACCCCTTGCTTTTTTCTTAGCTTACGAACTTTATAATAAATTCAATTTGAGATATTTAATTATGTTCAGTAAAGCTGATTTATTTTCACTTTGTGGTGTGCCTATTTTATTGTAGACTCATGAAATAATTAGATAAGTTAAGAACTATGGTAAGGGTTAACTATCTTTACTGCATATAATAAGCGTTACGTTTAGGAAGATTATGAAGTATTTTGTAAGTCTCATCATAGGTGGAGCAATAGCTTATATTCAAAACATACCTTCGGAAGCTAGCTCAGATTTTGCGTTAGGATTTAAACCTGTAATGGGGCATTATGTACTGATTGTAGTATTCTCTATTGTTGCAGGCTTCTTTGTGAGTTATCAACAAAACAAAAGCCCTGAAGAGCCAGCAGGTGGATTTTGGAGGTTTGTAGATAATTTTATTGTTATTTTAACTGCTGCGATTGGCATTGGAGTATTCGGAGTTATGAATGATAACGATAATTTCATGAGCTTAATTACACCATACTTCAGCTTTAGCTTGGCCTCGGGTCTAGTTGCTGGAAAGCTCTTTTTTATATTTAACAACAAAAACTTAACAAAAAAATGAAAATTGAAGCGAAATAATTAATAGGGTCAGTGTATTTGATTTCTCTAAACTAACCTAAATTGCAACAAATAGAAAAGCAAATTGAGTTTGAGATATTTATCGATATGCAGTAAAGCAATTTATTTCCACTTTGTGGTGTGCCTATTTTAATGTAACTCATGAAATCATCAGATAAGTTAAGAACTAAGCAGGGAGCATATGTTTTTACTGCATTTAATCAATATTAAGTTGCAAATTATGAAAAAACTATTCTCTTTAATTGTTGGCCCACTTTTTCTATCTGGATGCGCTATTGGGCCCCCCATAATGCCAAATATGTCACTTTATATTAAAGAGGGGTTGTGCCATTTGAAAATACAGGTTCCAAATGGAGAGCGAGTATTTAATTGGCATGGAGGGGGATATTTTCGAGGGCATAATGACTACGAAGTAATCGTCTCTAGTGACAGTCCTAACGTAGACAGCAATCACTTAAGTGTATTTTATATTTTAAAAAACAATAAAAAGCAAATATTACTGCACTCAGACAGCAAGTTAACTTTTACTGAGCGTAAGGCCGTTGTTGAATTTTATGATCTTGAACGACAAAGTATGGAGATAAATGGTTCATATCAAATATATCCTAAACAATACGATGAAAAACGTAACGATAAACTACAACAAATTAAAAAGCCTTAAGCTCGTTGGGTTGCAACCCAACCTTGCTACGATATACTCTTAGTTGTACCATCATATATGGAATGATATTTGAGACGTTGAGTGTAATATTTATGAACAAGATAATTGTCATTCTAGTTATGATATTTTTTAGTAGTTCAGCGCTCGCTTGTAAGTGTGGGCATGTTATTAAGTCTTTAGATAAAAGAGCAGCGTACATATTCTCTCATGCTGACAATGTATTTCTTGCAAAAATAATAAAGTCAAAACTAGTAGGAACCGAAAAGGGAGATACTACAACCAGACACCAGTTCAAAATGATAGAAAGTTACAAGGGAAAACCTGATAGTTTCCAGTACTTGCAAACTGGTAGTAACCCCTCTTCGAGTTGTAGTGATGATAGGATCTTAGAAGGTAATTATTATCTAATTTTCTCAAATTCAAAAGAACTGTCTGATTGCTCTATTTCTGAAGTAGATTTGGATTCAGAAATTGAGGAGCACAAAACATACTATGCAGAGTTATTTTCAAAATTGTCAGAATTACGAAACAGCCAACATAGCCAAAAATCGGATATTGATATAAAACCTACACAGCACGATTAAGCATTAAGAGCAAAAGGAATGAGATGATTAAATTTAGAGAAGTCTTGCTTTTACTCATTCTCTTATTTACGAACAATAGTTTTGCTTGTAAACAAGCAGCGCTAAATGAAAATTTTCCTATCGACGACTTTAGTGTATACGATACTATTGTTATAGCGACAATTGATAGTGTATCTTACCAAGAAGAAAAAGGGAGACGTTTTTCAAAACCTTTAGAATCATTCGAAGCAACAGTTGTTGAAACTTTAAAAGGCGATCTAAAACCAAATGATAGAATAAAAGGTAAAGCAAAAAAGGAACAGGCTCTAGCAGTATGCTCTGTATTTTTAACCAAGTATTCTATCCAGTTACTTTTACTTAATAAGGATGGCCAAGAATATAATATCAGTAGATTCAGCTTCCCAACACCTAGCCATCATGTTTATTTTTCCAGGTATGTAAAAGAAATAAAAGAAGCTTTAGCAAGATAAAATAGTCAATTAACTTGAGGTATTTACTTATAGGCAGTAAAGCCATTGGATCCACTTTGTGGTTTACCTGTTTAATGTAAACTCATGAAACAATTAGAGCTTTAGAGTGAATTACAACCCAACACGAGACTTAGATCGAATGGGTTTCCTCACTGAATACATCACCAACTTACCCTCCACAATCCTTGAACATCGATATCGCAAATTATCAATTACTCAGGTATTTATCCATAACCGTTTTTAGTTTGATTACTGTTGTTGGGCCACAACCCAATCTTGCTTATAAACCTTTAAAAATCAAAATACTATAATAAAACAGATCATTTTTGTGTATTGAAAGCATAATCCACCCTATTTCTTAAAACACTGCTGACATACTGCTGTCAGTAGTGTGAATATATAATCTTCCTTCTATTTAAGTAAGAGATATTAAATTATGAAATTGGACTATTGCGTTCTTGGCACAAACAACATGGAAGCATCGATTAAATTCTATGATTCACTTTTCGAACAAACAGAGCTTAACCAAGTTTTATCAACCGAGAGAATGACCTTCTGGCAGTGTGAGGACTTTGCATTTGCGATAGCGATACCTTTTAATGAGGAACCCGCAAGCAATGGCAATGGAACAATGATTGGCTTTAATGTTGGTTCTTCCGAAGAAGTGAAAAGACTTCATAAAAAGGTGATTGAATTGGGTGGTACTTGTGAGGGTGAGCCCAGTCAACGAGGGCCTAAATTTTCTGCCTATGCGAGAGATTTAGATAAAAATAAAATCGTTTTTTCGGTTTAAAGATAAAAAGATAACTATCCGGTATATTGCATTTGATAAGATCAATGATGTCCTCTCTCAAGTTCAGAGATAAATTAACAGATGTGTTGAAAGAAAGAGTAATAGAAAATTACGGGCTCAATACTCAATAAACTTACTACCATCATTTAGCCATACAAATAAGAGCCGCGAATTAATCACGGCTCTTACCATAATAAAGAGTACTTAATTACCCGATCGGTTAATTGTTTCCTTGCCGTTGTAAACAAGACGTGTAGACCATGGAATAGGGTTTCTTAGCGCGTAATGTGCCATACACCCGTTTTCAGCTTCATTAAGTAGATCTTTAATACTTTCTTCTGACTCAGGACTATCGATGATAACGTGTGTTTCAACAACATCGCATCCACCGTCTGTCATATAACCGTGATCTCGCATATGACCCAGGTTTGTTCTAAATACAATACGTTGTTCGAGCTTTAGGCTATCAACTTGAATTTTACGCGCCGTTAAAATATCGGTTAAATGAGTCATTAAACAAAACCCAATACCCGCAGCAAAAAAAGCGAGAGGCGGTGGCGCGGTATCTTCACCAACAGGAGGTTGTTCATCACAATAGAGTTTAACAGGGCTAAATCCTGGAATATTAACTGATACAACGCCTGTTTTGCTTTGCATTTTACCGGCTTCGGCACTTAAGTTGACTTCAAAGCGATAAGGTTCAGGATGACGAGCCTTTGAAAATTTGGTTGATTCATACTGAGTTTTAGCGGGTTGCTCTGTACTGAGCTCTCCCACATGGTAAAATTTTTCTTCTGACATTCTCTCTCTCTTATGTAATTAAGTACTTAACCAATTTTACCGCAAAGTTTATGACGTTACTCACCAAAATCTTCTTCGATTTGATGAATTTAGGTGATATTCTTCACTTAAATATAGATATTTGAAGGATATCATCATGTTAACCACTCAAGATAAAGAAATACTTGTCCAACTTCAAGAAAACGGGCGTATGCCCATAGTCGAACTAGCAAAGGCAACCAACATGTCTGAATCAACTTGTTTGCGCCGTACCAAAGGTCTTGAAGAAGCTGGGATCATTAAAGGCTATAGTGCTATATTAGATGCCGAAGAGGCAGGTTTTGGGGTAACAGCATTTGTACAGGTGAGTATTAATCAAAATAATGAAGCTGCTTTTGATAAATTTAAAATGGCCGTTAAACATCATCCGCTTATTCTTGAATGTTACTCTCTATCGGGCCCATATGATCATCTAATGAAAGTTGTTGCCAGAAGCAATAAAGAGTTATCTCATTTTATTTTGAAAACGCTAAGAACTTTTCCTGAAATAAAAGACGCACAAACCTTATTTGTACTTCAAGAAGTTAAAAATACTAACTCGCTGCCGGTAAAGTTACCCTAATGAATCAAAGTAATTAGTTTATTACTTTAAATAAAGCAGTAACTTTGAAAAAATAATCTAACCAACGCCTTTAAGTGAATAAGACGACTACCGTCAATGCAGAGATTGTTTCTCACTCCAATTAGATAAACAATTCTTAAGAGATGATAACGTCACGGGTTTTGTTAGAACATCTTGTATCAATGCATCATCAGAAACCAACGATGAGTCAGGGAAAACATTTGATGAAGATATAATAATAACAAGTTGCTTTTGATTCCAATGTTTTCTTAGCTCTTTAGCCGCTTCTAAACCACTCATTTCGGGCATTTGCAAATCAGTTAATAATAAATCATAACGTTTAACTTTTACCGCATCTAACACTTCTCTGCCATTTGAAACAATATCTGGCCTATAACCTAGCTTACGAAAACTGTGGAGCAATATTTTTTGGTTAACGGCATTATCTTCTGCAATTAAAATACTCATTGGATTTTCTTCTGCAAATAAGTGACTAGTCTCTATAGTATGGGAATCATCTATGGTATTTTTTTCATCATACAGCGTTATCATACTGTTAACGACATGATCAAATTTAAGAGGCTTTAGTATTACACTATCGTAACATTTCAAGTAACCATTTTTATTTTTAGCAAAAACTTTGGGTGTACATAACATGACAACAGGTATTTTTAGTAAATGGCTTTGTTTTTGATAAAACCGTATAAATTCCTTAGCACCATCATCATTAAACTGATGATTGAATAAAATAAAATCTAACCCCTTAGAGTTTTCAAGATACTGACATGCACTTTTTAGCGTTTCTTTATGAGTCACTTTCATCGCCATATTTGATAAGCTATCACAAAGTAATTTCTTTAACTTCTTATCACTATTAACAACAAGTATATTTTTATTTTTTAGTGCTGCTTCGTTATTAACAGTATTCGTGTTATCCCTCGAACATGGTGTATCTACCTCAATAGAAAAATCAAACTGACTCCCAGAAACCCCGTCACTTTCTATAGTAATATTACCACCGAGACTACTAACTATTTTTTGACTGATTGTTAACCCTAGTCCGGTACCACCAAATTTTCTTGTAATGCTGTCATCGGCTTGTTTAAACGCGTCAAATATATGTTGTTGCTTTTCCTTGGATATTCCAACACCAGTATCTTCAACTGAAAAATTCAGTTGACACCTTGTTGGCGTTATAACTTTACTTTTTACAATAACAGAAACATTGCCATTTGATGTAAATTTAATCGCATTACCAACCAAGTTAACAATAACCTGCCTTAACCTTGTAGAGTCAGAAATAATATCTTTGGGTAATTGATTATCGGGAATAAATAATATCTCAAGCTTTTTTTCATCTAACTCTTTAGCAAATAAGTCTAAAGCATGTTCAATACATTCTTTTAAATTAAATTGATTTCTTTCCAAAGTTAGCTCACCAGCTTCTATTTTAGAAAGATCTAGAATATCATTAACAATATATAATAAGTTTTCTCCACTATCTTTTATAATATCAGCATATGCTTGTTGTTCTCGATTAAGTTTCAAGTCAGAGAGTATGCCGACAGTCCCAATCACACCATTAATTGGCGTTCGTATTTCATGACTCATCATAGCTAAGAAATTTGATTTTGCACGGTTAGCATCCTCTGCCATTTCCCTCTTTTGGTTAGCAATTTCTATTTTATGCTTATGTGTAATAATCTTTTTTCTTTGGTTAAACAGCAAATAAGCTATCCAAAATGTCATTACAAAGTAACCAAGATAAGCCCACCATGTTTCCCAAGGAGCCGGTAACACCTTCACCTTAATGGTTGTATAATCATCACTCCAATAGCCATTTTTATTAGTCGCTTTTATATGAAACCAGTAGTTTCCAGGATCTAAATTAGTAAAAGTAGCAAAACGATTATTAGCAGAAGTGTATATCCACTCATCATTAAAACCTTGCATTTTATAAGCATATTGATTTCTTGATTGATCTTGATAATCTAAAGTGGTAAATGCAAAGCTAAATATATTTTGAGTGTGATCAAATGTAATACTATCAGTAAAAGCAATTGTTTTATTTAATAAAGCATTTTTTTTATTCGATGGTACGACTAATTTATTAAATAAGAATAACTCATTAATTCTAACTTTTGGAGCCACTTTATTTAAGCTTATTTGCTCAGGTTTGAAGTAGGTAATTCCAGACATACCAGAGAAATATAATGTATTTTTCCCTTTATATTGCGCCCCTGTTAAATATTCTGTGGGCATTGCGCCATCATAAGTATTAAAATTAAACAGGCTTTCTTCTTTAGGGTCAAATCGAGTTATCCCTTTAACAGATGTAAACCATAAAACATCATTATCATCTATTAGCAAATTATCAATAGCCAAAGCTTGTAATCCATCTTTAGCATTATAATTTTTAACCGTTAACAGGCCATCTTTCCAACTTAATCTATCAATACCCTCTCCATAGGTAGCAATCCAAATATTGCCAAGGCTATCTTTAGTCAAGGAAGATATACTATTGTAACTAATAGTTTGCTTTTTATCTTGTTTTAAAAATCGAGTAACTTTCCCCGTTTTTATTTCTATTTTATTGACTCCACTATTTAATGTGCCCGCCCATAAATCGCCATTGTGATCAATTAAAAGAGTGTTTGATGTAATACTATTTGAACTAATAGTATTAGCATCATTAGGATCATGTAGAAAACGATAAAACTTACCAGTATTTACATTAAATTGAGTAATTCCCCCACCACGAGAACCTATCCACAATGTTCCTTTTGGATGCTCTATTATTGTATTAACATTATCAATTGATAAACTATTAGAATTTGTTGGTTCATGTTTATAATGAATCAGTTTCTTATTCTTCAAATCATATTGATAGAGCCCACTTTTATTAGTACCAATCCAAAAGTTTTGCTTTGAATCAATAAATATTGTATTAACAATCTGGTAGTTCAACAAACCATTTATTCCTAATTCTTCTTCTAGTTTTTTATATACACCAGTTTTTTTATTTAACTTGAAAGCCCCTTTACTACTCGCTGCCATCCATAAATTATTTTGTTCATCTTCATATATCGAGCTGACTAACTCATTAGGAAAACCATTAGCATTTTGTGGTTGATAAGTTAACCAACCAAATTCTCTAGAGTCTAATGACAGTTTGTTAAGCCCTCCCCACCAAGTACCTACCCATAAATTTTCATCATCCTGCAAGAGTGAATATACATATTGATTACTAAGGCTGGTTGGCTGTGATGGTAAATTTTTATAATTAGTAAACTGATGGGTTATTGTATTAAAAAGTGTTAGGCTTCCTTCTCCTTCATCTCTTGCTAACCAAAGTGAATGTTTATCTGCTTTTATAATGGCAGTAATGTTGCTTTCGGCAAATGGATCTGAAAAACTTTTTTCATCTCTAAAGTGCTTAAAAATATTTTTTTGTGGGTTATAATAATTTAGACCTGAGCGTTCAGTTCCTAACCATAAATTATCACTTTCATCAATATAAATACTTAAAATACTATTACTAGTTAAACCAGTAGGCTCATTCTTGTTGTATTTATAATGTGTAAATACATTGTCTTTTGGATTAAATTTGTTCAGCCCTGAATCAGTATTATGAGCAAAAGGATAGCCACTTAAACCGAGCCATAAAAATCCCTGTGAGTCCTCAGCGATAGCCCTTATGTCATTACCCGCAATAGAGTTTGGATTATCAGGAGAATGTAGATAACGCGTAAATGTTTCTGTTTTTGAATTGAATAAATTTAATCCTCCATTTCTGGTCCCAACCCAGAATCGACTCATATGATCAAAGAATAGAACGGTTACATCATTTGAACTAATTGAAGTATCGTCATCAGGCTTATGCTGGTAATGAATAAATTCGTCAGTTTCAGGATCAAGCCGACTTAACCCGCCTAAACGAGTACCAACCCAGATATAGCCCTGTTTATCTTCGATAATGGTTTGTATAAAATCACTTTGTAAAGCACTATATTGGTTAGTATCTGCTTTGTATGTATGAAATTTATAACCATCATACCAACTTAAGCCTGTTTGTGTACCAACCCATAACCGACCATCAGAAGCTTTAAATATGCATAAAATAGTGGCTTGAGGTAAGCCAATATCAATCCCCAAATGTTTAAATTTTAATTGTTCAGCATTTAAACTTATTATGAAAAATGAAAAACAAATAAGCCAGATAAATTTGTAAAATAACAGTTTTATCATTGATGCCCATTATCACTATTATGAATAAAGTTCATAAATATCTATAATATAGATAAGTATAGAACACCAAAATTAAACATTTTTATACTTAATTAGATTCAATTAGCATAAAAATACTAATTAATACTATACAATGTATTATAGACAAAAATACAGATAACACTTAAATACCATCGTTCAGGTTTTAATTGCTTGTTATTTTTAGCTTAATGGTAGCCGCTCTCTTTTTTATAGTTTTATGGGTTAGCTTTTGCTTCGATCGCTTTCACAGCAGACCAAGTAGATACCAGGTAAGGAACAAAATAAGTAAGAATAATTTGAAAAAGTCCTTTTGGGGTTATGCTCATAGTAATAATTTTTTCTCCATGATTGATAAAGGCAAGAGTAGTTCCAACAATAATGGCAACTTTTATTGCCCGAATAAAAACTTGCTTAGATAACGCTACAGAAATAAAGCTCTGCTTAGTTAACTCTGTATTAGGAGTATTCACACTTCTACCCTGTTCTATAATTATTTTTTAGATTACCTATTATATTTGATCATACCGTCAATAGCAGCTCTTAAAACTTAGTGTAACACTTGAAGCAGAAAAACTATGAGCTTGATTTTTAACCCACTCAAATCAACTTAATTGATCATGCATAATAATGCAACACTATAGTCTAGATGTATTTACAATTTTAATGGCAATGAAATCAACTTCACTATCATCAAAAAACATTTAAAAAGTGATGAAAACAATTACAAAGCAATTTAATAATCAGTTAGTATATTAGTTTGCTCCCAACTTACACCAAAGAATAAACTCTCATTAGGGAATATTATCATGCTAAAGAAAACAAGCGCGGAAGCAAGGTTTGATGCTATTGCTCACTATCTGAATCATTTGTGTCAAGACAAAGTCAGTTTATTACCTAAGCCCCCCTGCGAAATTATTAAAGTAATTGATAACTTGAAACACAGTGAAATAATCGCAAAAATAAAAAAAGACCTACCTGACTTTACAACAACTTTGGTAGAAAAAAAAGCAGAAGCTTTGGTTTTTGAATGGAACTATGATGGTGGCGATGAAGAAAACATTTGGGCTGAATTGTCTTATCCTTATCGTTCATGTCAATTTTTTGATCGAATAGCAAATACCGATAAACTCAATGATATAGATGCCCCCTCTGTAGAGCTAGAGCCTAAGTTAGAAGAGCCTTTAGAAGAAAATGGTGGTTTTTGTCTAGATCCGGTGATGAATCCTTGGTACGCCGATATCTCTCCACAATTTGATGATAAATTTGATGAATATGACAGCATGGATGAACAATCAATTAAAAATCTCAATATTTCACATTTAAATTTAGAATATGGCCCTGCTGCATTTATTGAAGAAATTCAAGATCTTTTTACTGAATTATTTCAACTAAAACTTGTAATGATGTTAAGGACAACTGTTATCGAGCTTTTTCACTCAAACCCAGATTACAAAACAGAACAATTATTTCATGTATATCTGCAAAGACATGAACGCTGGCCAATGCATGTTGCCAGTTTTATAAATGGTTCACTTAAAGAATAATTATAATGCAGCTTAATTGATATATTATTTAAACCAATTTTTTATGTGTGTTTTTAATTTAAATAAATAACCAATTACTATTAAAGGTTTTTAAATGAAGCAAGTACTATTATTGATAACTCTAACATTTATACCATTTTTTGCAAATGCAGAAATGACTCACTCTGATATCTTTAAAATGATTAATGAACGTCTAAAATATATGGAAGATGTGGCTTTATATAAAGCACATAATCAATTAGCGATTGAAGATCTCGCACGTGAAAAAATAGTAATCAACAGGGCAAAAGCAGTAGCAAAAAAAGAAGGACTTTCTCCAGAACATATTGAAGGTTTTTTTAAAATGCAGATCATAGTTGCTAAGGCAATTCAATTTAGATATAGAGCCGATCTACTTTTTCAACCTTCATCGATAAAACCCAAACAACTTAACCAACATATACGTCCTCAGCTCATTAAGCTTGGTAATAAAATAATTCAACAAATAGCCGTATATATAAAAGCTCACCAATCATTTAATAAGACTCAGTTTCATGAGTTTTCCCAAGCGATAAGCGTTAACTATGCAACCGAGTCAGACAAGCAGCTTTTATTTAATACTTTATTAAAAATAAAACAATTACCAACCCACTAATTCATGCATGAAGAAACTAACAGCCATATGATGAAAATAAAAAAAGCAACAGAAAAAGAGTTATCCGCTATTGCCTCAATGCTAATTGAAACACAACAAGCACATGTGCAAGCATACCCTAAAAGATATGTAATAATTTCTTTGGCTGACGCTATTAACTTACTCCACAAACAACTTGATCAAAATATGTTTTGGGTTGCAATTGAAAACAATGAAGTAGTCGGCTATATCATAGCTGAACATATAAAAACACAAGGCAATAAAATACTTAAAGCAAGAGAGTATTGTTATTTGCAACAGATAGGTGTTACTAAAACATCACAAGACCAAGGCATAGGAAAAAAGCTCATTGAGCATCTGATAGTTGAATGTTTGAAACATGGGTTAAAAGATATAGAGTTAGATGTTTGGGCATTTAACAACAACGCTCAACAATTTTTCAAGCAATGTCATTTTGAGCCCTATGCTTCAAAACTTCGTTTAACTTTATAATAAATGTAGAAATATCACTTCAATAAATTTATTTTAAATTAGCGGCCCGCTTATCAAGCCGCTAGTTTACAAAAATCAATTTAACATTTACGGTAGAAGCATAGCAACTTGCTGACTGTTATCAAACGTTTTAAAAAAAACAACCTGCATATCATTGTTTGATTTTTCGACTTCCTTATCATTCAATAAAATTGCGGTTCTAATTCGATAAACGCCCTGTGGCATTCCCTTAGGCAAAGTAAAAGTAAAGCTGTTAGCATAAGAACCCGCTTGCTGTGTTTTTTTGTTAACATCTTTCACTAAAGACTTAATGACTTCCTCTTTATTTTCGCTATCAAAAAACTCGATTTTTTCTTGAATTTTGACTTTTTTAGTTTTTTTACCCGCAACTACCTTTACTTCTGAAACAACTTTAATCGGTTTTCCTGTTGGAACAACCTGCCCTGGCTTAAGACTAGAAATATAAGAAAAAACTTTAGCATTTTTAGGAATACTTTTGTTTTTCTTTTTATATTCAGCAGCCACCTGCTTCTCATTTTTTGTTTGCTTAGACTTAAAATGAACAACAACATCATAAATTGCTTTCGCAGCCAAACCAGCAACAATCACTTTACCTGCGGCCTTTAACTTTTCCTCTTTTTTGCATTTAGATTTATCTTTAGCATCTTTACATTGCTCAACACTAGGATCGATTTTTTTCTTTAAATCTTTTAGTTTAAAGCCAAAACCAGTTAATAGAGTGAACGATAAAATCGCAATAAAAACAGAACGGATTTGAATTTTACTCATCATACTTTTCCTTTTAGTTTTCCTTTTTAGTTACTAGTTTAATTTCCAGTCTTGCTTGATTACATCCCTTTGTGCTTTTCTTGCTTTTTGCTTTAATTTAGTCGCAGCGGGATAATTTGGAATTGATGCTAAAGCCGATTCTGCACTCGCTATAGCACAACGATATTTAAACTCTTTAAGACACTTTTCACCAATACTTACCATATTAGCAGCATTTTTTAAATTCGTTTGTTGTTGAAGTAAATCAACCTTCGCTTGCTGAATTAAATCTTGGGCTTCTACTTCTCCTACTTTTAGTTTCAGCGCCTTAGTAGCATAATCAATGACACATTGATAGTTTTTACTTTTTTGGCATTGTCTGGTTTTATTAATTGCTTCAGCATATTGTGAATTTAATTCGTCTTCAGCTGCTTTGATCTCAATAATTTTCTCGTCAATAACTTCTATTAATTTTTTTGCATCGGCATCGTTTTTATTGACATAAAGTAACATGTTCGCTTTTTCTCGAGCACAAGTATAATCTTGCTGATTAAAACAAGCTTTAGCTTCAGCGAAAGTTAACGCTCTTTTATATTCAACCTTAAAGTCTTCTATCGACTTTTTTGCAGCCATATAAGCTTTTGAAGTGGGTGCAAAATTTTGAAATTTTAACAACTCTCTATTCGCACAATTTAAATCTTGCGCATCGATACATTGTTGAACGCTTTGAGCATACAGGATTAAATTTTTCTCAAATATTTGTTTTTGCGTTTTTTCCTTTAATGCTAAACCATTAACGTGCTCAGGCAATAAGACTAAAACCGCTTCAACTTTGTCTAATGCACAAGTATAATTTTGTTGATTGAAACATTCATTAGCTTGTTGAAATGCTTCTTCTGCTTGAATGCTAACTTTATCGGGACCATAAAAAAAGAAGTAGGCTATAGCGAGAGTAACACTAAATAACGCTGCGCTGATAAACTTAAAAATAGGCTTTTTCTTTTTCTTGGTTAATCCATCTAAAAACACTTTTAGATTTTTTGTTCGGTTAGCTCTGGTTAACGCTAAGCCCGATTCAAGAGCGGCCCATTGTTGTTTTGATAAATGAGTTAAGCGTTGAGGCTTCATTTTTTTCTTATAAGCCTCTTCAGCAGACTCTCTATCATAAGGGTGTCTACCAGAAAATAACTCATAAGCAATAATCGCTGCGGCGTAAACATCATCGCTCGGATGAGGTTCATCACCATTAAACATTTCTAAACTAGCATAGGCCGGTGTTAACGCTCCTAGCGTTCCTGCATCAAAATCACCTTGTGCACTAGCTTCACAAGTAATTCGAGCAATACCATAATCTAAAACTTTAGTTCCGCCATTGTCATCAACAAAAAGGTTACCTGGCTTTAAGTCGCTGTGAACAATGTTTTTATTATGCGCATGTATTAATCCTTGACAATATCCATCAATAATACGGAGCGCCTGTTCAACAGGTAATCCCTTATTTTTATGCTCTCGTAATATGACTTCTAAACCTTTACCTTTTAATAACTCCATGGTCATAAAATAAATATCACCATCGCGGTCAAAATCATAAACAATAACATTATGAGGATGAGCTAGCATGCTAGAGCGAGCGGCTTCACGTTGTAATGAAACAAAAGCATCTGGATGGTTTTTAAAATCTTCGTTTAAAACTTTAACTGCAATATAAGGTTGCAAGTCATTCGCTTCTACTTTACGTAAGTCGCGCGCACGATAAACCGCTCCCATGCCACCGGCCCCCAGAGTTGACTCTAGGACAAATCGATCTTTGATAACTATTTTATTATCAGCAAGCGCCGAGTCAGCAGCTTTTTGCGCATCAATAAAACCTTTAGTACTATCTTGTGCGCGAATAGCCATATCGATACGAGTTAACGCATCTTCATTGCGTTGAGCAGTCGACGACGAAAAAGTTTCAGCTTTATTTGTATCTGTTTTATTTTTTTGACGAGGTTTAAACTGGGTTTTATCAGCCTTATTAGTAGCTTGTTTCTTCGGTTTTGAAGAAGGTTTTATTATTGTTTTAGAATTTTGACTAAGATCAGCTCCTTTGATTTGAACGGTATTCTTTTGACTCGGCTTAAACTGAGTTGCATCACTACCTAAGGTCGCTTGGTGTGACGGCTCTTTAGACGACTTGATGACAGTTTTATTGTCTTTCGAAGTAGTCTCTGAGGCGATTTTAGTCTCAGAATTTAGTGGCTTATTATTGTTTGAATCATTCATACAAAGTCAAATAATAAAATCAATTTATTTGAAAAATAAGTGGTCGGACATTATAGCGTTTTTTCATGTGTATGCCTATCCAGCCATACAATTATTAGTTATGGCAGATATCTAATCGATGATGCCTTTTGAGTGATTGATATAGCTACTAACAGCTTTTTCGTTGACCTACCCAAATTTGGCGCCCTCTCTAACATACCAGAGACTATCGATATATAAATATTATATTAGGTTGCCGTTGTCGAAGTTCTTATCAGTGAAAGTTTAGCCAGGCTTTTTCCAAATGGTTATCTGGGCTATTCCGGGTGATTATGACCTGCGCTCAAAACTCACTATTACTTCATCCTTTTCCTTGTTTTGACATCCACCTAGGCTAACAGATACCAGAAACCATTCAAGTGGTATTACCACTTGATGTAAAATAAACATCCTAAATGTGAACAAATTAACAAATTGATTCTGTAAGACTTAAGTTTGATCAAGAACAATTTTGCTGGTTTGAATACATCACAACTCTAGGCAACCTCACTAAAAAAGCATAGAATAGCCCAACTTATTCACCCGAGGTTTATAGTGTGAAATTAAAAGGCCAACACCTACTTTCAGTCAAAGATATTTCTCTTGATTTAATCAATGAATTATTCATTGTCGCTGACTCAATGCGACCCTATGCAACTCGCCAAAAAGTCACTCGGGTACTTGAAGGTGCGGTGTTGGGCAATATGTTTTTTGAACCCAGCACTCGTACTCGGGTCAGCTTTGGTTGCGCCTTTAATTTATTAGGCGGAGAAGTTAGAGAAACAACCGGACTTTCCAATTCGGCCTTGGCAAAAGGTGAATCCTTATATGATACAGCACAGGTGTTATCTGGATACAGTGATATCATCGCGATGCGCCACCCAGAGGCTGAATCTGTTGCAGAATTTGCACTTGGAAGTCGAGTACCAGTAATCAATGGCGGTGATGGTCCTAATGAACACCCGACACAGGCATTATTAGATTTATTCACGATACAAAACGAATTGACCAGCCAAGGCAAAACCATTCAACAGCTTAGCTTAACGCTATTAGGTGATCTTAAACATGGAAGAACAGTACACTCTCTGTGCCAACTGTTAGCACTTTATAACGGACTAAAAATTCAACTCATTTCCCCTGCTGAATTAGCCATGCCAACCCGCTATGTTGATTTGCTAATTAATGCAGGCCATCAAGTTGAAATAGGCACCACATTAGAGCAAGGCCTACCACAAGCCAATATTATTTACCAAACAAGAATTCAAGAAGAAAGATTTAGTTCGCAAGAAGAAGCTAATTTATACCGCGGTTATTTCAGGCTAAACAAGCAAATTTATGCAGAACATTGTCAATCAAATGCAGTCATTATGCACCCACTTCCAAGAGATTCACGTAACGAAGCCAATGAATTAGATAACGATCTCAATGCAGAGCCTGGGCTTGCCATATTCAGGCAAACAGACAATGGTATTTTAGTACGTATGGCATTATTTGCTTGTATTCTTGGTGTTGAAGATCAAGTGACAAAGCACGAACGAAATGTCAATTGGTATGTCGGTTTAAACAACTAACCCAATTATAAAATTCAAAGAGTCTATTTATGAGTAAGTCACAAGAACTGTATCAACAATCTCAAAATTATATCCCTGGGGCAGTAAACTCGCCAGTTAGAGCCTTCAATGGTGTTGGCGGAACCCCGGTTTTTATTGCTAATGCCAATGGTGCTTATTTCACAGATGTTGATGGTAAAACCTATGTTGACTATGTTGGCTCATGGGGGCCAATGATTCATGGACATAATCATCTTGACATTCGAAAAGCAGTGATACAAGCTGCCGAAAATGGGCTCAGTTTTGGTGCACCAACTGCAATAGAGCTGGCTATGGCTCAAAAGGTTTGTCAGCTGATCCCATCAATCGAACAAGTTCGTATGGTAAGTTCAGGCACCGAAGCAACGATGTCTGCAATCAGACTAGCCAGAGGCTATACTGGTAAAGATAAGCTTATTAAATTTGAAGGCTGCTATCATGGTCACGCCGACTGTTTATTAGTGAAAGCTGGTTCAGGGGCTTTAACACTTGGCGAGCCGACTTCACCTGGCGTACCTGCCGACTTTGCTAAACATACCTTAACCGCTGAGTTTAACAACTTAGCTAGTGTTGAAAAATTGCTTGAGGCAAATAAAGGCGAAATCGCTACCTTAATTGTAGAACCTATTGCAGGTAACATGAACTGTATCCCACCAGAAGAAGGTTTTCTTACAGGTCTGAGAAAACTGTGCGATCAGCATGAAGTAGTTTTGATTTTTGACGAAGTGATGTGTGGTTTAAGAGTCGGCCCAGGAACAGCACAACAGCTTTATCAGGTGACACCAGACTTAACGACTTTAGGTAAAATTCTTGGTGGTGGTATGCCCGTTGGAGCATTTGGTGGCAAACGCGAAATTATGCAACATCTAGCACCAGCAGGCCCGGTCTACCAAGCAGGTACACTGTCAGGTAATCCAATAGCAATGGCTGCAGGTTTAACCTCGTTACAACTACTTGAGAAAGAAAATTTCTTTGCACCGTTATATGACTATTGCGAAAAATTAGTTAAAGGGTTAGAACAATTAGCCGTCACTCATAATATTCCTTTTACAACCAATCATGTTGGTAGTATGTTTGGCCTGTTTTTTACTGAAGAAAAAAATATCACACGCTTTTCTCAAGTGGTTAACTCCAATCAAGCAACCTTTAAACAATTTTTTCATGCCATGTTAGATGAAGGTGTCTACTTAGCTCCTTCTGCTTTTGAAGCTGGATTTATTAGTGCAGCTCACAATGAAACAACGCTTAATAAAACCCTAGAAGCAGCAGATAAAGCATTTAAAAAGTTAACTCTCTAATCATCGATTATCCATTACGGATTATTTCGCTTATTGCTATTAATAACTATCAAGGTAACTAAAGCACCTTGATAGTTATTCAATGTTTTAACTTTTAAAAACAAAAAGTAGAATTAAAATCATAAACAAAACGTGTTTTAGTTTTTGAGTTAGGATCAGTCCAAGCAGTTAAGTTCTGTAAAGCTTCAAAAGCAATTTTAGCCCGATTAACCACTTTTTTGCTGTAGTCAGCCGAACTATCTTCATACTTAAATGACACTTCTGCAACAACAGGTTTTTGTGCACCTGAAGGAACACCGTTATACCAAAGCGTAACAGAAATTTCTGCATCAAATGATCCAAGATCAATCTCCATGCCTTTATAAACATGCTCACGGATCACAAGGTTTCCAACCAGAGCCAGACTTAAGTTATCATTAAAAGCATAATTTTGATCGAAGCCAGGATATTGCTCATTAATATCATCCATTTTATTAATAGTACGAGTATTCGGAGCCTTAGTCGAATGTCCGTAAACAACTTTAAAATTAGATGTTGATGAAACACCAATGTCTGCTTCTAATTTAGTTACCGACTGATTGCTATTGGCGGATAAATTTTCAAAATCAGAGATGTAACGATCTGGACTACGATACTTTAAAGTGACTTCAGAATGACTGTTCTCAATTCTCTCTCGAAAGGAATATCCATTATTACTCAGTTCACAACTACCGGAGACATCAAAAAACTTAACCTCTCTAACCTTGCTTAAACTTGCAGTTCCCGTTACATTTCGGCTTATTGCATTTTCTATTTCAGTCTCTGCGGTGCCTAAAAAACTAGACACAGCAGAGGCTTCGTTGTTGTAACTGAATTGACTCGCTTTCAACATCAACTTATATTCTCTAGAGATCACATCTGGATTAGCCTGTATACAAAAGCTCGCAGCGAAACCTAAAGTCATTATTATTTTTTTCATAATCGTACCTTCCCGTTATTGGCTATTATTAAACGACTTAATAATACAAACAACTTGTGACGGAACAATTAAGCGAATCAACTCAGACTTGAAATTATTGAGTAATCGGTATAAATATTTCTGTTCTCAAATTTTCGGGTTTTGTTTTTCGTGGGTCGCGGTTCAGATATTTTTCAAAAGGCGGTAAATCTCTTAATTGATATCCACTTTCAGGTAGCCAATCAAGAAAAATAGCTTGATAAGTTTCCTTTAATCCTTGGTAGCTTCCTTTGTGCAAAAATACACCATATAAACCGCCTTCAATCACATTGCGAATAACATCGCCACTAGTTTTAATTTTTTGTCCATTAGAAACACATGCATCGTACCTGATATGATCAGGTTCAGTGACAGATGGGTCGTCATGAGAGATACCAAACATTTGAGTATCTTTTTCCATCAGTTTATTCGAGTACATAAACTTCATCAATTTGCCCCAGGCTTCATTTGCGGCATCACTATAGTCACCTCTAGCTCTGGTAGATAATACTTGAATTGGTTTAATCTTTTGTATTTCAACTTTCATTGCTTGTATTTTCCTGATTAATAATTGAGGTTGATAAAATGAAAGTTTTTGCTGGCGGCATTCTGTCGGTGTTCCATTAAACATTAATTTAAAAGCTTTATTAAATGCCTGTTGACTATCATAACCGGCATCAAATGCAATTTGAGTAATTGACTCCTTAGAATGTAATAGTTGCTTAACACTTCTTTCAAGCAGCAAACGTTTTTTATAAGCATAAACACTCTCACCAAAGCAGGCTTTGAATAAACGATGAAAATGAAAAGTAGAATAGCAAGCAATATCTGCAATGTTATCCACTGATAGCGATTCATCCAAATGCTTTTCAATGTACTTTTCAACTTGCTTCATTCGCTCAATATATAACCGCTTACTCATATTCACCTATCACTTCACACTAACTGACCAACGCTAACTTTCAAAACAAGATTAACCATAAATAAATGACAAAACTTGTCCAAAACTGCTTTTATTAACAAAATTTAATCAAATTCAATTTAAAGAAAATTGATTTAAAAATAACATTTTATAACTCTTTCAAAGCTTGTTGAGGCTTTTAGTAGAAAATTCATTCAATAAGCAACTCCAATAGTCGAATAAGTCACGCACCTTCAACCAGATAGTTATTATGACAAGCTATAGCGCTTTAATTAATCAATAGAGATATCCAGTTGATAAAAATACAGCTAGATATTCCAACAATTTAATGACTCACTTTTATACCATTATAATTCTGCTTAGTTTATTTTTATTTGTAGGCAAACTATTTTCAATAAATTCAATATTTAGCAATATAAAGAAAAAAATAGCGTACATTTTCACAATTTTGTTCACTGTCACACCAAGCAACCGTATAATTGTCTGTACGATGAGATAAGTCTTTTGTTATTGATTGTTTTATAAAAACAAGTCATTATCATTATCGATAAATATTTAGACAGAAAGTGGAAAAGATAAATTTATGTTTAGTCAGCTTTATCTTTTGCTTATAATACTTTTTAAATACTTGTTTTTATTGGTGGAATGTTGAACAGTTCAAAAAGAAAACATCTAATAGGGACCTTTTTTGTTATCTGTCATTTTTTGATAACAACGGGGTGTAAAGATAAAGAGCACGCACCAAACAAAATCATGGAAGAAACCAGGCCAGTGGAAAAAACAGTTTTAACAAATTCGCAAACAAACGTAACCGACACACAACTCATCGAAGCTACAGGCTCCATTAATATGGAAAAAACCTGTGGTGCATTACCAACCTTAGATAAAGCGAGTTGCAGCGGGAGCCAACCTGCCGCACTCAGTTTTACACTCGTAAATAGCGTTTCCAAAAAAAAGTATGGCATAAAAAGCAATTCAAATGGCGTAGTATCAATTAAATTACCCGCTGGTAAATACTTAATTGATCATAGTGGGCCTTTCTCAGTAACACCTGACAATATAGAGCTCTCCGCAACACAAACAAAATTTGAGTTAAATTTTCGTGCAATGCTTCGTTAAAAATAAAACTAATATAAAATCAAGGGTATCACTCAATGCAAAAAAATATCGCTCGTACCGCTGTTGCGGTATGTGTTTCATCAGCATTAATTGCTGGTGGCGCTTATCACTTTGGCGGCACCAATGAAACAACTAGTTATCAGCTATCTCCTGAAAAACAAGCTTTTTTAGCCGCTAAAAAGGCTAAAAAAGATAAAAGTCCAAAACGTTATGACAAGCCGCAAGAAGCTCATGACTTTTATGTTAAGCAGCGTGCTCCTCTAGGAGAACAAGCTTTACCAACAGAAAAATATGCTCAAGCAGTACAGCATATGGCTGATATGGCACAGTATTCTTTTAAAACCAATAAACAAAAACCAAGCCGTAACCAACTAAGAGGAAGCTCTCTAACTGACGCAAAAATGACCGACCCTGGCGTTATAAAAGAGTGGAGCAATATTGGTCCTGGTAATATCGGTGGACGAACAAGAGCATTAATTATTGATCCAGAAACGCCAGATACTATGTATGCAGCGGGTGTTGCAGGTGGTATTTGGAAAACAACCAACGCAGGCCAAAGCTGGGCTGCTCTCGATGATATGATGTTAAATCTTGCTGTCACAACCCTTGCATTCTCACCAACTGATAGCAACACTATTTATGCTGGAACTGGAGAAGGTTTTTTTAATGGCGATGCTCTTCGCGGTGATGGAATATTCAAATCAACAGATGGTGGTGCAACTTGGAGCCAGCTTGCGAGCACAGGCAGTAATACAGCATTTCGCTATGTCAATAAAGTCGAAGCGAGTGCTACTGTAGAAGGCCGAGTCTACGCAGTAACACGTGCCGGTGTTTACCGTTCTAATGATGGCGGTACTTCATGGGACGAAATTATGGAAGCTCCAGACAGAATTGGTTGTTTAGATCTGAAAGTAAGAACCGATTTAGAAACGGATGAATTATTAGTTTCTTGTGGTTCATTCGATGGTGCTACCGTTTATCGCAGCACTGATGCTGGAGAAACTTTCACTCCAGTTATTGAAGATGAGTTATTGGGCCGAACAACCCTTGCTTATGCTCCTTCTAATCAAAACATTGTTTATGCTTTAGCTTCTAGTAATAGAAATGACACTTCTAGTTATCGCTATGGTTTCTATAAATTGTTCCGTAGTGCTGACGGTGGTGCAACTTGGGAAGTGAAAAATTCAACTACTAATCCAAACACAATTAGTACTCTGCTTTTATCGAACCCGGTATTTGCAGCTTACCCTGAATGTGGCTGGGGCCCAAATCGCTCATTCTACAATCAAGGTTGGTACGATAATATCATTCAAGTTGATCCAGCGAATCCAGATATTGTTTGGACTGGTGGTATTGATTTATGGCGCTCTGATGATGCTGGTGCTAACTGGGATGCCGTTAGCCGCTGGTGGGATGATGTAGACTCACCCCATTATGCTCATGCTGATCAACATACCATTGTATTTCATCCTGATTATGATGGTGATACGAATAAAACGCTTTTCGTTGGTAACGACGGAGGGATCCAAAGAACAGATAATGCAGATAGCGCAACCTTAGGTGTTCCAGGTATATGTGGAGCAGATGTTGCTGACACAGTAACTTGGACAGGGTTGAACAACAGCTACTCGGTAACTCAATTTTACCATGGAACTGCTGCGCCAGATGGCAGCTTTTACTTTGGCGGAACCCAAGATAATGGCACTAACATAGGCTATGAAGTGGCTGGCCCAGAAAACTGGGCAGAAATTGCTGGTGGTGATGGGGGCTGGGTTGCTTTTGACCCAAGAACACCAAATGCTTACTTTGCAGAATACACAGGACTTTCACTAAGACGCTGGCGTGAAGCAACGGGTTGGCAAAGTATTACTGCTGGTATTGATGGAGCAGGTTTATTTCCATTTATTACCCCCTTTATGATGGACGACAATAATCCAGATATCTTATGGATTGGTAATAACCGTTTATGGCGTACCAATGACCAAGGTGACACCTGGGTTCAAGCCAGTGCCCCAATCATTGATAACTCGATTGTTTCTGAATGGGCCGTAGCACCTGGCAACTCAGATCGAGTAATCGCCGGTACTGATTCAGGCTTGCTATTAATCAGCACAGCGGCTACTGAAGCCACTTCAACAACACAATGGCATTCGGTGAAACCAACGGCAGGTTATGTATCTGATATTGCCATTAGCCCAACCAACAACCTAAGAGCTTACGCCACTTATTCAACTTTTGGTGTACCTCATATATGGAGAACCAGTGATGGTGGTTTAACCTGGCAACCAATCGATAAAATGGGCCAACCCAACGGTTTACCAGATATCCCAGTTAATACTGTAGTTATTGATCCTACTAATACATCACGCGTTATTGTAGGCACAGATATGGGGATCTTTATTTCTGTTGATGGCGGTATGAACTGGTCTGTTGACGGAAGTGGCTTTGCCAACACCGCTGTTGCCCATTTGGAAATTAAAAATGGTGAACTATTTGCTTTCACTCATGGACGAAGTGCATATAAGGTCGAGCTTTCAACCTTACCGTCAGCCATTTCAACCAGCGTTACCACAGACGAAGATACGGCAATAGCGTTCTCAGATGAAATGTTCGGCACTTTTTCTGGTGGCACACCGACAGTTGAATCCATTGTATTCCATCAACTACCTGAAAATGGAAACCTCATGGTGGGAGATACAGAAATTACTGAATTAGCCCCCATTGCAATTGCAGATATTGATAACCTTACGTTTGTACCTACTGACAACTTTAATGGTGAAACAAGCATTGGCTGGAATGCTGAAGCAGCCGGAGCAGCAACTTCAACTAATGCAGACATTACCATTATTGTTAATCCTGTTAATGATGCACCAGTATTCAGCTTAACCCCAGGAACAACAAAAGTTGAGTTTGGACACCAAGGTATCATTACTGTTGCAACAGTTACCCCTGCGACAATACCTTCTGATGAAGCAGAGCAGATGGTCACTTATAGCGTTACACCGAAATTGCTCGATTTTGCCAATGTTGAAATCAACGAAACAACTGGTGAACTATCTGTTGTTCAAATTGGTGAGAGTGAAGGTATTGCTAAATTTACAATCACAGCAAACGACCACCAAAATGCTAATAACACTCATAGCGAGAGCATTGAGTTTGAAGTTAAAAAACCAAAAGGTGGTAGTGGTAGCTTAGGTTGGTTTGCCATGCTTTTACTACCATTAGCAGCGCTGCGTCGTAGATTTAGCTAGTCACCTAATAAGCAGCAAGCATTAAAAGCGCACTATTTTTAGTGCGCTTTTTTATTGCTAGTAGATACAAAAATTGGCCAACCTATCGTTCATGATCTTTTTTAACCTTGGCAACCACAGCAACATAACGAAAATCATTACTAACAGCCAAACGTGAAATTTGACCGAGATTATCGCCACTCAAATCAGCCCACAAATGCCAATCTTTCTTATTCTTTTGCCAAATAAATAACTGGTCATTATTCCCTGAAACAATATTACCATCTGGTGTCCATGTATAATCAATATTGTTATTTAACACAGGCGCTATAGGAGTAATAGCCCGAGTAGCAGGCTCAACCGATTTAATCCAAAGCGCATCATTTGCCTGTCGATGTACAAAGCTAAATGAATTGGTTTTGGGAATTAATAGTGGTTTAGAAGGTAGTGCATAACCAGTGATGAACAAAGCTTCTTTTTCTTCCGGTTGAACCAAGTAAAGAGAGTTGGCCCACCGAGCCCAGGCAGCCACTGTTCCTTGATTATTAAAAGCATAATAACCAATGGGGGTATGTGTTTTTACAGCCCAACTTGAAGTGTCTGATTGATATTTATAACGGTGCACTGATTGGTAAGGTTGACCACCTTCCCTCACAGCAGTAAAAGTTTTGTTACCTTTTTCCATCATTGGTGAGTACTCAGAATAAGATGTCTGGGTAAGCCGCAAATCTTTTTTAGTCTCAAGGTGGTATTCATAAATATCAGTCTGCTTTCCATCACGATTAGAGACATATAAAAGACGTTGGTTATCAGGTGAAAAACTGGGTTGATTATCATAACCGTCTTGGTTACTAATATTTTTCACTAACTTAAGCCGTTTGCCTTTATCGGACTGAATAACTTGATATAAAAATATATCCATTCCTGGTCTATATTCTGTAGCGAATATGCTAGCACTAAAGCTACTGCAAGCCATTACTCCAACAGGAATAATGACTAATTGAGTAAATTTCATTTCAACCTCATAAGTCTTTATTGATTATAAGAAACTTTCACTTCTATAAACTCACCTGTTTTGACACGTTCGACAGATATTGCTAAATAATTATTAATGACTTTAAACTCATTGTTTTCACGTAAGTAAGCATTTGCCATTTGATTATTAGGATAACTGGCATTGACAGATGAAGGATTCATATTGAGTAAGTAAGGCAAACAATAATCATATGTGCCACAGTCAGCGCCATAAATTAAAGCACCATGTCTATTTTGAATCAATTGTTTTGTATTATCAGCCAATTTAATTTTTCTAAAAAAATCATCTCTTTCATCAAACCCATCCATTCCTCGATATTCAATATACAAGTGTGTGATAGAAAGCTTTTCACTGATTGGTATCGGGTTAGTCAATGCCAGTTTTATCGCTTTAGTGCGATTAGCTCTCTGAGAGGCAGAATATATTTTATAGATACCAGGCTTTGCAACCGTCATAATACTTTCTTTATTTAACCAACCTAAACGCTCTTTATCAATTGAGTTAGGCAAACTGGCCTGACTGCGTAAGCCCATGATTGAAAAAATATCTCCATAAGCCAAAATTTTACAATCATTTATATTCATTGATAAAACTTTATCACCACAAACATAAGCATTACTATGATTAGAAATACCAAAGGTATGAATTAGCTCATGAGCCACTGTTGAGTTAGTAATTTTACTATAGGCCTGATAAGGAAAATAAAAGCTTGTAGAAAAATAAGCTATTCGAGTTTTTATCACACCCAAGGGTTGCTTTCCAAAGGGTGTAAATGTTGGCCGCTCTTGTAAACCATAAGTATTAGCAACTCCAGCGGCACATTTTTCACTAGATTGACGGTGTACATAAAAAATAAAACCATCATATTCAAGTAAATTAATTTTGGGGTAATGCTTAAGCAGAGCAGTAAAGCGAGTTTTATCATCAGGCCAGCATGCGGTCCAGCCTTTACCATATAGCTCATTATCGGGTTTTATCCAACCAAATAACTCTCCCGAAAAAGTAGTTTTACCATAAGAAGCAGTCTCGATATATCGAGCAACTGAATATTCAGATTCAAACAGCCCTTGCTTAATGGTTTCTTGACTTGGTTGCTTAGAATCATTTGCATAATCATACAAAACGACAGCAAACTTTTTATGCCCAACAGCTTCTTTTGCATAAGAAGATTGAGCTACTATAAAGACTAAGGCCAAGATAATTTTAGTCAACATAATTTATCTCCTGAAAATTGACTCTTCATTTAAAGGGTACTGACAACAAAAAACTATGCACTGAATGATTTTAAAAGCATTTACATTTTTTTAAAAGCCATGCTTATTTAATATTTTTAACTATGAAAAAATAATCACCAACTACCCTGATGGTATTTGTTTTAAATTAAATTATTATAAAGCATCAGTAATACCCCGCAACAAAGTGACATAAATTATAGCTGCCTTCATTTGGCTCTATACTTTGCGCAGTACAATGAAGTTACGAACACTATAGTAGCCCTCAGGCTTCTCCCAAAGTTGAGCGCGTAGCATTTCAATTCCCTCTCCCCAAACCTCGTTTTCTTTTAGTGCTTCAAAGGTGAAATCGCCAGAAACACTGCCAAAGAATACTCTAAACCAAGATACTTCTGAGCCTAATTTTTCATTCTTAATTGCTTTTTCCAAAGACTCAAAAAAATTCTCTGGAATTGAGGCTTCTACTCCTTTGGTAGCTCTAGTTCCCAAGTTGCCGATATAGGCTTTATAAAAATTCTCGCCTATTTGCCAATCTTCATTTTCAACCTGCTCGGGAATGTGTTTACCCCAAAAAGCAGACAGGAAAACATGAAAGGAATTTACACAGAAATTTTCCAATCCGTTTAGTATTCCCTCTTCTCCAATACCAAACCCAGAAAAGCACTCGTTTATAATTCGCCCGCCGTCGAGTAATACTTCCACCTCAAAGACTCCACTAGTCTCTTTTTGAAACCATGTAGCTCTGATAGCTGGAAGCTCGCCATAAGGAACTACCCATTCACTCTCTGTATGAAAAGAAACATTGTGAGATTGGAGTAGTCCAGATATATATTCTTTTAGGTCTAAAGGTTCCATATTTCTCGTTCTAGATCATAACGCCTCAAGCAGAATTGTATCTTTTGCATATGCGGCCTTGACTGGTTAAAAACACACTTATCATATTTTTACTTTACTTTGATTGGTGCAGTAAGTGCCAACAAGAGATAAATCACTATTGAACTTACAAAGCTGATTACGAGACCCAGTACGAACCCGAAATTGCTTATAGATAAAGACATTGAGAAGTAGAACACGAAAAAAGCGACAAACAAAAATATTAATCCAAATGCAGGATGCACTGATAATTGAGACTGACATTGGCTACATTCAATGACACCACCATCTATAGTAAGAGTTTCTTTTCGGAGAAATCCAATTTTAAAGTCATTGCATCTTGAACATTTAAATAGATTCACCTTGCAACCTCACCTTTGATTTTAACGCTCAAATAAAAAGAGCGTATTTTTTGCTTCTTTTTTCATTTTCTTGTTAGTTGTTTTCTTCATCCGGCGCAATTGGCTTTTTCATCACTGCTCTTATTCGTTTTAATAGTTCCGGAGCCTTTGAGTTTACTCCTGATAATTCATCTAGCTCGACTAGTCTATTGCAGGCGGTTTGCAATGACTGTAGCGCTACTTCGTCATCTCCTTCAGGCTTAAAATCATCTTCTTCAGAATATTCTAAAATGCATTCGAAGTCCTGAAGAACTGCACTATAAGCTGTCTTTGAGTATTCTATGTTGCCTGTCTTTTCATTAATCGATGCGTTGGCAATCATCGCCGGCCCCACCATATGGTGATAGTGAGAGCAAACGCTTAAAACTGCGCCGGTCCAAAGATTTGTAGCTTTTGATTGCTCTTCAAGAAAATCCTTATCCGATAGAAAATAAGCTAATGCTTCTCCTAAATTTGCAAGAGCTGCACCGTCGAACCATACATCGCCAGCTATTGTACTATTAGGGTATCCGTTAGATTGAGCTTTAACTCTTTTAACTTCCTTCTCCATAAGCTCCAAACAATGACTTAACTTCTCCTTATTATCAGTCAAATCAGCTTCCTGCATTTTGAGAATATCATCGATACAGGACTTAAGCTCTTCTACTCTTGAAGGTTCCGTTTTACTAAATAGTGACTTTAATTTTCCAAACACAGATTCCGATTCCTTGACTACAACTAAAAATAACAGGACAGCCACCCCCTTGTTCCATACTCTCAAATAATTGCTAGACAAACAAGTCGTAGTTGGTTAAGTTAGTCCTCAGGATGAAGCATTAATAAGGATATTAATATGACCCGAGCCCGCAAAACCATTATCGATTTAGAAACAACCCCTTACTACCACTGTATTTCCCGTTGTGTCCGCCGCGCTTTTCTGTGTGGTGAAGATCATTTTTCAGGTCAATCTTATGAACATCGAAGAGACTGGATTGTTGAACGGTTAGCTTATCTGGCTAGTACTTTTGCGATTGAAATCGCCAGCTATGCGGTTATGAGTAACCATTACCATCTTGTGCTTCGAGTGGATGTGGATAAGGCAAAGAGTTGGAGTGAAGCCAATATTATCCGGCGTTGGAAAAGGATTTATCAAATACCCACAGTGGTTCAACAATACCTTAAGAACCCACAAACGATAGGTATTCGAGAAGTTGCTCAAGACATCATTGAAGAATGGCGAAAACGATTATCCGACATTTCCTGGTTGATGCGCTGTCTGAATGAGTATTTAGCTTGTAAGGCTAACAAAGAAGATAACTGCAAAGGTCGCTTCTGGGAGGGCAGATTTAAATCACAACCTTTATTGGATGAATCAGCAGTACTCACAGCCATGAGTTATGTTGACCTGAATCCTATTCGAGCCAAGATAGCTAAAAACTTACAACAATCTGATTACACCAGTATTCAGCAGCGAATTACCCAACTTAAGAAACACACTAAACCAGTAATTCCCTTAATGAAGTTATCAAATAGCCAACAAAAACATCAAAACAGTTTTTCCTTTAGCACACAAGATTATTTGCAACTCACTGACTGGGTTGGTCGAGCCATTCGTAATAACAAGCGAGGTTATATTGAACAGCATGAACCACCGATTTTACAAAAGCTTAATATTGAAGGTGAGGGATTTATTCAACTGATGAAACAGAAAGATGATTTATCACAGCTGACAGTGATTGGTTCGTCAAGTACCTTAATTCACTATTTAGAAAAGTTAGAAAATAAGTTTATTAAAGGTATCCATTTAAACAGGAAGATTTTTAACTAACTCTAATAACCCTAAAGACACCTAATAATCTTTATCAGTAATTGCTGAGAATCAATGACATCTAAACATTCAAAATCATACTGAGATTGAGTGAAAATATTAACTGAAATCAGCCACTTTGATTTATTTGGCTACAAAAAAACAAAAGCTGTTTTATATAAAAAAAAACAATTTCAAAAAAACATTATTTTTAAGTTGAGGATGTCCATTTTCATGTTAAGTTGAGGATGTCCATTTTCATGAGCAAATCCCAGCCATTTTTTGTACTACTACCATCATATATGTCTGTAATTATCGGTCTGTAATTATCGTTGTCTATATTTGTTTTTTGTTACTCCGACTATACTACTTGCGAGTTCAGCAATAATTTCACACGACTTTTCAGTATAACCACCACTTGTCATTACAACCGTGGGAATATTTCGCTCTATTAGCTTTTCGATAATAAACTTATCACGTCGCACAACACCATCGTAAGAAACACTTAAACCACCAAGCGGATCAGTTTCCAAGATATCATTACCAGCATTATAAAAAATGAGTTTTGGTTCAACCTGAGAGTCTAGAAATTTATCAAGATGCTCTTCAAGTAACTTAAAGTAGCGTTCATCTCTCATTTTGGGTTGCAATGGAATCATAAAAGGAAAGTCATCGGGGTCACCAAAGTGAATTCCAGGATAAGCATGAAGATTATACATGTCGAAATTACTAATAGCAGAATCGTGCTTTGTCAGTTCTTCAAATCCATTTCCTCTGTGAGCATCAAGGTCTATCATCATGACCTTATCATTTTCACCAAGCAATCCTTTATTTCTCATTTCTACAATACTAATAACAGCATCAGCAAAAAAGCAAAAACCCTCACCATGATCACTAAACGCATGATGATAGCCACCACCAAAATTCATTACGATAGTATGCTCTTTTAAAGCGAGTTCAGTTGCTATTATCGTTCCTTGACAAGCATATTTAATAGGATTCAATAATCCTTTAATCAATAGTGTACTGGGAACAAATCTCGAAGAATAAACTTCAATAACCTGTGCAATATTTTTTGATTTGGATAAAGAGTTTAAATACTTCTGACTATGTACATTTAACAACG
The DNA here is from genome assembly GCF_052495765.1 of Aliikangiella litoralis. The sequence continues at coordinate 1,042,378 of NZ_CP199292.1, read as the reverse complement.
TTTTATCGGATACCATGTTATCAGGTTCAATCCACTTAAAGTCGGCTTTGGGCGTAAATTTTTCAGAAAATAACCGCCATGCCTTACTAAATTTTTTACTATCAAACGGATGAAATTTATCAACTCCCAATAGAGAAAAGTCATAATTGTTAGAATAAATAAAGTGCGGGATCATAGCTTCATTTTACTGTTTATTATTTTTTGAGCATACTGTTCAACAAAGTTAGGCGTTCACATATTTATTTGTCCGCCACAATTCAAAATCACTTAATATAAACATATTTCCCCATTTCAAAAGAGCAATACTTTAAAATGAGGATGTTCACCTATTTGTTATATTTATTTGATTTTATAAAGCTCCACCTATCAAATACATCAATACTTCTTTATCTTTAGCGAGCAGGCTCTTCACCTGCATCTGTAATAGACCAACCTTTGTCGTTAATTAAGAAATTTCTTGCGTTAGAAGCAGAGGCGTAGTAGCGAACGCCAAAAGCGCCAAGTGGCACATTTTCTTGCAGTCCAGTCAACTGACTCCATGCGTTTAGTGCTGTCGAATAGTTTTCTGTCGATAAGCCAGAGTTGTTGAACATGTTGCTCATATCTGTCACTGAAGATACATTCCACTGGCTGAGATCACTATTGAAGACTGAAGCGGCTTCGAACATATAGCTCATTTTCGTCACTGAAGACACATCCCACTGACTGAGATCGCCATTAAAGGCCTTAGCAACGGAGAACATATAGCTCATATCAGTCACAGAGGACACATCCCACTGGCTAATATCACTATTAAAGACAGGAGCAGAGTAGAACATAGCACCCATCTCTTTCACTGAGGACACACCCCATTGGCTGAGATCGCCATTAAAGGCTAAAGCGACAGCGAACATATTGTTCATAGCTGTCACAGAAGACACATCCCATTGGCTAATATCGCCATTAAAAACAAAAGCGTTAGAAAACATCACGTTCATATTTACCACTGAAGACACGTCCCATTGGCTGATATCACCGTTAAAGCCTGAGGCGTAACGGAACATCCAACTCATATCAGTCACTGAAGAAACATCCCAATTACTAATATTTCCCTGTACATTCTCAGTTATATAAAAGAGATACTCCAATGAGGTTGTTCCCTCTAAATCTAACGCATCTTCTGCAGAAATATTAAGGTATTTAGCACCAGCAAAATATCCGCCAGAATTACCTAGCCTCAAATCTCCCCAATGCTGAATTTCCAATAATTTCTCTTTATCTCCTGAATTATTAAAGCTAAACCCAATAATCTCCCCTCGAATAGTCACTGTATATTCGCCAGCTTGAGGATAGGTATGGGTCACTTCAACTTGATCCCATTGAGTTATGATGTCACTGGTGCCATCGCCCCACTCAACGGTAAAGTTATAAGTACCATTGGCTTCTAGCGGCAAAGTGATTTGGTCATTATGACTGCCACTTGGAGGATCGATTTGAGTTTGCCAAACAGATATAAAATCACCATGCTCTTTGGTCGTTATTTCAAAATACCCCCAGCTTTCTCCTATGTTGAGTTTGGCTGCTGTAGTCACATTGTAATCATCACCCGAATGGGTTCTTACTCTCACTTCCTGGTCATTATCGATAAAACCATCCTGGTCAGTCCAAGCACCTCGGTCAAGTTGATATTCTCCATTTTCGATACTGATAGGCGTTTGGTCGCCAATGTTGTTAATTGCAACAATACGCGTTTGCAATCTGGCATTCAGAGCAACACCAGTAAACCCTTCAAAGTTGAAGCGGCCTTTGGTAGTCACCTCAAAAGCGCTTTCTATATCACCAATAGATAGAATGGCACTAGTCGTAGTTTCCAATTCACTGGAAGCCGTCAGTCTCACCACAACAGATTGACCATTTTCAATCATTCCAGCATCACTGGTATAAATGCCGCCATCAATGGCATATTCACCGTTATTAATACTAATAGCCACCGGAACTGAAATCCCTGAAACCGTAATATCATTCGATTCAATCGGCATGTTAGGTTCAACGTTATTTCGAACATTAAAGAAAACGATGTCAGGTGAAGTATCTGCTGCGAGTGTCGTTACTCGAAAAGTACCGCTGACTCCACCAATAGTTAACACAGTGTCAGTTGTGGTTGAATGCTCCGAACTGACAGTTTGTCTGACAATAACTGATTGACCATTAGTTACACTACCTGAGCTGCTAATAAATGAGCCACCATCAATTGAATACTCACCACCACTGATACTCACGCTTGTAGCTGTATCAATACCAGTAATAGTAATTGATTCAGATTCAACCACACTTGAGAGTTCAGCCTCTGTTACCTCAACAAAAGTAAAACTGTCTGGGGTGCTATCCGATGGCTCCAGCGGCGTTGAATTGCCACCACCTCCACCACAAGCGATAATGGTTAAAGATAAAAATAATACAGCGCTTAAAGAAGATAAGGCTTTTGAAAGATATTTCATATTGTTTCCTTTCGAGTGACACATTAGTAATAGTACTAACTGTAGCGCGATAAAACACCGATAGATTAATTTCAAAAAAACAAGACGAACGCTCTAATCATATGGGTAAACTTGTTCACGCGCATTTTATTGTTACACGTCATTCGGCAAGCATATTAGAATAACAGCTTACTAAATGACATTTTTAATAACTAGCATCTTAATCAAATTATTTAAAAAGTGATATAAATATTCAGACATTCATTAGCAAATTTCGGCCAGGTCTGAGGGATTTAAATTGTTTTTATAATGCTAAACAATTGATTTACTGACTATTTCATAAACAACAATCTACACCATAAAAAATGTGCCTTGAAAGTTATTCAGATATTTGCCGCAGATTAACATCTCTTTGAGGAAATGGAATTTGAATTCCTTGACGATTGAATTCGTTATAAACAGCTTCATTCAGTAAATCACTTACTGAGCCGCGCAAAACAGGCTCTCCCACCCAACATAATAATTCGAAGTTAAGACTTGAATCTGCAAAAGTTCGAAAACGAACTCTAGGCTCGGGCGTTTTTTCCACGTTATTAACCTGTTTTACCGCAGCTAACAAAGCAGCACGAACTTGTGGTATATCGCTACCATAAGCAACCCCTACCTGAATTCTTATGCGATACTTACTCGAAGGACCAGCCGTTTCATTGGTTACCTTTGTATTACCCATAATTGCATTAGGTATGGTTACTTCCACATCATCACGCGTTAAAATTCTCGTGCTACGAATACCTATATGAGTGACCATACCTCTTTCACCGCTATCTAATACAATAAAGTCACCTATTTTATAAGGCGTGTCAGCTAAAATGAAAACGCCTGCAAATAAGTTAGCTAAAGTATCTTTTGCGGCAAAACTTAATGCTAAGCCTAAAATACCAGCAGAAGCAATCCAGGCAGAAACATCAATATCCCACGCGACAAATATAAAATAGATAGCCGCGCCATATAATATAATAACAGCTAAATTTTCAAATAAAGGTAAGGTGTGTTGTTGAACAACTTTTACTTTTGTATTATTTCTACTTAAATGCCTTAATATAAACCTAGCGCCATTAAGCACACAAGAAAGCCAAAAGAAAACCCCTACAGTGACTAGTAACGATTCAATTAAAGCGAGTTGCTCATTAAACAATTGAGAACGAACAACCGCCAAATAGGTACCAATTAACAGAATGGTAATACCAACAGGACGTTTCAAAATACCAAACATATGATCATCAAACGGATTCGATGTTCTTCCCGCTGCATGTATTTGAATACGATGAATAATACTCTTAGCCGTTTTTGAAAAAATTGCAGCTAATAAAAAGATTAAAGAAGCTTGTATTAATCTGTCTTCAGAAATGAGTGGTAAATATTCCTGAACGAATTTATCAAACAGCTCCATAAATCTCTCTCTAATTAAATGGATATTCCAAAAGCGCTCAGGCAATACTGATAAATACTATCAGGCATAAAGCCAAACACAATGAGCAATAAGCAATTAATACTTACTGCAATTTTTAGTGATCGACTCGATGTAATAATTGGACTCTCAGTAGCATCGGTAAAGAAAATTTCTTTAATAACTCTCAGATAGTAATATAAACCGACAATCGAAAATGCAATGGCTATTACGGCTTCTGTAACAAAACCATTAACAATCAATACTCTAAAAATTTCCAGTTTAGGCCAGAAGCCAATAAATGGCGGAATGCCTGCCATTGAAATCATGACAATCGCAAACATATAACCATACCACGGATAAAAACGCCCTAGTCCTTGTAAATCAGAAATTGATTGATAATCTTTTTCGTTAGAACTCATAAAAATAACAATGCCAAAACCAGCTAAAGTCATCAGTGCATAAACGACAATATAAAACATTGAAGCGGAGTAACTGGCAGCAGTACCAGGTACTAACCCAAGTAAAAAATAGCCAATATGAGCAATAGCAGAATAAGCTAGCATACGTTTTAAGTTTTGTTGTACAACGGCAACCAGATTACCAAGAATAATAGAACAGAACGCGACAATAATAATTAAAGTCGACCACTCACTAATTGATTGTCCGAATGCCTCAACCAAAATTCGAATTGACATTCCAAAAGCCGCAATTTTAGGTACACTGGCAATGTAAGCACTAATTGAACTCGGCGAGCCGTGGTAAATATCAGGTAACCACATATGAAACGGAACAGCACCAAACTTGAAAGCAACACCAATAACAATAAACACCAGACCAAACTGGCCGATTAATCCCATCTCGTTTTCTGCATAATGCCGAGTAATATCGGCAATAATAATACTGCCTGTAGCACCATAAATTAGCGATATACCATAAAGCAAAAAGCCCGATGCGAGGCCGCCCATAACAAAATATTTTACCGCTGACTCTGAAGCCAGTTTAGAATCACGCTGTAAAGCGACTAAAGCATAAAGAGAAAGCGATAATAACTCTAAACCTAAATAGACTAATAAGAAACTGTTTGCAGACACCATTATCATCATGCCTAAAACAGAAAATAGAGTAAGTAAATAGTATTCCCCGCGCATCAAATTTCTATGGCTGATAAATGGACGTGCATATAAAAGCGCAATAAAAGTCGTGGCATAAATAGCCATTTTAAGCACAAAAGATAATTGATCAGAAACCCAATGCCCGTAAAAACCAATAGATCGTTGAGAATCTATTTCGTTATAACCTAAAAAAAACAAGATAAATAAAGTGAGCTGAGTTAATGTAAATGTTAATTTACGCTCTTTATCTCGCTGAAATAAATCAACAATCATGATCACGCAGATCGCAATCAATAAAAATATCTCCGATGAAATTAAACTAAAATTAATTGATTCATTCATTAGGAACACATTCCTTCAGGCGATAGCTTTGACACTAAGTTACAGTCAATTAAGTGCTCAACACTTGGCTGCATAATATCTAGTAGCGGTGCTGGATATAAACCAAATACTAAAACTAAGGCAGCGAGAATAACCATAACAATATATTCTTTGATATTCAGATCTTTTAAACCTGCGACTCTGTCGTTAGCAACCTCTCCAAATATAACTCTTTTATACATCCACAATGTATAAGCTGCGGCTAAAACTAGCGTTAGCCCCGCAATAGCAGCAATCCAAAAATTGGCTTTTAAACTCGCTATAATGACAAAAAACTCGCCGACAAAACCTGAAGTACCGGGTAAACCAGAATTGGCCATAGCAAACAACATAAAGAACATTGCAAAACGCGGCATTGTATTAACCACACCACCATAATCATTGATTTCTCGGCTATGCATTCGATCATAAAGTACACCTATACATAAAAACAGAGCACCGGAAATAAAGCCATGCGAAATTGTTTGTATCAATGCACCTTGAATTCCCATCATTGCGGCTTCAGCATTTTTACCTTCAATTAATGCAAAACTGATGAAAAAACCTAGAGTAACAAACCCCATGTGTGCAATCGAAGAATAAGCAACAAGTTTTTTCATATCGGTTTGCGCCAAAGCAACAAAGCCAATATAAGCAACCGCAATCAACGAAAGTACAATCATAATATTTGCCATCTCCATTGATGCATCAGGCACAATTGGCAACATGAATCGAATAAACCCATAAGTTCCCATTTTTAACATGATGGCCGCAAGAATAACTGAGCCACCAGTAGGTGCTTGAACATGAGCATCGGGCAACCAGGTATGCACCGGCCACATAGGGACTTTAACGGCAAAAGCAATTAAAAAGGCATAAAAGATCAGTTTCTGAGTTTCTAAATCAATGACCATTTGGTGCATGGTAAAAATATCAAAACTCTTCGCTTGTATGCCAAGATAAATTAAAGCGATTAGCAAAAAGACTGAACCAAAAAATGTATAGATAAAAAACTTTAGCGTTGCATAAATGCGATTAGGGCCGCCCCAAATACCAATAATCAAAAACATGGGAACGAGCATTGCTTCCCAAAAAACATAAAAAAGAATTGAATCAGTTGCGGCAAATACACCATTCATTAATCCACACATGATTAAAAAACCAGCGAGGTAATGCGAGGCTCGATGTTTAATATTGTTCCATCCAGAAATAATAACAATTAAAGTCATTAAGGATGTCAAAACGATTAGTGGTAAAGAAAATCCATCAACACCTAGCGAATAATTGATCCCTAAAGATTTAATCCAAACTTTATTCTCTACAAATTGGAGGTAATATTTGCTGGAGTCAAATTCAGACAGCCCCCACAAACTAATAAACAATGTTAGTGTAGCCGTTAATAAAGCCAACCAGTGTGAAAGAACTTTGTGTTTCTGCCCACTGCCAAAAAGAATTAGCAACCCACCAAAAACAGGGATCCACACAAGCAAACTTAGAATGGGAAGTTTCTCAATCATTATTATAGTAAAACCCTTAAATTAATCGCTTAGGACAATGATACTGTTAGTTCGCACTGATTTAATTCATCAACGTGCGCCAATAGACCCACCCTAAAAACGCCAGCAATCCCACCACCATGACCAAAACGTAATGATATAGATAGCCACTTTGTATTTTTCTTACTTGGCCAGAAATTGCAGCAACAGTTTTTGCACTACCGTTGACTATCCAACCATCAATTATTCCTGCGTCAATCCAACGCCAAAACTTTCTTCCCAGGCCAACGCCTCCGGCTGAAAAGTATTCAATATACAACTTGTCAAAATAATAATTATTTCTTAATACATGATTAAGCATATTCAAACGAGTATTTAAGCTTTCCCTCCACTCTGGTTTCAACACGGTGAAAACATAAGCCACGACTACACCACTAATTGCAAGCCAAAAAGGCGGTGCAGCAAGTGAATGAATGAATAAATCAACTGGACCTTGATAAAATTCAACCAATGGTTTAAGCACATCATGCTCTGGAGAAACGCTAATAGCGCTGCCAAAGAAAGTGCCTGAAATAATAGGATATGCCAACCACCAGCTAATGCCAATAGAAGGTATTGCCAACAAAATTAAAGGACCAGTGACAACCCATGAAGGTTCTTTCAAATGTTCTAACGTGTGCTTATCCATTCTTTCGTTAGTATGAAAAACTAAAAAGAACATTCTAAACGAGTAAAGCGCAGTAAAAAACACACCAACTAAAACACAAATATAAGCATAAGATGCCGCAGATAATTGTGAGTTTTCAACCGCTAAAATAATGGCTTCTTTCGAATAAAAGCCAGAGAAAAATGGTGTGCCAATTAAAGCCAGTGAACCGATTAAACTAGTCCAGTAAGTAACCCTCATGTACTTTTTTAAATTCCCCATTTTTCGAATATCTTGTTCATGATGCATAGCAATGATAACGGAGCCAGCCGCTAAAAAGAGTAATGCTTTAAAGAAAGCATGGGTGACTAAATGGAAAACAGCAACAGAGTAGGCAGAAGCCCCCAGCGCAACAACCATATAACCTAACTGAGAGAGCGTTGAATAAGCGACCACTCGTTTAATATCGTTTTGAATAACACCCAAAAACCCCATAAAGAGGGCAGTGGTTGCGCCGATGATTAAAATAAAATTTAACGCAACTTCAGATAACTCAAAAACAGGTGACATTCTAGCCACCATAAACACGCCAGCGGTTACCATTGTGGCCGCATGGATTAAAGCAGAAATGGGAGTCGGGCCTTCCATTGAATCGGGTAACCATACATGCAGAGGAACTTGTGCAGACTTACCCATAGCACCAATAAACAAACCGATGCAGATGAAATTAATTGCAGACCAAGTGACATCATCGGATATTGTGATTGAAACATCATTATAGCCTTGCTGGATTTGCTCAAAAACAGGTGCGTAATCTAAAGTACCAAACACATAATAAATCCCGGCAATCCCTAATAAAAAACCAAAATCACCTACCCTATTCACTAAAAAGGCTTTTAGATTAGCAAAAATTGCTGTTGGTTTTTTATACCAAAAACCAATCAATAAATATGAAACAACACCAACCGCTTCCCAGCCGAAAAATAGTTGTAAAAAATTATTCGACATAACCAATGTCAACATGGCAAAAGTAAATAGAGAAATATAAGCAAAGAAACGCTGATAACCCGGATCATCTTTCATGTAACCAATTGTGTAAATGTGCACCATTAATGATACAAATGTCACAACAGCTATCATAATCGCGGTTAATGAGTCAATCAAAAAACCAACTTGTAGATTCAACTCACCAATTTTAGCCCAAGAATATAAAGTATAATTAAATGGCTCAAGTGTGCTACCTATGTAGGTAAAAGCAATATTAATCGACAACAAACAAGAAATTGCAACAGCGGTAATCGTAATACGATGCGCCGACTTCCTGCCAATCAGTTGTCCTGCTAACCCTGCAATGATAGCCGCCAAAAGCGGTAACAATACAATAGCGAGAAGTTGATTTAACATGGTTCTCTGCTACCCCTTAAGTTGGTTAAGTTGTTCGACGTCAATGGTGGCTCTATTTCTAAATAAAACAACAATTATGGCCAGCCCAATAGCTGCTTCAGCCGCAGCAACGGTTAAAATAAAAAACACAAAAACCTGCCCGGTTGTATTTTCTAAAAAATGAGAAAAAGCAATAAAGTTAGTATTAACAGCTAGCAGCATTAGCTCAATACACATTAATAAGGTGATAACATTTTTACGGTTAATCACAATACCAGCAACACTGATCGCAAAAAGAATAGCGCTTAATAATAAGTAATCAGATAGTTCAATCATTGCTCATCTCCTTGCTTTGGTTCTTCTTCTAATTTTTCTGGAACCACCGCTTTTACCTCAACAATTCTCAATCGGTTTTGTTTATTAGCCTTTAATTGTTTGGTAATATTTTGTGTCTTACGATTGCGTCGGCCTCTAAAAGTCAAAGCGATTGCTGAAATAATTGCAACCAACAAAATAACAGCCGCGATCTCAAACGCAATAACATATTCTGTATAAAGAACTCTGCCCAACTCTTTAATATTTGAGTAATTTTGCGGCTTAGCCTCAGGAATAGGAAAAGCTTCGGTTGAAAAAGTGCCACTTGAAATAAAGCCATAGAGAATGACAAAAAATGCAATAGAAATAAGTAAAGCCGCAGGTAGTTTTTTAACAAAGCCTTGTCGTAATGCCGCATAATCAACATCAAGCATCATCACAACAAAAAGCAACAGTACCATAACGGCTCCCACATAAACGACTATCAGACTAATCGCGAGAAACTCAGCTTCAAGCAATAACCATATTGCAGAAGCCGAAGCAAAACTTAATACTAAAAATAATGCAGCTTTAACAGAATGTTTGCTACTTACAACCATCAATGCTGAAAAAATTAACCATGCAGCAAAACTGTAAAAAACAATAACTTGAAAACTCATTAAATTAATCTCAGTAAACTATTCTTCATCGCATAACACCTATTCGCATAATACATTTCATAGTAAGTTAACGATATTTAGCATCAGCCGCCCGATCCGCTGCAATTTGTTTTTCGTGCTTATGTCCCATTTCCAGCAGCATTTCTTTTGTCATAATGTTTTCACCTTTATTTTCAAAGTGATAATCAAATACTCTGGTTTCTACTATTGAATCAACAGGACAAGACTCTTCACAAAAGCCGCAAAAAATACATTTAAATAAATCTATCTCGTACTTGGTCGTTCTACGACTACCATCATCTTCTCTTGCTCCAGCTTCAATAGTAATAGCCGCAGCAGGGCAAACCGCTTCACACAACTTGCAAGCAATACACCTTTCCTCTCCGTTCGGATAGGAGCGCAATGCATGCAGACCTCTAAACCGCGGTGACTGTGGTGTTTTTTCTTCTGGGTACTGAATCGTAATTTTCTTACGAAACATATTTCCCCAAGTCACTCTAAGCCCTTTAAGTAACTCAACGAGTAGAAAACTATTAAAAAACTGTTTAATGCTTTTCATTGCAACAATTTATCCAATTAACCCTAAGCAAAAGGCCAAACATTAAGCTTGATCCATATTGCAACCACCGGTAACCAAACTAAGGTGACCGGAATAAAAACTTTCCACCCCAAACGCATTATTTGGTCATATCGAAAACGAGGAAAAGTTGCTCGGATCCAAATTAAACCAAATAAAAATATTCCAGCTTTAATCAATAACCAGATAGTGCCAGGTATCCAAGCGGTATATTCATCCAAAACACCATAGCTTTCAAATGGCGATAACCAACCACCAAAAAACATAATGGCTGTTAAAAATGAAATTAATATCATGTTGGCATACTCAGCTAAAAAGAACAGCGAAAATGCCATGCCTCCATATTCCACATGAAAACCAGCGACTATTTCAGACTCTCCTTCAGCCATATCAAAGGGTGCTCGATTGGTTTCCGCCACACCAGAAATCCAATAAACCACTAATAATGGAAAAAGCGGGATCCAATACCAATCATCAATACCCCCCGATTGCGAAAGCACAATTTCGCCTAAGTTCATGCTTTGCGAGCACATAAGAACGCCAACCAAGGCAAAGCCCATCGCAAGCTCGTAAGAAACGATTTGCGCAGCTGATCGCATTGCCCCTAAAAATGCATATTTAGAGTTAGATGCCCAACCAGCGATAATAACGCCGTAAACACCGATAGAAGTCATCGCTAAAATATATAAAAGCCCAGCATTAACATCGGCAAGCACCATACCAGCGTCGAATGGAATAACAGCCCATGCAGCAAATGAAGGTCCAATAAACAACACCGGAGCAACAACAAATAAAGTTTTACTTGAGCCGCTAGGTATCACAATCTCTTTCATAATGAGCTTAACAGTATCCGCAATCGGTTGTAACCAACCTTTAGGACCAACACGATTGGGCCCTAAACGTAACTGCATATAACCGATAATTTTTCTTTCTGCGTAGGTGGTATAAGCCACTGCTAAAATTAAAGGTAGCAGTATTGCGATAATTTTTATCACAATCCACACAGCCGTTTCAGCCCAAGCCATTAGATCAATTCCCATTAACCCACTCTCGCTCATGTCTTGACCCTCGAAATACTAATCGGGTGGGTTGATGCTTTAGGGGTTTGCTGAAGCGCTTTCGCTCGTCGTACCATAGGATCAACCATATAAAGCCCCAGGCACTCTCGAGTGGCTTCTGACTCATCCACTTGAGTTAATACTGGTGGTACTTTTCTAGCCACTCTCACATCACCAACCGCATCAAATTTTTCTCGTAACTTGTTAATGATTTGCAAAGAAGATTCATACTCAAAGCCTTTCAGCTCTAGTAAATTGGCTAAGACTCGCAATACTTTCCACCCCGGTCTGGCTTCTCCTGGTGCTGAAACAGCGGCGGCGAATGTCTGCCATTTACCTTCAACATTAATGTAAGTACCAGAGGTTTCATAGCAACCGGCAATAGGCAACATCACATTAGCATAGTCTGATACACGACCATCTGAAAAAGGCGTTAGTGCAATCACGCATTCTGCTTGAGTTAAGCTTGCTAATGCTTGCTCAGACCAAACACTTTCAACATCAGGTTCACAATTAAGAAGTAAATACCCCTTTAAACCTTCTGAGATCATTTGCTGTGCATTTTTGCCTAACTCTGATTTGCCACCAACCGCTGACTGCATCGGAACAGCACCAGCAATTTTATTACCTGCCGCATTACAACCCTGAGTCATATACCCCCACTCAGAGTTTGTCATTGATGCTAAGGTTTCAGCTAACCAATTAATCACTTCTGCTTGAGGATGCTCTTGAACATAAACCCCCAGTAATACACACGATAACTCACCGTCGATTAAGTTTTGAGCAATATTCTTATGTGTATCATTCGCGCTAACGCCAACTAGCCACTCTTTTGATTCAGCATTGAGTACTTCTGGTTTTAACTGATCGGCCGCTACTAATACACTTGCTAGCTCTTGCGCTAAACCATTAGTTTTCGGTTGAATTTCTTCACACAATCTAAAATTGTATTCGCCATCAAAAGGATTGATTGCCATCACTCGACCAAAGCTGGTCGACTTTCTAATTCTTAAAGCTGTCAACGGTTGCTCGTGTCGCAAGTCTGCCGCAACTAATAAGGTAGCATCCATTGTATCTAAATCAGCTAACGGAAAGTTAATGCCTGAACGTACACTACCTCTATTATCTCCACTAAAATCACGCCTTCTTAAACGGAAATCGATATTGTTACTCCCTGCACCTCGTATCAGTTTTTGTGCCAGGTAACTTTCTTCAGTTGTTACACTGCTACCAACCAAAACACCAAAATCATTTCCATTGGAAGCTCCGATAATGCGTTTAATTTCAGTTGCGGCAATATTTAATGCAGTTTGCCAATCGGTCTCTTGCCACTTGCCATCTTTCTTTATCTGCGGTTTAAGCAAGCGCTCACCTTCTGTTAACGCTTGATAAGAAAATCGATCTCTATCAGATAACCAAACTTCATTGATTGCTTCATTTTCTTTGGGAACAACCCGAATGATTTCTCCACGACGATGGTGCACATAAACATTAGAGCCTAAGCAATCATGGGCAGCTACCGATTCTGATTGGCGAAGTTCCCAGGCTCTTGCTTTGTATCGAGATGGCTTGGCAGTTAAAGCGCCAACGGGACATAGGTCGATAATATTGGCTGAAACCTCTGACTCAACTGCTCCTTCAATATAAGTACCTATTTCGACATGCTCACCACGACCTGTCGCTCCCATCTCACGAATACCAACAACCTCTTGTCCAAAACGTACACAACGCGTGCAATGGATACAACGTGTCATATCGGTAGCAATAAGCGGCCCAAGGTTTTTATCATGAACAACTCGTTTTCCTTCGGTAAAACGGCTAACATCTTCTCCATAACCAACAGACAAATCTTGTAACTCACACTCTCCTCCTTGATCACATACAGGACAATCAAGCGGATGGTTAATTAATAAAAATTCCATTACCGATTTTTGAGCTTCGACGGCTTTAGGTGTTTTTGTTTGTATTACCATTCCTTCTGCAACAGGAGTCGCACAAGCAGGTACGGCTTTCGGAATGCTAGCAACATCAACCATACACATCCTACAATTGGCCGCAACAGACAGTTTTTTGTGGTAACAAAACCTAGGAATATATACATCGGCTTTATCGGCTACTTCAATAATCATTGAGCCGACTTCAGCTTCTAATTGCTGACCATCAATTTCTATATGCACTTTACCCATAGTGACCGACTTTACCCTTTAACCAAGCTACGCTTGTGCTCTATCATATACTCAAATTCATGGCGATAATGTTTTAAAAAACCTTTTATGGGCATTGCCGCTGCATCTCCTAGCGCGCAAATTGTTCTTCCCATAATATTACCTGCCACTCTGTCTAAATTATCCAGATCTTCGGCGCGTCCTTCGCCTTTTAAAATCCTGTGAATGACTCGTGACATCCAACCAGTCCCTTCACGGCAAGGAGAGCATTGACCACAAGATTCTTCATAATAAAAATGGGCAGTCACAGCCGCCAATTCAACAATACAGGTTGTCTCATCAAGTACTATCACTGCACCCGATCCCAACATTGAACCTGCTTTACCTATCGCATCATAATCCATTGTTAATTGCATCATAGTTTCTGCTGGCAAAATCGGTGACGATGAACCTCCAGGTATTACTGCTTTCAATGCCTTACCACCCAAAACACCACCAGATAAATCCAATAAATCACTAAAAGGAATTCCTAAACCAACTTCGAAATTACCTGGGTTATTAACATGACCAGAAACTGAAAATATTTTTGTTCCACCATTATTAGGTTTGCCTAAATCTAAAAACCACTGACCACCGTGTTGTAATATCACTGGAACAGACGCATAACTTTCAGTGTTATTAACATTAGTTGGACGACCAAAAACACCATAATTTGCGGGGAAAGGGGGTTTAAAACGAGGTTGTCCTTTTTTACCTTCAATCGACTCAATCAGTGCTGTTTCTTCGCCACAAATATAAGCACCGGCTCCCAAATGATTATGTAATTCAAAACACAATTCTGAACCCAGAATATTATCCCCTAAATAACCACTCGCTTTAGCTTCAGCAATTGCCGCTTCCATTCGATCAAAAGGTTCATAAAATTCGCCACGCATGTAGTTATAGCCAACCGTTGCATTCATCACATAACCGGCAATAATCATCCCCTCAATTAATTGGTGAGGGTTGTAACGCAAAATATCTCTATCTTTAAAAGTACCAGGCTCACCTTCGTCGGAATTACACACAACATATTTTTGTCCTGGCATATTACGGGGCATAAAACTCCACTTTAAACCAGTGGGAAAACCTGCACCACCACGCCCTCGTAAAGCTGATAACTTCAATTCATCAATAATGGTGTCGTAGGTTAATTCGCCAGCCACTATTTTTTTTAATATTGAATAGCCGCCTACGCTTTCATAAGCCTGTAGTGACCAAGGCGTATCAAGGTGGAGGTTTCTAAAACAAACTTCATTAGCCATGAATTAGTCTTTCGCCTCCGCTGAAACTTCTGAACTTGAATCAGAGTTTAATTCTATTGTTGCTATATCTGATAGTATTTGATCAATTTTTTCTTCGGTTAAATTTTCATGATAAGTTTTATTGACTTCTAACATCGGTGCACCACCACAAGCGGCCATACACTCAACCGTTTTTATTGTATAGAGTTCATCGTCAGTGGTTTCTCCAACTTTTATATTTAAACGATTTTGTAAATGCTGAATGACTTTGTCTGCACCTCGAAGTGAACAAGAAATATTGTTACAAACCGAAATAACATACTTGCCTACTTTATCTAAATGAAACATCGAATAAAAAGTAGCGACTTCATAAACCGCTACATGGGGTACATCTAAATACTCAGCAACAGCCTGCATCATTTCTTCAGTTAGATAATTGCCATTATGTTCTTGAACCACTTTCAGGGCCGCCATAATGGGAGGTCGTTTGCGCTCAGGCGGATATTTTTTTATCCAGATATCGACCTCTTCAATCGCTTCGGGTGGAACAATATTTTTAAGGTGTAACTTGTTATCATAATTTAGATCAGTCATTAGCGATCAATCTCCCCAAAAACAATATCCATCGTTCCAATGATAGCAACTACATCGGCGAGCATGTGTCCTTTAGTCAGTTCATCCATAGCAGACAAATGAGCAAAACCTGGTGCTCTAATTTTTAATCGATAAGGTTTATTGGCGCCATCAGAAACAAGATAAATACCAAACTCACCTTTAGGATGCTCTACAGCGGCATAGGCTTCGCCTTCTGGTACACAATAACCTTCGGTAAATAATTTAAAGTGATGAATTAATGACTCCATATCATTTTTTACATCAGCACGTTTAGGTGGCGATATTTTATGATCATCAATAATAACAGGCCCAGGATTTTGCTTTAACCACTGAATACATTGACGAATGATTCGATTCGATTGACGCATTTCTTCAACCCTAACTAAATAGCGATCATAGCTATCTCCATTACGACCAACCGGAATATCAAAATCCAGTTCAGCATAAACATCGTAAGGTTGCATTTTTCTCAAGTCCCAGGCAATTCCAGAGCCTCTTAGCATTGGCCCTGAAAAGCCGAGTTGAAATGCTCTTTCAGGTGATACGACCCCAATACCAACCAAGCGTTGTTTCCATATTCTATTTTCAGTTAAAAGCGACTCATATTCATCAACACTCCCATCAAACTTCTCGGAAAAATCCCACAAAAAATCTAATAATGAGCCTTGTCGATTTTCGTTTAACTCTGCGAGTTTTTTCTCATTTCGCCAAGGAGATTTTTCGTATTTTGGCATTTCTTCCGGTAGGTCTCGATAAACGCCGCCTGGACGAAAGTAAGTGGCATGCATGCGAGTTCCTGAAACAGCTTCATAAGCATCCATTAATGGCTCTCTATCACGGAAACAATAGAGAAACATTGTCATTGCACCTACATCTAAACCATGTGCACCTAACCACATTAAATGGTTTAAAATACGAGTAATTTCAGAAAACATAACTCTGATATACTGCGCTCTAATTGGCGCTTGGATACCAAGCAACTTTTCTATTGCTAAAACATAAGCATGTTCATTACACATCATAGAAACATAATCGAGCCGATCCATATAACCAATGCTCTGATTGTACGGCTTTATTTCAGCTAGTTTTTCAGTTGCTCTATGCAATAAACCAATATGGGGATCTGCTCTCTCGATGGTTTCACCATCCATCTCAAGAATCATTCGTAATACACCGTGCGCGGCAGGATGTTGAGGCCCAAAATTTAGCGTGTAATGTTCTATATCAGCCATAATTTTATTTTAATAATTGTCCTGTTCAGCCTTTAATGACTAAACTCATCAAGACAGTTTTATTTTCTTATTTCAAGTTAATAAAAAGCCCTAACCATCAAGTCTTTTCAAATCTTTTCGAATTACCCGCGGAACTAATACACGCTCTTCGATAGATACAGGCTCGTAAATACACTGCTTTTTTTCTTCATCAAACCGCATTTCTAAATTTCCAATAACCGGAAAATCTTTACGGAATGGGTGTCCAATAAACCCATAATCGGTCAAAATTCTTCTCAGATCGGGATGACCTTCAAATAAGATACCAAAAAGATCAAAGGCTTCCCTTTCAAACCAATCGGCACAATTCCAAATACTGATAATACTTGGAATCATCATATTCTCTTCATCTACAAACACTTTAACTCGAAGACGTTGGTTCAAAGTAATGGAAAGTAAATGATAAACGACTGCAAAACGAGACTGATCCCAAGTTGATTCTTTTTCACCAACGTCCCTACCTCGTTCAAAACCAGAAGATGATGCTTCATTAGTCGCCCACTCGTCCTGGCCATAGTGGAGATAATCAACACCACACAAATCAATTAATTGCTCAAACTGAAACTCATCTTGATCTCGCAACACTTTGGCCACATCAACTAAATGCTCTTTAGCAACTTCTATTGTAACTTCGTTTGCATAAACCTTTAGCGAAGTTATTTTTTCAAAAAGCAAGTTTTCAATAGACTGTTGTAGTTTTTCGATCATTAATCTGCCTCAAACCTGTCGTGCAATGGTGTTAGTACGTTTAATTTTATTTTGTAATTGAATCACACCATACATCAAAGCCTCAGCGGTAGGAGGACAACCAGGTACATAAATATCAACAGGCACAATGCGGTCACAGCCTCGTACCACGGCATAAGAATAGTGATAATATCCGCCACCATTAGCACAAGATCCCATTGAAATAACCCATTTAGGTTCAGGCATTTGATCATAAACTCGACGCAGTGCTGGTGCCATTTTATTGGTCAGGGTACCTGCAACTATCATCACATCAGACTGTCTTGGGCTAGGCCTGAAAACAACACCAAAACGGTCAAAGTCATAGCGAGAAGCACCTGCTTGCATCATTTCTACAGCACAACAGGCTAAGCCAAAGGTCATAGGCCACATTGAACCCGTTCTAGCCCAATTGACCAATGTGTCGATTCCAGTCACTAAATATCCTTTGCCAGACTGTTGAACCTCCATATCGTTAGTTGAAGCAGTCAACTCTGTTTGCTCTACTCCCATTCTAAAGCTCCTTTCTTCCATTCATAAATGAAACCCACGACCAATAAACCGAGAAATACTCCCATTGCACCAATAGCAAACCAGCTTAGCTCTTGAAATACAACAGCCCAAGGAAATAGGAATGCTACTTCTAAGTCGAAGATAATGAATAAAATTGCGACGAGGTAAAAGCGAACATCAAACTTGTGGCGAGCATCTTCAAATGCATCAAATCCACACTCAAAAGGTAATAGTTTATCTTCAACATCTTTTTTAGGTGCAGCTAAATATCCAGCAAGTTCCAGCACAACACCTAAGCCGAGGCCAACGGCTATAAATACGAGTATAGGCAAATAGTTTTCTAGCATACCCCAATCCTAGATTTTCTGAATTGCAGATCCTTTTTAAAAGACTTTCAACAAAATAGCAAGCGTGCACCATGATTTATATCAACAATATCCAACTTACTAAACAAAACAATCTCGATGGTCTATATTTTAATCAGAAGATATTGATTTTCATGGCCTTTTCTTCACTACTTTTATATAGGACAAGATTAATTAAATAGCGAATGATTAAATCTGCTTTTCTGTTTTTTATCATGTTTTTTTAATGCAAAACTCGATTTATATTGCACTGCAAACTAATTCAATAAAACTTTCTTTGTTGAAAAAGTGACCAACCAATAAAACAACAACTAGTGATTAATAAAAATAAAATTCCTCCCCATCCAAAACGTCGATAGGGAGTATCTCTATTTGTTAATATTAATTGCTGTCTCAAGCTTCCTTGTTTATAACGAGCAAGTTGTTTAACCATATTACCTTGAGCATCGACGATACCAGTAATCCCATCATTAGTTGCCCGAACCAAAGGAAGTCCTAACTCTAAAGAGCGCATTCGTGCCATTTGCATATGTTGATATGGTCCAAAAGAATCTCCAAACCATGCATCATTGCTAACCGTAACAATTAATTGAGGAAGTTCTTTTTGTGCTTTGCTTGATAGCTCACGAATAATTCCGGGATAAACAATCTCATAACAGATAGCCGGAATAGCAGTCAGTTGCTTCAACTTCATAGGAAGCTGCTCGGTTTTAGCAGGAGTAAAACCAGACATTGGTAAGTCAAAAAACTTAATAACACCACGAAACCAATCTTCTAAAGGAACATACTCTCCAAATGGAACTAAGACTTGCTTATGATAAGTTTGCTTACTACCACCTAATGCCAACAATGAAACGTAGCTTTGTTTTGAAGATGCTTCATATTCAGGAAGCCCAAGAATTAAATTAGCCGAATTTTTCTCAGCTTTTTCTGATAACTCTAACAATATATCATTCACCTGATATGCATAGGCTGGAATAGCTCCTTCTGGCCAAACGATTAGATCAGCGTCCCACAGCGGCTCTGACTCATCAAAAAGAATATCGATAATCGTAGAAAAAAATTTTCTATCCCACTTTTTTTCTTGTGCTATATTCGGCTGCACCAGTGCAACATCAATACTAGAATCATCAAATTGGGTTTCTATTGATTTCTGTTCATACACATGGCTCAAAAAAATAACACTAAGTATTAGCGTAGCAATGACGGCAAAAATTTTATTCCTTTTGGTTGATACCCACAAAACAAAAGCTGTACACAAAGCAACCATAAACCAACTAATTCCGTAAACACCAAACCAGGTTGCTATTGGTGCCAATGGAGAATCAATTTGACTATAGCCAAGTAACAACCAGGGAAAACCATTAAATACGATAGACTGTAAATACTCAGAAATAACCCAACATAGTGGAGCAATTAAAACCAGCATTGGAAAAGAGGTTTTATTCGATAGCTTATGCAATAAATAGCCGAATAAACCTTTAAAAAGAGCCAGGTATGCTACAAAAAGCAACGTGAGTAATCCTGCTCCCAGGACAGGTGTATTGCCAAATTTATGAATACTGACATATACCCAGCTCGCGCCAATTAAAAAAGCCCCAACCCCCCAAAAATAAGCGAGCTTAAATGGTGTTAATGCAGCAGGGCGTGTAAGCGAAAAGATAAGCGTAATAATTGAAATAAAAGCTAATGGCCACCAGCCAGTTGGTGCAAAAGCAAGCGGATAGAGCATACCTGTAAATAACATTAGTCCACAACTTAACCACTTTGAACTAAGGCAATTATCTAACTGAATAATTATATTGGCTAACACTGGTTCGGCAACCTTTTTTAACACCATTAAAGATATTGAACCAGTATTCTATAACTCAGCTTAAACTAAATTAAGATTATTCAATAACTTCTTTTATTTTTTTTACTCTTAATAATTTTATTCGACGAGTGTCGGCAGAGACAATTTCAAACTGGAGGTTTTCAATTTTAACAGTTTCACCTCTGGAAGGCATATGGCCAAATGCTTGCATTAGAATACCACCGATAGTGTCATATTCTTCATCATTGATTTTGGCATTAAAATACTGATTGAATTCTTCTATTTCAGTTCGTGCCTTAACGTTAAATGTATTACCTTCTATCTGATGTATATTATCTTCATCATCGTCAATGTCATATTCATCTTCAATTTCACCAACAATTTGCTCTAATACATCTTCAATAGTCACCAATCCAGCCACACCACCATACTCATCCACAACAATCGCCATATGGTTACGATTTGCTCTGAACTCTTTCAATAAAACATCGAGCCGCTTACTTTCTGGAATAATAACCGCAGGTCGCAAATAATCTTTAAGTGTAAACCGACAGTCGGGCTCAGACTCGCGTTCTGCGATAAAGCGTAAGAGATCTTTAGCTAAAATAATGCCTTCAATATCATCTCTGTTATCACCTATAACAGGGAAACGAGAGTGTCGAGAGTTGACAACATTGAGCAGTATTTTAGAAAAGTCCATTTCATCATCCACAACCACCATTTCTGGTCTGGGAATCATAATATCTCGAGCTTGCATTTCAGAGATATGCATTACACCAACCATCATTGATAATAATTCAGGGTTGATCAGCGTATTTTCTTCAGCAGTTTTTAACACTTCAACTAACTGCTCACGATCTTGAGGAGTATCTTGGAAAATTTGAGTTAGTTTTTCAAACCAATTTCTCGAGGGAGGTTTATCATCACTCATGTTAGTTTTGCTCATTTAGCGGTCTTCGGGCCTAGTCTAACAAAGGCTTGAGAATTAGCAAAATGAAAATTGAAGCATATAGCGAAAAATCGGCGCATTAAGCGCCGACTTTTATTACTTTTTCTAGATATAGATTCGATTAGAAAGTATAGTTTGCTTTTAGATAAACAAAGCGTCCATTAAAACCTAACGGTGATTTAATCGCATACTTAGCTCCAGCTACCCCAGCATAGGATGAAGGCTGACTAGCAGGGCTGTACTTATCATCCAATTGCTCTGGATACTCATCAAGCAAGTTATTAGCTCCCAATGAGAGTTTTAATTGCTCTGTTACGTTATAACCAAATTCTAAATCAAGAGAGATTTCTGAACTTGGGTAAACAGGAAAAGCTTCACTCTCTAAATGATCTTCAAAATACTCACCAAAATAACTAATGCGGGTTAGTAAGTTCCAATTATCTTGAGTATGTTTCATAGTAAACGTGGCCCGATCTTCTGGAACACCTTTTTCTAAAAGCTCAACTTTTACATTACTGATTATATCTGGACTGAAACTATCGACAGTGGTTTCTGTGTGATTAAGTGCAAGATTGTAACTCGTTTTACCACCAAACATATCAGCAGAATAGCTAACGACTAAATCAACACCTGCCGTAGTCGTATCAAAGTCATTGGTGAAATAACGAACGCTAGTAAAGCTAGTAGCATCACCAACACCTTGATTAACCAGCTCAGTAATATCAGCAGCAGATAATGTTAAAGGCGAAGTTTGACTAATGCGATCATCAACTTCGATATTAAAGAAATCTAAAGTGATAAATAAGTCGTCAAAGTCTAATACAGCACCAACAGTAAATGCGGTAGACTCTTCAGGCGTTAACGGTTTACCACCTTTCTGTACCGAAATTGCATTAGTTGGCGGTAGGGTTGCCTGATCTTCAAGACCGTTTGCGCCAAATGCAGTTGTTACGTTAACAACGTTAGATTGCCCAACGGTTGGAGCGCGGAAGCCAGTACTTGCAGAACCACGAATAGCAAAAACATCTGTCGCTTGGAAGTGACCAGAAATTTTTCCATCAAATGTTGAGCCAAAGTCAGAAAAATCTTCGTAACGTACCGCAAATTCCATCATTAAAGACTCAGTAAAATAAGTTTCTAAATCAGCATAAAAACCAATGTTGCGTCGTGTAAAAACACCTGCGGCTCTAGGTTGAAACCCAGGAAAGCCATTGGAGCCAATTCCAAAACCCTGCCCTGCAAGTGGGCCAACTTCAAAAGAAGCTTGATCGCCAGGCTTAACTTCAAATGAGTCTTCTCGCCACTCAACACCAGCGGAAAATGTCATTCCATCCATAGAAGAAGTTTCAATCTCTTTAGAAATATCGTAGTTAAATGATTTTTCTAATTGAATATAACTACCTGGATTAAATGCAGTCGGAGTATTTGGCCCCAAAGAAGGGTTGATTGTATTTCGAATACTAAAATCAACCGCACTGCGTCCTAACCCCACACTAATATCGTAAGTCAAGCCACTGTCATATGAGCCTTTAGTCCCCATCACTAATGAAGTATCGACAACAGTTCCGCCAAATCTAGGCGTAAAGCCGCCTGGAAATAATGAATTAAATGCAAAGCAGTTTGCCGCAGCTAATGAATCTAATGCTGTTTGATCAACAAGACCATTAACAACAGGAACAACTGGACATGCAGAGTTATCAGTAGCTCCCGGAGTCAAATCTGCAGTTAAGATAGTAGCAGTTCCATCAGGAAGTGTAGGTCCTTGAAACACACCACTACGAGTTTGAGGATTACGGAAATAAAAACCACCATCGACTTCACGCTGCGAGTAGTTCCCCCACATATAAGCTTCTTTATCATTACCTAAATTTAATCCAATATTTGCAAAAAGCTTATAATCATCTTTAACTTTTGGCATTCCCCAGATTTGAGCTGGGTTTGCAACATTAGTATTACCCGCGGCAATTAAAGCTGCTGCATCATCACGTTGCACGCTTCGAATGGTGTCTTCACGATCATTATATTCAAAACTAAAATTAGCAAATCCTTGCTCTGTAAAAGGCATGCCAACATTTCCAGATAGCATTACCGAATCACCATCGCCTTCAGAGAACTCACCCATTCGAGCAATAAATTCACCACCATCACTACTATCTTTTAATACAAAGTTAATTACGCCAGCAATAGCATCTGAACCATATTGTGCCGATGCACCATCACGTAAAACTTCAACTTGTTTTAAGGCTGTTGCAGGAATTGCCGAAATATCAGGCCCTTGTGAACCATCGGCGATACCACCGCCAATGAAAGTAATAACAGCAGAACGGTGACGACGCTTACCATTAACTAAAATCAATGTACTATCGGGTGATAAACCTCTTAAGTTTGCTGGTCGAACTAAAGTGGCAGCATCACTGATTGGTTGTTCATTAACAGTGAACGACGGTGCAACATTCGCTAATAATGAGGTTAAATCGCTACTACCGCTAGCCGTGATCTCTTCTGCAGAAATAACATCAACAGGTACCGGAGAATCTGAAATGGAACGAGGAGCAGCTCGCGAACCAACAATAACCATTTTTTGAGCTTCTTCATCGTCATCTTTTTTCTCTTCAGCGGCATAAAGCATTGGAGAACTTAAAGCTATACCCATTGCCAGGAATAAGCTTCTTTTTTTGAAGTTGTTAGCCATATTTTCTTATCCTTTAATTACATTAAATTATTTTTATATTGCTCGAAAATTATTTACAATAACAAGCGCTACCGTTATAAACAGTAAATGTTTATTTGTAAACAGGGAGGCTTAGGTTAAAAGGATAAAATACAAAACAAATCTCGCTACGCAATTAATTGCAACAAGATTGGTATTATTTTTACTTTAAATGTTATTGCGGCACAACATGTAACAATCTAATATAACAAGTGAAAAATGATTACTAGTTCAGTAAAATATAGGGATTTTTTATTGCTAAAGATTCTAATATAGCAATCTCTAAAGTTTCCATTTCGTTAGCTTCATCTTCCTCAATATGATCAAAACCTAATAAATGAAGCACTCCGTGTATTAACAAATGAGCCCAATGATCTTGCAAACTTTTAGATTGAGCTAAAGCCTCTTGCTCAACAATCTGAGAGCAAATGACTAAATCTCCCAATAAATCACATGGCACTTGAGGAGGCGCTTCAAAAGGAAAAGAAAGAATATTTGTTGGTTTATCTTTAGCTCGATATTGTAAATTTAATTGTTTGCTCTCAAGCTCATCAACAATTCTAATCGTTAATTCTGTGATAGGCTCACGATAATCCAACATTTCTAGTGCGGTTTTAACCCACTCCTCCATCAACACTCTAGTGGGTACATTTTTACATTGAGTTGTGTTTTGGATTTCCAAATACAGCTTCACGACGGTGACCTTTATAAATTATCTGTTGGTTGACTATCAGAAACTTTTGGAGCTTGTATTTTATCTTGTTGCTTTTTATCGGCAAGCTCATAAGCTTGCACAATTCGTTGGACAACCGGATGTCGAACAACATCTCCAGATTGAAAAAATGAAAACTTCACACCTTTTACATTATCCAAAATATTAATTGCTTGACGTAAACCAGATAGCTTACCTTTTGGTAAATCCACTTGTGTAATGTCTCCAGTAATCACTGCACGAGAATTAAAACCAATACGCGTTAAAAACATTTTCATTTGTTCCACTGTGGTATTTTGACTTTCGTCCATAATGATAAAAGCTTCATTCAAAGTACGTCCTCTCATATAAGCTAAGGGAGCAATTTCAATAACGCTACGCTCTATTAGCTTTGCCACACGTTCAAAGCCCAACATTTCATATAAAGCGTCATACAGTGGTCTTAAATAAGGATCAACTTTTTGATTTAAATCACCAGGTAAAAAGCCCAGCTTTTCACCAGCTTCAACAGCAGGTCTGGTCAATAATATACGGCGAACTTCTTGTCTTTCTAAAGCATCAACCGCAGCGGCAACAGCAAGATACGTTTTTCCTGTTCCAGCAGGCCCTATGCCAAAAGTGACATCACTAGACAGCATATTTTCAACATAAATACGCTGATTATTCCCCCTGGGCCGAATCTGTCCTCGCTTTGTTGTTATAACTAAATCATTATACTTTTGATTGGTTGCTTCCGATAATTGGTGACAGCCAGCTTGGACAATAACATGTAACTGTTCGTCTGATAGTTGTTGTTTCGATTCTATTTCTTGATAAAGCTGCTTAATGACACTCTCAACAGAATTCAAATGTTCACTTTCACCGACTATTTTAAAAAAATTAGCACGGTTATTAATTTCTACACCAAAACGCTTTTCAAGTAATCTGAAATTTTCATCCAGATGCCCACCTAAAATTGCCAAATACTGATTCTCAAAAGGATCAATAATAAATTCTTGAGTAGCCATCACTCACTCCCAAAGCCTTTCCGACTAATTAACTAACTTACCACGTAATGAGTTCGGTAAGACCTCAGTAATAATGACATCAACAAACTGTCCTATCATTTGTGGCTGCCCATCAAAATTAACAATACGATTATTTTCGGTACGTCCTGATAACTGCATGGGATCTTTCTTGGAAGGACCTTCTACCAAAATCTTTTGTTGAGTATTTAACATTCTTCTTGCGTGAGCATGAGCTTGTTGATTTAAACGCTGCTGTAGAAGAGATAACCATTCTTTTTTAGTCGCAAGTGGTATTTCATCAGCTAAATCAGAAGCTGGGGTTCCTGGCCTGGCACTGTAAATAAAGCTAAAACTCATATCAAAATCAATTTCAGCAATTAAATCCATTGTGTTCTGAAAATCTTTTTCTGATTCCCCAGGAAAACCAATGATAAAGTCTGACGACATACTCAAGTCAGGCCTTATTTTTTTTAGTTTCCTTATTTTCGACTTATATTCTAAAACAGTATGACCACGTTTCATCATACTTAAAACCCTATCAGAACCACTTTGTACAGGTAGGTGTAAATGACTAACTAATTCTGGAACCTTGGCATACACATCAATTAATCTTTGTGAAAACTCAACAGGATGAGAGGTAGTAAAACGAATCCTATCAATATCATCTATAGCAGCAACTAATTCGATTAAAGCGGCTAAATCGGCTTCTCCACCATCATGAGTTTTTCCTCTATAAGCGTTAACATTTTGCCCTAATAAATTAACTTCTCTCACACCTTTAGCGGCCAACTCAACAACATCAGCAATAACATCATCGAAAGGTCTAGAAACTTCTTCACCTCGAGTGTATGGGACAACGCAAAATGAGCAATATTTACTACACCCTTCCATAATAGAGACAAAGGCAGTCACTCCTTCAACTTGTTGTTCAGGTAAAACATCAAACTTTTCGATCTCAGGAAAAGAAACATCAACAACAGGCGATTTTTCTTCTTTTACTTCATTAATCATATTTGGTAAACGATGCAATGTTTGTGGCCCAAAAACCATATCAACATAAGGTGCACGTTTCCGTATCTCTTTACCTTCTTGACTAGCAACACACCCGCCAACAGCAATAAGCAAATCGGGCTTATCTTTTTTGAAGTTCTTCCACTGCCCCAATTGAGAAAAAACTTTTTCTTGTGCTTTTTCTCTGATCGAACAAGTATTTAGTACCAACAAATCTGCATCTTCAGGCTCAGAAGTTAGCTCCAAATCATGGGTTTTATTGAGAAGATCGGCCATACGTGATGAATCATACTCATTCATCTGACAGCCCCAAGTTTTAATATAAAGCTTTTTGGTCATGTTGGATTATTAAATTAATATTTGCTAGTGCTTCAATTCATAGCAAAAGCTACCCGATTGAAGACAAGGTGGTTATAAAGGGCGCGGATTATACCACTGGTTAAAAGGTAAACACCAGTAAATAGGGCTTTGAATCTTTCTCAACAATCAAGTATTCAAGCCTGAATGTTCTCGCGATATCATGGGATAAAATGATGACAAACTAATAGCATTGATGGAATCTATTTATATTATTTTGACATAAAAAACAAAATCAATATAACATAATTAAAAATTAACGAATTGGCCTGAGTCGGGTTAATTCATCTGCTGCAGCATCTTCTTTACGCTTTGTTTCCTGACTGCTCGTATTTTCTTCAGAGGCATCATCTAAACTCCAGCCCCGTAGCTGAGCCTTTACTTTAGTGGCCGCATTTCCCATAGCTTCATTATTTAGCTGAGCAAAACCATTCATTAAGATAGTTAATTGCTGGCGATCTCTATCATCGGTATAAGGCACTTCGTTAATCTGGTGTAAAAGCTCTTCTAATCTTTCCGTTACCCACTTGGCCATCAAACCGTCCTCTTAAATTAGTCATTTGTATGAAAATAAAGTAATGCATAAGCTAAGCATAGATAAGTTCCTATCAATTAAATTCATACCTACTTATTTAAAGTATAGCTATCATTCTCTATTTTACCTAAAACTAAAGTAACTAACGCTCCGCCTCACGCAATGCACTGTTAAGAACGGGATCAACCCTACCGCTAATTTCTTCAACTGTACGAGAGATCTCTTCTTGAGGCTTTATTAACTCATTCTCACCAGCAGATAAGAAGTCAAACCGCATTGCAGGTAAAGTTGCAATGAGCTCTGTATGCGGTAATTTTATCTCAATGGGGTAAGCGAATTGATATTGAGCAAAACTACCTGTTTTTTCACCAACCGTTTTTGCAAGCTTGTAATAATTAATACTAGCAACAAATGAACTACACGCTGAATAACAAAAACCGTTAGTAAGCACCCACACCTTTTTGGGTTTATATCCACCATATGGTTCAACAGGCTCTAGATTTAGGGTGATAGTATCACCAAGATCTCCCCACCAAATAGAATGCTGCAATTGATCTGTCCATTCCAAAGGTAACCATTGGAGCCCCCATTTATACTTATCAGCTCTACGTTTACGTGTACGGCTTATATGATTATCTTTTAGCTCTTCACTAATTTTTATGATGCCTTGCTGTGCCCAATAGACAGGCTTGTCTGTTAAACGGCTTAATAAGTTTTTTAAATTTTCAGAAAGACCACCTTGGTTATACCTCATATCGATAATTAAATTGTCCACTCGACCTGTTGCCATAGTGTTAAATTTATCCTCTAAAAACGCCTCAAAAACTTCAGGTACCTCATTAAAATCATTTAACCAAAGCAATGAGGTTGAAACGGTCAATTGGGAAAAGCCGTAATAAGATTGCTTATCTGAAACATTTTTTTTCTTTTTAGGAAACGGTAGGCCTTTTAAACGCTGACTAAATACTTTACCTTGCCAAAAATACTGTAGTTCGAACTCTTTATTAACCTGGCCCATACTTGCTAACAACCAAGCAAAACTCAGCTGGATTCTTCGGCTTTGGCCAGCTTTTGTCTCTTTTGCGGTTACTGAACGCATTGATTTCAATAAATAACTAATCGGAGCCTGATTAATAGATACTAACTTAGCACCTACTGGAACTACGGGTTGATCGGAAAGATCAGCTGCCACATAAACACTATCTTGTTCAACTAATACCGCCAATGGAAACAACCCATCATTTTGTTGATGGTTATATTCAGGTAAATTAATGAAACTATGTACATCTCTTAAACTAGCCAATAGAGGAGCAATACGAAAGTAAAATTCAGCCTTTGACATTGGATAGGTTAACGATGCTTTTACTTGATTGAACAAGTTCTCAAAATCACTTTTATGGATTCGAGCAAATGGTTCTGGATGGATAGCGACTAATTTTCGCTTTAAAAAATCAAGCTCTTCTCGTAATAAATCAGGGCTAATTTGTGTTGATGATACCGCTATAAGCGGCACCTTTTTATCAAGTAAATCACTCTCGCTAGTGCTACGATTAATAGATGCACAACCGACTAACCCTAACCAACCAACAATGATGAATATTGAACGAAACGATACACCCATAAAGTTCAGCATTAATAACAAGTAATTAAATGGTAATACGAAGATTGTACCTAGCTCGCTTATATTTGAGAACGAATTATTCTAAAAATCAGGACATAATTGCTAGGGTGTGTTGATCTTTACATTGTTTGAATGTCTTATTTTCACCTCGTCCAACCTTCATATTTTAGCCTCTAAGCCATGAAGATAGCGGATTAACCCATATTAATCCTTTGAAAGATAAGCTAAAATACCCCCACATCTTGTCAACCTTGAAGAAAATTCAGGTATTTTTAGATTTTTATAATGAGCAATTCAAAAACTATTAGCGCTAAACTTCCTACTAAATGGGGCGACTTCACCATACACTCCCTTGAAAAGTTTTCTGATGACAAGGAACACATTGCGTTAGTAATGGGCGACTTAACCGAGCAAGAGCCCGTCTTAGTCAGAATCCATTCTGAGTGCTTAACGGGTGACGCTTTTTCCAGTTTACGTTGCGACTGTGGGCCTCAATTAGATGCAGCAATGCAAAAAATAGCAGAAGAAAAGCGTGGCGTTATCGTTTATCTACGTCAGGAAGGCCGAGGAATTGGCTTAATCAATAAAATAAAAGCTTACGCTTTACAAGATGACGGTCTAGATACTGTAGAAGCCAATATCAACCTCGGTTTTAAAGCTGATCAACGTAATTTCAAAGTTGCGGCCGATATGCTTAAACACCTCAATGTCAACAAAGTATCTTTGATGACAAACAACCCCAGAAAAGTTGCAGCATTAGAAGCAGCCAATATAGAAGTTGTTGAACGAGTTCCGTTAAAATTTGGTCGTAACCCACATAATGAAAGCTACCTTTTAACTAAGCATGGAAAATTGGGACATTTATTAGATGATAATGATTAACTCGATTATTCCACTCATCGTACATAAGATTACGCATTAAAAATAAGGAACCAGTCAATATGAAGCAATCATTTCAAGTACTTCTTTCATCATCAAAAATAGATAATATCTGGGGAGAGAATTCAAGTTTATCCTTTGATGAAACAGGAGCAACCATCCACATTGAAAGCTTCGTTGATAACCTGTCTAGTATGGAAAAAATCCAAAAAGCGGCTCGCTCAATAGCTCAAATGAAAGTGCCAGAAGTGACTCTGGTAGGTGAATGGCCTCTTGAAGCTCAATGGCATTTTTGGCAAGGTTCATTCGAACCCAAAAAGTCACTTAATATTAATTTTGCTGAGTTGCCAGTAGACGAAACGCAAACTTTGGAAAGTAGAGTTAAAGTTCATACTTGGGTGCGTCAAATTATCAATCAAACACCAGAAGAGCTATCGCCTATAGGTCTGGCGACAGAAGCTGGTGACTTTATTAGCCAACTAGCACCAGACTTAATCAATTATAAAATTATAAGCGGGAAAGAGTTAGAAGAAAAAGGGTATGTCGGTATTTTTGGTGTAGGTCGAGGAAGTACTCGCCCACCAGCACTATTAGAACTGGATTTTTGCCCTAAAGGTCACTCAAACAAATCACCAGCGGCAGCTTTGGTAGGAAAAGGGATCACCTTTGATAGTGGAGGCTATAGCTTGAAGTCATCTGTAGGTATGCTTCATATGAAATCAGATATGGGTGGTGCAGCAACAGTAGCAGGCGCGCTAGCACTAGCAATAACAAGTGGGCTTAATCAAAGAGTCAAGTTATACCTATGCTGCGCTGAGAATCTAGTAAGCGGCCATGCTTATAAATTAGCAGATATCCTAAAATACCGTAATGGCGTATCCGTTGAAGTGGTTAATACCGATGCAGAAGGTAGACTGGTATTAGCAGACGGGTTAATCGATGCATCAGAGTCTGGAGCACCAATAATAATAGACGCGGCAACCTTAACTGGTGCTGCAATGGTTGCTGTGGGTTCGGATTATAATGCTCTTTTTAGCATGGATGATGAACTTGCAGCGCAATTTATTTCAATAGCAGAATCAGAAAAAGACTTAGCATGGCGTTTACCTCTTACAGCCAACCATCGTAATAATTGCCCTTCAGCTTATGCTGATACAGCGAATAGTAGGCCAATGCCTGGTGGTGGTTCAGGTGCAGCAAGTAATGCAGCAGGTTTTTTATCTCGCTTTGTTAGCACACCTGAAACAGGCTGGTTACATGTAGATTTAGCTGCCTGCTTTAAAGATTCTGGAGATAGCTTGTGGTCAGCAGGTGCAACGGGGCGAGGTGTGAGAAGCATTGCAGCTTTTTTAAACCAATTATAAAAATAATGATACCGTACACTCAATGATAACTAAAATCTGGCAACGGCTGACCAATAAGAAGTCAGCCAAGCATCCATCAACTCCACTTGTGGTAACGCGTGATAAACATAATATTTCACGTAATAAGATCAGTAAAAGTGCATTAAAAGTTCTCTACAGGCTGAATGATGCTGGGTTTGAAGCCTTTCTAGTTGGCGGTGGAGTACGAGATATATTATTAGGCCTTTCACCTAAAGATTTTGATATTGCTACAAGCGCAACACCAGAGGAAGTTTGTAAACTATTCAAAAATAGCCGTCTAATTGGGCGACGCTTTAAACTAGCTCATGTCCTTTTTGGCCGAGAGGTTATCGAGGTTGCAACATTTCGCGGTGACCATACCAGCTCAAGCTCCAAACATGCTGTAACAAGTAAACAGGGGATGTTAGTTAGAGACAATGTTTATGGCAACCTTGAACAAGACGCTTTTCGACGCGACTTTACAGTTAACGCACTATATTACTCAGCAAAAGATTTTACTTTACTTGATCATACCGGTGGGCTCGAAGACCTTAAAGCGAAGCAAATGAGATTAATTGGCGATCCAATTACCCGCTACCAAGAAGATCCTGTAAGAATACTTAGAGCTATCCGCCTATCTTGCAAACTCAACTTATTAATAGAACCTAAAACAGCCGCCCCTATTGCTGAGCTATCAGAAATGCTCGAACATATTTCTGCTGCTAGACTATGGGATGAATCTAACAAGCTTCTTTTATCAGGTTATGCAGAAAAAACTTGGCATCAATTATGTCAGTATGATGTCGCAAGACATTTATTTGCACAAACCTGCCAATCTCTCAATCAAAATAACGCTGAAGAATTTAATGCTTTTATTCAAGCTGCCTTAGTTAGCACAGATAAACGCATTGACCAAAAACAACCCGTTACTCCAGCGTTTTTATTTGCCGTATTTTTATGGCAGCCGCTACAAGACCTTACAACAGCACTAATAAGTAAAGGGACAGTTCCTTATGAAGCCAGCCAGAAAGCAGCGGCCAGGGTACTCGATATACAACGCAAATCAATTGCAATTCCCAAAAGGTTTTCAATCGTAATCAAAGAAATATGGAGTTTACAATTCCGTTTAATGAACCGGAAAAAACGTAATATTGATAGTTTAATTCAACATCCAAAATTCAGGGCAGCCTACGATTTTTTATGCCTACGTGCATTAGATAACGATGAATTAAAAGAATTAGCCAAATGGTGGACTGACTTTCAAAATGGCATACCAGAAGAACGCAACAAACTGATCAAATCAGTATATCAACCTCACACAGGCCGCTCTCGGAAAAAACGAAAACCTCGCAAAAAAACTCAATTTAAGGAATAGAAACTAAATATGGAGTTGTATGATTCATCAACCAGTCAATACAAAAACCATGCTTTTATCGGGATAGGTGCAAACCTCAACAATCCTAAAAAACAAGTTAAACAAGCATTCATACTTTTAAATGACATAGTAAAAACTCAACTTGTTAAAAACTCAAGTTTGTTTTTAAGTGATCCTATGGGTCCACAAGATCAAGATGATTACGTCAATGCAGTAGCTCTAATATCGACTGATTTAGAACCTTTTCATTTACTCGAAAAGCTACAAGAAATAGAACATAAGCAAGGGCGAGTTAGAAAACAAGAACGATGGGGCCCAAGAGTATTAGATCTTGATTTACTCTTATACAATGATAACATCATTGATCATCCTAAGTTAAAAGTACCCCATTACGGAATGCATGTAAGAAACTTTGTTATTATGCCTTTAGCTGAAATTGCCCCAAACTTGAAATTACCCGATGGAACGACAGTTCAATCTTTGTTAAAGCAAATTGATAAGAAAGGGATCAGAATATTATGACTAATAATACACATAATAGCAGCAACAACTTTATTACAGTTGAAGGACCTATTGGTGTAGGTAAAACAACTTTAGCTAAAAAATTAGCACAGTCATTAAGCGGTGAACTGCTACTCGAAGGCGCAAGTGAAAACCCTTTCTTAGAGAAGTTTTATCAAGATCCTAAGTCAGGCGCACTGCCAGCACAACTTTATTTTTTGTTTCAACGCACTCAACAACTAAAACAACTTATCCAAACTGATATGTTTATTACTAATAGAGTTGCAGATTATTTAATGGAAAAAGATCGGCTCTTTGCACGAGTGACTTTAGACAAAGATGAGCTGAATTTATACGAACAAGTATACGACAATTTAACAATTGATGCTCCAACTCCCGATTTAGTTATTTACTTACAAGCACCTGTCGATGTGTTATTAAAACGTATTCGTAGTCGAGGTCTGAAAATGGAGTTCTCTATTACTGAAGAATACTTAAATAAACTTTGTAATGCCTACACAGATTTTTTCCATTATTATGATGCATCGCCATTACTTATTGTTAATGCATCAGGAATAGACTTAGTTAATAATGAACAAGATTATCAACAGTTATTAGAACGAATTGAAAATACATCAAGCGGAAGACATTATTTCAACCCAACTGTAATTTAATTATTGTCAATTTATTACATAGAGATCTCTCATGAAAAAACAAAATTTACATACAATATTATCGTTAAAAAAAGAAGGACTCCCGATAACAATGTTAACGGCCTACGACTCATCTTTTGCGAAATTAATTTCAGAGTCCGGTGTTGAAGCTATTTTAGTAGGAGACTCTCTTGGTATGGTAATGCAAGGCAATAGCAGCACAGTTCCTGTTACAATGGAAAATATGATTTATCACACTCAATGTGTAGCAAAAGGCAATCAAGGCGCCTTTATTATTAGCGATTTACCATATATGTCATATAGCACTCCAACACAAACATTATCAAATGCAGCTAAGTTAATGCAAGCTGGAGCGAACATGGTTAAATTAGAAGGTGGAGATTGGTTACTTGAAACAATTACCCAACTCACAGAAAGAGGTGTTCCAGTTTGCGCACATCTTGGCTTAACACCTCAGTCAGTTGATATTTTTGGTGGCTATAAAGTTCAAGGAAGAGAATCAAAAAGTGCTGAACAAATGCTAAAAGATGCCGAATCAATAGAAAAAGCGGGTGCAAAAATGATTGTTTTTGAGTGCATTCCACAACAACTAGCTAAAGCAATTACTAAACAATTAAATATTCCGACTATAGGCATTGGAGCAGGAAAAGATACAGATGGTCAGGTTTTAGTACTACAAGATATGCTAGGTTTAAACCCAGGTTTTAAGCCTTCTTTTGTTAGAAACTTTATGCAAGATACAAAGACTAATTCAATTGAAGACGCGATTAAACTTTATGTATCTGAAGTAAAAAATAGAAATTTTCCTACTAACGAACATTCATTTAATTAAATAGCTAATTTAAAACTGATATGAACATTATTCAAGATCCCCTTTTACTTCAAAATGAACTACTAAAGTTAAAGCGTAGAGGAAAAAAAATTGGTTTTGTACCTACCATGGGAAATTTACATGAAGGACACCTTTCACTGGTAGAACTAGCCAGACAACATAGTGATATTGTAGTTAGCAGTATATTTGTTAACCCCATGCAATTTGGCCCTAATGAAGATTATGATAATTATCCAAGAACTTTAGAGGCGGATAAAAGCAAGCTTAAACAATACAATGTTGATTTTTTATTTACACCAACCAATGAAATTATTTATCCATTCGGAAAAGAGCAACACACCTCTGTTCAATTAAATCGATTAACCAATAAACTATGTGGTGCAAAACGTCCCGGTCACTTCAAAGGAGTAACCACTGTTGTCAATATTTTCTTTAATATAGTTCAACCCGATATTGCAGTCTTCGGCAAAAAAGATTACCAACAGTTTTTAATCATTCAATCGATGGTTAGTGATTTAATGATGCCAATAAAAATAATTGGAGCAGAAATAAAAAGAGAGAAAAATGGTTTAGCACTAAGCTCTCGCAATCAATATTTGACTGAAGCACAAAAAGATTCTGCCAGTTTATTACAACAAACAATCAAAGAAATAGCTGAAAATATCAAACAAGGTGACAGAGCGTATAGTGAATTAATTGAAAGAGCAAAACATACTCTTCTAAGTTATAACTTTAAAGTAGATTACCTTGAAATTGTCAAACAATCAGATTTAGAAGCGGCATCGCCTAGTGATAATTCAATATTAATTGCCGTTGCTGCATGGTATGGCAGCCCTAGATTAATTGATAACTTAGAAATCAATTTATAGTATTTGCCTATGCACAGCCCGCACTAAACATATGTATTTTCTAATATGAAAGAACAGTAGCCTCTGCTTCTAAGTTATAAATATAACTCTAATTAATTGCCTTTAATTATATAATTTTTTTTTATGTAGCTATACTTACTATTAGAATATGAGCAAACATTATTAATAACGCGATATTGATTTTCTCTAATAAAATATTGCATCTCAATTAAATAACTAATGCATTATTATTCGCTTTTTTGTTGTCATGCAGCAAGTGTTCTTGCTACACTGAATTCGTTTAGATTTCAAATAATAATATAACCTAAGCAATTTTGCTCTCCACAAGCAAAACTCAAAAGGTACAATAAACAAAGGATCAAGCCACTATGTCGGAAATAAGAGTTATAAAAAAATACCCAAACCGCCGCCTCTATGATACCCAAATAAGTAGCTATATCACCTTAAATGATGTCAAAAAATTAGTCATGTCCTATAGTGACTTTAAAGTTATTGATGCTAAATCAGGTGATGATTTAACTCGCAGTACCTTAATGCAGATAATTTCTGAAGAAGAAACCCTCGGCCAACCTCTTTTAACAGCAGAAATTCTAAAAGAATTTGTTCGCTTCTATGGTGACTCGATGCAAGCTATGATGAGTCGTTTTTTAGAACATAGTATCAAGCACTTTATGGAGCGTCGAGCAGGCTTAAAAAGCCCTTTAAACACGATTCTAGGGGCAAACCCTGTCTCTTTGATGCAAAACATTGCGGAACAGAACATGGACTCCTGGAAATCAAAATCTGGCATAAATCCAAAGTAGAAAAACAGTTAATTCAACATATTTTGGATTAATAAAGGGTCTATTAGCAATGGCTAAAACTTATTCCATAATATACCCAAAATTTGGATAAGCAGATTCCAATAAGGCGAAAAACTGAATATAACAAGCATTGTGACTGCAAGGCTCCAGGCCAAGCTTACTTTGAGCAAATCCAAATGAGTAGATAATGACTCCTTTTGGGCTTTCAAATACTTTCTGGTCAAATTAATTGCAACACTAACCATAATAGCAATTAGTATACAGATGAAAATTAGATGGTATCCGACTTCTTTTTCTAAAGAAAAAGCAGCGCCAATTAATATCCCTGGAATTAAATAGAGAGGAGCCCAAAGCAATCCAGAAATAATGTTAACCCAAAAAAAAGTACGCCTCTTCATTTCTGATATGCCTGCAATGAGGGGAACAACAGCTCTAGTTGGACCAAAAAATCTCCCCAAAAATACACCACTAATGCCATGCTTATCAAAAAACTGACGGCATGTTTGAATTATTTCTTGGTGTTTAGCGACAAAACGCCAGGTCAGAATCTTTTCATGATAATGATATCCTAACAAAAAGCTCATGTACTCACCTATTACAGCTCCCAAATAAGCAGCAATTAAAATAGGATAAAGAGAAAGAATATCAGCCCCAATCAATGTTCCTATTCCAACTAATAGCACCCAACCAGGGATTAATAATCCTAGAATAGCGACTGACTCAAGTAGTGCCACTATAAACACAATTAATGCAGCCCATTGACTATTTTGCTCAATAAATAAAAGTAATGATTCTGTCATATTTTACTGCTAATAGTTTGTAGTCAAAATTTGAAAATCCACACATTATTTTATTTCAAGTGTGACTATAGAGTGACAGATTGTGCATCAGCTAGAAGTAATGCTCAATCATTATATTTGAATATACAATTTTTAAAGGACATCTTTTTAATGAAAAATAAGCTTCGATGATTTTACTACTCACAAACTAATCATTTAAAGTTTCATTGAAATAATAATTAGAGTTAAAAAATTGAACTTAATATTTTCAAAATACACAGTGATTTTATCTACACTTAGTAGCGATTAGAAATCAATTAAAACTGTTAAGCATAAAAAATATCAATAGTCACAAATAAAATTACAAAAACAAATCCAGCTTAAGTAACCGGATTTTTTTTAGGGGTATATATTCGAAAAAAAACAATAAATATTGAAGAGGATTTTAAATGAAAACCGTGAAAGAAAAAATCTTTCACGGTTAAAAAATTTTTATGCGTCTATAAAAACATTCGGTGAAACATTAAACTTTTTAGCAAGCTCTTTAACATGTCTTAAAGTTAAAGTTCGTTTACCACTAAGTATTTCTGAAACAACTCCTTGGCTACCCACTTCTTTTAACTCGGACTGTTTAATACCGTGAAGCTTAATTAAATAACGCAAAGCAAGTAAGGCTCCACCTTGATTTTCCAGCAGTGAAGTTCCTTCATACTCTTTAGCCGCCCTTGCCATAGCCTTTATTAAACCTGATAAAGGGCTATTCGGACGATTTTCAACTAAAGTCATAGCATCGCGAAGATTAACTAATAACGTTTCGTAGTCTTCTTGGCTCTTCGGCGTATCAATAACCGGTGAAACAAGATTCCAATGTTGTACTGCTTTTTCTAGTGACTCGTGCATATCCATGCCCTCCTAATGATTACCAGGCTTTATTTCTTCAATGTAAGCAATTTGTGATTCGAAATTTATTAATGTGTGAACGAGCAGTGTCGTTTCAGGTATTGGGAATTTGTACTGATAGTTAAATCCACGCATGTCGCCAAATGTTTCACGTAACTCCTGCTCAGAAAAAAAGTCAGAATTACCGATAATTTGGAGCCACCCGTTTAAGTGATTATGAGCAGCAGGATAACGAACCTGAGCATCTTTCATCCGATTTACAGCGACAACTTTCACTTTAACCCTCCTTGTTTTTAATGTGTTTGACTAGTCTATTATTTATCATTTTTGAAATAATTAAGTACTAGTTGTTAGAAGATATTTGAATTAATTTATTGAGTAAGAAAATAGTCTATTAAGAGTAAAATTTCAAATGACAAAGCTTTAAAAATTACTTTTTCCTCTCAAAATTAGACTTGTTTCAAATAAAACATGTTTTTATTATCAACCATTAATAAATAATTGCAACTAATAGCGACAAAGAAATCTAAATAAAAAAATTTAAAGAACAACATTTACATAAGAAAATAAAAAACCTAAACTAGCTTTTTATCTTTAAACAAAGACTTACATGTTTCCTTACTTATATCAATCGACTGATCTGACCATTGGAACCTATGGAGTTATGTTGGCTATCGCCTACCTAATTGGCCGACACATTTATACAAACCGTCTTTTATCAATATCAAAAAATATAAATACCGAATTACTTATTCTTAGTTTACTTATCTTTGGAGTTGTCGGAGCAAAACTAATGTTCTTACTAAAAAACCCAGAAGAAGGTGCTTTGACAAGCTGGGAAACAATTAGTTCAGGAAGTGGCTTTTCAAGTCAGGGTGCAATATTTTCTGCCATAATAGTCGTCGTAATTTTTTCCAAATTCAGTAAAGTGAAATTACATATTTTGTTAGATAACGCAGCACCTGCCGCAATCTTAGCTTACGCAATTGCAAGAGTAGGATGCTTTTTAGCTGGGGATGAATGTCATGGAATTCAATCGGACCTTCCTTGGGCTATGAGTTTTCCAAATGGAATAAAAAAAGCACTTGTACCAGTTCATCCTGTTCCTCTATATGAAATTTTCTATTCTTTAATTATTTGGCAGTACATTAATCATTTAAGCCAAAAAGGCAGTAAACCTTATTATATGTTTTTTAGCCTATTATTTTTGTGGGGAGTTTGTCGTTTTTTTATTGAGTTTGTCAGTACAAACCCAATAAAATTATTAGGCATGTCTGGTTCACAATTCGGTGCTTTAATAATGTTTATTTGTGCCAGTACTTTTTTCATTTCTAGTTATTTATACAGCCATAAAAAAGCCGGGATAAACCCGGCTAAAAACTCTTAATCTAAACTTAATCTTCTTCTACTGCCTCAATCTCATCTTCTTCATCGATGATAGGCCGATCAACTAACTCAACATAAGCAACAGGCGCTTTATCACCAGCTCTAAAGCCAGCTTTAATGATACGCAAGTATCCTCCTGGACGCTCTTGATAGCGTGGACCCAACTCATCAAATAACTTACCAACAGCAGCTTTACTACGAGTACGAGAAAACGCCAACCGACGATTTGCCACTGTATCTTCTTTAGCTAAAGTAATTAACGGCTCAACTACTCTACGCAACTCCTTAGCTTTTGCGAGTGTAGTTTTAATTAATTCATGCTCAACCAAAGACACAGACATGTTTCTAAACATTGCTTGACGATGGCTAGAATTTCTATTTAACTGACGACCACTATTACGATGACGCATTTTATAAATACCTTTAATTCACTTATCAGCCTTCAATAGTACTGATATTTTTTAGTTTATGTTATTAAGCAAGTAAAACTTGCTGAGTAAAAAAGAGAAAACCTTATTCAATGAATAAGGTTTTTTCAAAATGTCATACCACTACAGCTTAAGCGTCTTCAAGAATACTAGACGGAGGCCAGTTTTCTAAACGCATGCCAAGTGATAAACCTCTAGAAGCTAAAACATCTTTAATTTCAGTAAGAGACTTTTTACCTAAATTAGGTGTTTTAAGTAACTCTACCTCCGTACGTTGAATCAAGTCACCAATATAGTGAATATTCTCAGTCTTAAGACAATTAGCACTTCTTACAGTTAATTCTAAATCATCAACAGGACGCAACAAAATAGGATCAACTTCAGGTTCTTGAGTCTCAGGCTCAGCCTGTTTCTCATCTTTCAAGTCAACAAAAGCAGTTAATTGCTGCTGAAGAATGGTAGCACAACGTCTAATCGCTTCTTCAGGTTCAATGGTCCCATTTGTCTCTAAATCAATCACAAGCTTGTCAAGATTGGTTCGCTGTTCAACACGAGCAGAATCAACAACATAAGAAACTCTACGAATAGGACTAAATGAAGCATCTAGCTGTAGACGCCCAATAGTCATATCTTCATCTTCATTTTTCTTACGTAGTGCAGCAGGCTCATAGCCGCGACCTTTTCTAACAATCAAACGCATACTTAACGAACCTTTTTTCGTTAATGTTGCAATGTGATGCTCAGGATTAACAATTTCTACACCAGCTTGCTCTTCAATATCTGCTGCTGTAACTGGACCTTCCCCGTTTTTCTGAAGAATTAACGTCGCTTCATCCTTATCTTCTAATTTAATTGCTAAACCTTTAAGGTTTAGCAAAATATCGATGACGTCTTCTTTAACACTTTCTATAGTAGTGTATTCATGAAGTACGCCGTCAATCTCCACTTCAACTACCGCACAACCGGGCATTGACGAAAGTAAAATTCTGCGAAGTGAGTTTCCTAATGTATGTCCAAATCCTCTTTCGAAAGGCTCTAGTACAACTTTAGCTTTTCTCTCACCTTGATTTTCCACTTTAATCTGACGCGGAGTCAGTAGTTCAGTGACATTGCCCATATATAATCCTCTTCAAGTATTACTTGGAGTATAATTCCACTATTAGATTTTCATTGATGTCGGATGGTAAATCAGTACGCTCAGGCGTAGCTTTGAAAGTCCCTTCCATCTTTTTCTCATCAACTTCAACCCAAACTGGACGTTCTTTTTGTGATGCTAATTCTAAAGCTGCAACAATACGAGCTTGAGTTTTAGATTTCTCACGAATAGAAATTACGTCAGAAGCAGCAACTTTATAC
The DNA here is from genome assembly GCF_052495765.1 of Aliikangiella litoralis. The sequence continues at coordinate 1,001,067 of NZ_CP199292.1, read as the reverse complement.
GATGGTATATTAACCAATTTGCCATTAACTAAAATAGCCTTATGGCTTACCAACTGGCGAGCTTCTGAACGAGTAGAACCAAAGCCCATACGATAAACGACATTATCCAAGCGTGATTCTAGTAGTTGTAGAAGGTTTTCACCCGTTGCACCTTTTAGACGAGCAGCTTCTTTATAATAATTTCTGAATTGCTTTTCTAATACGCCATAAATACGACGTACTTTTTGTTTTTCACGTAACTGAAGTCCATAATCTGAAAGACGTGAACGTCTTGCACCATGAACACCAGGAACTTGATCGATTTTACATTTATCCTCAATAGCACGAACGCCGCTTTTCAGCATTAAATCTACGCCTTCACGACGTGCTAACTTGAGTTTAGGTCCGATATATCTTGCCATCTTTTTGTCTCCAGCAGTACCTAAAGTTACACGCGTCGCTTTTTGGGCGGACGACAACCATTATGCGGGATAGGAGTAACATCAGTGATGTTAGTAATCTTAAATCCAGCATTATTTAATGCACGAACAGCCGATTCACGACCAGGGCCAGGACCTTTAACGAATACTTCCATATTCTTCATGCCCATTTCCTTAACCATTTCAGCTACTCGATCCGCTGCTACTTGAGCAGCAAATGGTGTACTTTTACGCGAGCCTCTAAAACCAGAACCACCAGCAGTAGCCCATGCTAACGCATTACCTTGACGATCAGTGACAGTCACAATAGTGTTATTGAATGACGCATGAATATGTGCCATACCATCAACTACGTGCTTTTTGACCTTTTTACGAGAACGAGGTGTCTTTGCCATAGTTGCTATCTCTTAATTGGTTTACGCGGACCCTTACGAGTACGAGCATTGGTTTTGGTACGCTGTCCACGGACAGGAAGACTTCTTCTGTGACGAATGCCACGGAAGCAACCTAAATCCATCAAACGCTTAATATTCATAGAAACTTCGCGTCGTAAATCACCTTCAACGGTAAATTTAGCAACTTCACCACGTAGTGACTCAATTTCTGCTTCGGCAAGATCTCTAATCTTGCGACTTTCTTCGACCTTTGCATTCGCACAAATTTGCTTTGCACGAGTACGGCCGATTCCGTAAATTGCGGTTAACGCAATTACCGAATGCTTATTAACTGGAATGTTAATACCAGCGATACGGGCCATCTAACTAACTCCCAAATTTCAGTTTCAACTACTACCTGCCACAAAAAGGCGCGACATCATAGCGCTGAAACGATTAAAAATCAACCTGTTAATGTAATTTGTAATCTCTCTACAATGAGATATGTTAAGGAAGTTCCTCAATTAACCCTGACGTTGTTTATGTCGGGGATCGGAACAAATAACTCTTACACTACCGTTTCTGCGAATTACTTTACATTCACGGCACATTTTTTTAACAGAAGCTCGAACTTTCATTGTCGTACTCCAAAACGCTAAGGTACTATTTACCGAGTAGTTCCGGTTGTACCATAGTTCTTAAAATTTGCCTTTTTCAGTACTGACTCGTAATCACGAGAGATTAAATGCGCTTGAACTTGTGACATAAAATCCATAATAACCACAACAATAATCAATAATGAAGTTCCACCGAAGTAGAAAGGCACTTGCCAAAATAAAATCATAAACTCAGGTAGTAGACACACAGCTGTAATGTAAAGTGCGCCAACTAACGTTAATCGAGTCATAACTTTATCAATGTATTTGGAAGTTTGTTCACCAGGACGAATCCCAGGAATAAACGCTCCAGATTTTTTGAGTTGATCTGCTGTATCACGCGGATTATAAACTAATGCGGTATAGAAAAAGCAGAAAAACATAATACCCGCGCCATAAATTAAAATATAGAGAGGGTTGCCTGGCTGCATTTGCTGAGCAATATTTTGCAACCATAATAAATCTTCACCTTTACTTGCTCCAATCCATTGAGCAATAGTACCAGGGAACAAAATAATACTTGATGCAAATATTGCAGGTATAACACCAGCCATATTAACTTTTAGAGGTAAGTGCGATGACTGTGCTTGATACATTCTGCGACCTTGTTGTTTCTGTGCATAATTAACAACAATTCGTCTTTGCCCTCTTTCCATGAAAACAACAAACGCTGTAACTAACAAAACCACAGAAAAAACCAGCAGTAGCGCCAGTACATTCAGGTCACCTTGTCGCGCTTGTTCAAATGTATTGCCAACTGCGGTTGGTAACCCAGCCACAATACCAATAAAAATTAGAACAGAAATACCGTTACCAATTCCTCTTTCGTTAATTTGTTCACCTAACCACATCAAAAACATAGTTCCAGTAACTAAACTAACAATTGCACCAAAATAAAAGCTAAAGCCAGGATTAGGTACTAAACCTGGCATCAAATTAGGGAAATTAGTCGCAATACCAATAGCTTGTAAACAAGCAAGGAAAAACGTCAAATATCGGGTGTATTGATTAATTTTACGTCGACCAGCTTCACCTTCTTTTTTGATCTCTTGCAACTTAGGCTCAACAAAACTCATCACCTGCAAAATAATCGATGCAGTAATATAAGGCATGATACCTAAAGCAAAGACACTAGCTCTTTCTAAAGCACCTCCAGAAAATACGTTAAAAAGCGCTAGAATAGTACCCGACTGTTGATCCATTAATTGTGCTAAAACATTAGCGTCAATTCCTGGTACAGGTACAAATGATCCTAAACGAAAAATAACAATAGCAGTCAGTACAAACAACAAACGTTGTTTGAGCTCTGTTAAACCGCCGCCTGATTTCTTTTCTACTGGAGCTTTAGCCATTTTTTATATAAACCTTGCTTCTTACGCTTGAACTTTCCCACCGGCTGCTTCAATCGCTGCTTGCGCACCTTTTGAAACTCGCACACCATCACCGATATTAAGAGCTCGATCAACAGTGCCAGATAACATTACTTTAACCTGAAGGATATTCTTATTAATTACACCAGCCGCACGCAACGATAACAGGTCAACTGCATCGCCTTCAACTTTGTTTAATTCACCTAAACGAACTTCAGCAGATACTAACGATTTACGTGATTTAAAACCAAATTTTGGTAAGCGTTGTTTCAAAGGCATTTGACCGCCCTCAAAGCCTGGCTTCACTTTTCCGCCTGAACGAGACTTTAAACCTTTATGACCACGACCGCAGGTTTTACCTAAAGTAGAACCAATGCCGCGTCCAACACGTTTTGCTGCCTTTCTCGAACCTTCAGCGGGACTTAGAGTATTCAATCTCATGATTACTCCTCCACTCGAATCATATAATTAACTGTATTAACCATACCTCTAGTAGAAGGTGTGTCCTCTACCTCTACAGTATGGCCAATTCGACGTAAACCCAACCCCATTAAGCACGCTTTATGGTTTTTTAGTCGACCACTAGACGATTTGGTTTGAGTAACTTTCATATAAGTTTTCTTAGCCATGGTTTACTCCATAATTTCGGCAACTGACTTACCACGCTTAGAAGCAACAGATTCTGGAGAGAACATGTCACCTAAACCGCGGATAGTTGCACGAACAATATTAATAGGGTTGGTAGAACCAATGCTTTTTGCCAATACGTTTTCAACACCAACAACTTCAAAAACAGAGCGCATTGCACCACCAGCAATTATTCCTGTACCAGGAGATGCTGGTTGCATATAAACTTTTGATGCACCATGTCTTGCATTGATAGGATGTTGTAATGTATGACCATCTTTTAAGTCAACTTGGATCATATTACGACGAGCTTGTTCCATCGCTTTTTGAATAGCCGCAGGCACTTCACGTGCTTTACCACGACCAAAACCAATTTTACCATTACCATCACCAACCACAGTCAACGCTGTAAAAGAGAAGATACGTCCACCTTTAACTACTTTTGATACACGGTTGACGTTGACTAACTTTTCCACCATACCGTCGGTATTATTTGCTTCTTGTCTAGCCATTTTCTAACCCTTAAAACTGGAGACCATTTTCACGTGCAGAATCAGCCAAAGCTTTTACACGACCATGGTATTTAAAACCAGAGCGATCAAATGCAACATTTGAAACGCCAGCCTTAGTTGCTCTTTCAGCGACTAATGCACCAACAGCTTTTGCTGTTTCTACATTACCTGTCGACTTACCCGCAGAACGAATATCTTTTTCAACACTCGATGCGGTAGCAATTACTTTTCCACCATCTGCAGAAATAACTTGAGCATAGATGTGACGAGGTGAACGATTAACCACCAAACGTACAGCACCAAGCTCCTTCATTTTTACACGACTTTTTGTCGCGCGACGAACTCTTGATTGTTTCTTATTCATGACGTTACCCTACTTTTTCTTAGCTTCTTTACGACGGATAACTTCGTCCGCGTATTTCACACCTTTACCTTTATAAGGCTCTGGTGGACGATAAGCTCGAATATTAGCTGCAACTTGTCCCACAACCTGTTTATCGATCCCTTTAACTATGATTTCGGTGTTAGAAGGTGTTTCTACTGTAATACCTTCTGGCAACTCATAATTAACAGGATGCGAAAAACCTAATGTAAGATCAAGTACCTTACCTTGCGCTTTAGCACGATAACCGACACCAACCAATAGAAGCTTTTTCTCAAAACCTTGAGAAACGCCTGTAACCATGTTGTTTACCAAAGAACGCATAGTACCAGACATTGCCTTAGCACCTTCAATACCTTCACGTCCTTCAAACGTTATTTGGTTATCTTCAACTTTTACATCAACTGAAACATGAACATTTTGTTTCAATTCACCCTTTGAACCTTTAACAGCAATTTCTTGACCCTTAAGATCAATTGTTACGCCTGAAGGTATATTTACGGGATTCTTTGCTACTCTAGACATTTTCGGTTCTCCCTTAAGACACGATGCAGAGAACTTCGCCGCCGTGACCTTCTTTACGCGCTGCACGATCAGTCATAACGCCTTTTGAAGTCGATACGATAGCAACACCTAAACCATCAAGTACACGAGGTAGCTCAGTAGATTTTTTATAAATACGTAACCCAGGGCGACTAACACGTTTAATCGTGTCAATAACAGGTCGACCTTGGTGATACTTTAATTCGATAGATAATTCGGCTTTTCCAGCGTCTTCTGATTTTGCGTGATCAGAAATATAACCTTCTTGTTTAAGTACTTCAGCGATAGACACTTTCACTTTAGATGAAGGCATTGAAACAACTTTCTTGCCTGCTGATTGTCCGTTACGGATACGAGTCAGCATATCTGCAATTGGATCTTGCATGCTCATTATGATTCTCCCAACAATTACCAGCTAGCTTTCACTAAGCCAGGTACATTACCCTTCATCGCTTGCTCACGTAGTTTATTGCGACATAAACCAAATTTACGTAAATAAGCATGAGGACGACCAGTAACACGACAACGATTACGTTGACGCACAGGGCTCGCATCGCGAGGCAACTTTTGTAAAGCTACTTGAGCTTCCCATCTTTCGTCGTCGCTTTTGTTGAGATCAGCAATAATCGCTTTTAGCTCTGCACGCTTTGCAGAATATTTAGCAACTAGTCGAGCACGTTTATGCTCGCGCTGTACCATTGATACTTTTGCCATTATTTACCCCTTAGCTCTTAATTGGGAAGTTAAACGCATTTAAAAGTTCGCGTCCTTCTTCGTCATTAGTGGCGGTGGTCGTGATAGTGATATCCATACCGCGAATCTTATCAACTTTGTCATAATCAATTTCAGGGAAAATGATTTGCTCTTTAACGCCCATGGAATAATTACCACGGCCGTCAAATGACTTAGGATTCAATCCACGAAAATCACGAATACGAGGAATCGCAATAGCGACTAAACGCTCCATAAATTCCCACATACGTTCGCCACGTAGAGTTACTTTTGCGCCAATAGGGTAGTCGTCACGAATTTTAAAACCCGCAATAGATTTGCGAGCTTTTGTAACAACAGGCTTTTGGCCCGAGATTGCTGTTAAGTCATTACAAGCGTTCTCTAGAACTTTTTTATCCCCAACAGCTTCACCCAGACCCATGTTTAATGTGATCTTGGTAATTTTAGGGACTTGCATGACAGACTTATAACCAAACTTTTCTATCAAAGTTTTGATTACATTTTCTTTATAGTGGTCTTGCAGTTTCGCCATTTCTTACACCAACAATATAATCAATGAAATTAATCGACAAGCTCGCCATTCGATTTAAATATTCGAACGCGCTTACCGTCTTCCTGCACTTTAAATCCAACTTTATCAGCTTTACCTGTTTTTGGATTAAATAGTGCAACGTTTGAAATATCCATAGGCGCTTCTTTTTCTACGATACCGCCTTGAATACCCGCTTGTGGGTTAGGACGAACATGCTTTTTCATCATGTTCAAACCTTCCACGACAACTCGGTTTTTTTCGCGAATTACCTTCTTGATTTTTCCGCGTTGTCCATTGCTCTTACCTGTAAGAACGATGACATCATCACCTGTCTTTAACTTTTGCATGTTAAGTTCTCCTACAGTACTTCGGGAGCCAAAGATACGATTTTCATAAACTTGTCACCGCGTAATTCGCGAGTTACAGGTCCAAAAATACGTGTACCAATAGGCTGTAAGTTATTGTTTAGTAGAACCGCAGCATTTCCGTCAAAACGAATCAAAGATCCATCTGGGCGACGAACACCTTTACGAGTTCTTACAACAACAGCATTAAGAACATCCCCTTTTTTCGCTTTACCGCGAGGGATTGCTTCTTTAACGCTGACTTTTATCACATCTCCAATTCTTGCGTAACGGCGGTGTGAGCCTCCAAGAACCTTAATACATTGAACCCGACGTGCGCCGCTATTGTCCGCAACATCAAGCGTAGTTTGCATCTGGATCATTGGTTTTCTCCAATCATTCCCGCTCTATTAATCGACACTCATAAATAGGTGCCACGCAAAAGGAGCGGGAGTATATCATTATTCAATTGATTCAGCTAATGAAAAAATTCGTAAAATACACAAATTATTATTTAGCTTTTTCAACTACCTCAACTAACTGCCAACTCTTCGTTTTAGAAAGAGGTCTGCTTTCAACAACAGTGACAGTATCGCCTAATTTGCACTCATTAGCTTCGTCATGTGCATGTACTTTGGTAGAACGTTTGATGAACTTACCATAAATAGGATGCTTAACCTGACGCTCAACCTTGACAGTAATAGATTTATCCATTTTGTCACTGATGACTTTACCAGTCAGAGTACGCTTAATAACTTTTTGCTCACTCATTAGCTAACTCCTTCTGACGCAGTATTCGCTTTTTGATTCAATACGGTTTTTACGCGTGCAATATCGCGACGTACATTTTTTAGAGTATGAGTCTGGTTCGACTGACCCGTTGCTTTTTGCATGCGTAAATTAAACTGCTCTTTACGCAACTCAAGCAACTCGCCTTGAAGCTCCTCAATACTCTTTTCTTTCAACTCAGAAGCATTCATCACATTACCGTCCGCTTGACAAAAGTTGTTTTAAAAGGAAGTTTAGCAGCGGCTAATGCAAACGCATCACGTGCTAAATCTTCTGCAACACCTTCAACTTCGAACAACATACGTCCGGGCTGAATTTGTGCGACCCAATATTCCACACTACCTTTACCTTTACCCATACGAACTTCTAAAGGTTTTTTAGTAATAGGCTTGTCAGGAAATACTCTAATATAAACTTTACCTTGACGACGCATATGACGAGTCATTGCACGACGAGCAGCCTCTATTTGGCGAGCCGTTAAGCGTCCGCGAGCAGCAGCTTTCAGACCAAACTCACCAAAGCTAACATTGTGATTCACAACGCCACGATTACGGCCAGTATGTTGTTTACGAAACTTCGTTCTTTTTGGTTGCAACATGGTCTATTCCCCTACTTTTTCTTAGCTCGGGAAGGTTTCTTTTTTGGTTTATCTTCAACCACAGCTTGTGGCTGATCACCAAATACCTCACCTTTAAAAATCCAGACCTTAACACCAATAATTCCGTAAGTGGTGGCAGCTTCAGCAGTTGCATAATCAATATCTGCACGTAGAGTGTGCAAAGGTACACGACCTTCACGATACCACTCAGCACGAGCAATATCAGCTCCACCTAAACGACCACTTACTTGAACTTTGATACCTTCAGCGCCAACACGCATAGTGTTTTGTACAGCACGCTTCATAGCGCGACGAAACATAACACGACGCTCTAGTTGTTGTGCAATACCATCAGCAACTAATTGTGCGTCTAACTCAGGCTTACGTACTTGCTCAATATTTATTTGAGTTTGTACGCCAGTCATTTGAGTTACTTTTTTGCGTAGCTTTTCAATGTCTTCGCCTTTTTTACCAATTACAATACCAGGACGAGCCGTATGTATAGTAACTCGTAATGCCTTTGTAGGACGTTCAATATCAATTCTTGATACTGAAGCACGAGACAATTCTTTCATTAGCCATTCACGAATCTGAATGTCACTTGATAAAAAATCCGCATATTCACCGCGCTCTGCATACCAAATAGAGCTATGCTTCTTTACGATGCCGAGACGGATACCATTTGGATGTACTTTTTGACCCATGGATCTTTCTCCTAGTTATCCGAAACTTTAACGGTGATATGACAAGAGCGCTTAAAAATGCGATCTGCCCGGCCCTTGGCACGTGTTTTAATACGCTTCAATGTTGGCCCTTCATCTACACAAATGGTAGATACCTTAAGTTCATCAATATCTGCACCATCGTTATGCTCAGCATTAGCGATGGCAGAATCTAAAACTTTTTTAATTAAGTCAGCAGCTTTTTTATTACTAAACTTCAGCACATTCAAAGCGCTTTCTACCGACATTCCTCTAACCTGATTCGCAACTAAGCGAGCTTTTTGAGGAGAAATACGTGCATGACGTAAAACAGCTTGAGTTTCCATCATATCCTCCTATCGCTTAGCTTTTTTATCAGCAACATGACCTTTGTAGGTACGAGTTGGAGCAAATTCTCCTAACTTGTGACCAACCATGTCTTCGTTAACGAGGACAGGTACATGTTGACGACCATTATGAACAGCAATCGTCAAACCAACCATTTCAGGATAAACAGTTGAACGACGAGACCAGGTTTTAATCGGCTTTCTGTTATTTGAGGCTACAGCATCTTCAACCTTCTTCAACAAATGAAGGTCAATAAATGGGCCTTTTTTAAGTGAACGTGGCACGATTGATTCCTCTATTTACGATTACGGCGACGGACAATTAACTTGTCTGTACGCTTGTTACTACGAGTCTTCTTGCCCTTAGTTGGTACACCCCATGGAGTTACAGGATGTCTACCACCTGAGGTACGTCCCTCACCACCACCATGTGGATGGTCGACTGGGTTCATAGCAACGCCTCGAACAGTAGGTCGTACACCACGCCATCTTGTTGCACCCGCTTTACCGAGTGAACGTAGCATATGTTCAGCGTTACCAACTTCCCCAACTGTTGCACGACAATCAGCTAAGACTTTACGCATTTCGCCACTGCGTAAACGCAATGTTACGTAAGCACCATCTCTTGCAACTAGTTGAACGTAAGCACCCGCACTACGTGCGATTTGAGCACCTTTACCAGGTTTAAGCTCAACACAATGAACTGTAGTACCTACTGGAATATTTCTCATCGGCAAGGTATTACCTACTTTAATAGGTGCATCTTGACCAGATTGAATTTGATCGCCAGCTTTAATACTTTTAGGCGCGATAATGTAACGACGCTCTCCATCAGCATATAAAACTAAAGCAATATTTGCACTTCGATTTGGATCATATTCTAAACGTTCAACTTTAGCCGGAATACCGTCTTTGTTGCGTTTAAAATCGATAACACGATAATGCTGTTTATGACCACCACCAACATGACGAACAGTAATTCGTCCGTTGTTATTACGGCCACCGTTTTTTGATTTTTTCTCCAACAAAGGTGCATAAGGCGCACCTTTATGCAAGTCAGGATTAACCACTTTGACTACAAAGCGACGACCTGGCGATGTTGGTTTAGCTTTCATTAGAGCCATTTTACTTACCCCTTCGCTTACTCGGCGCCTACAAAGTCAATGTCCTGCCCTTCTTGCAGAGACACGTAGGCTTTTTTCCAATTTGAACGACGTCCAGAAATAGCACCAGTCCGTTTAGTTTTACCTTTAACAACAGAAGTTTTTACATTTTCAACTTTAACTTCAAACATTGTTTCTACGGCTTTTTTTATTTCTAGTTTAGTCGCGTTAATTGCCACTTTAAAAACAAACTCACCACGCTCTGCGGCAACACTTGCTTTTTCAGATACATGTGGAGCAAGTAAGATGCTCATGATTCTTTCTTGGTTCATCCCCACATCTCCTCAAATTTTTTCAGTGCATCAACAGTGATGATTACTTTATCAAAAGCAATCAAACTAACTGGGTCGCAGCCTTGTACATCACGCACATCAACTTTATGCAAGTTGCGAGAAGCCAGATACAAGTTCTCTTCAACACTATTGGTGATAATTAGAGCTTCTGATAAACCATATTCAGCTAATTTACTGACCAAGCCTTTAGTCTTTGGTGTTTCTACAGAAAAAGATTCAACCACTAAAAACCTTTCTTGTCTAATTAACTCAGAAAGAATGCACTGCATTGCTCCGCGATACATTTTACGATTAACTTTTTGCGAGTGATCTTGAGGACGTGCAGCAAATGTTACACCACCAGTACGCCAGATAGGACTTCTTATAGTTCCAGCTCTGGCTCTACCAGTACCTTTTTGGCGCCAAGGCTTAGCACCACCGCCACTTACTTCACTACGAGTTTTTTGAGCCTTTGTACCAGCTCTAGAACCTGCCATGTAAGCAACAACAACTTGATGTACTAATGCTTCGTTAAATTCACGACCAAAAGTCACTTCAGATACTTCTACAGCTGATGCTTTTGCATCACCAGTAACAGCTAAATTAATTTCCATTCAACAATCCCCCTAAACTTTAACTGCTGGGCGAACAATAACATCGCCACCAGTGGCACCAGGTACGGCACCTCTAATTAGAAGAATATTTCGCTCAACGTCTACACGAACAACAGAAAGATTTTGTGTAGTTACACGCTCAGCCCCCATGTGACCAGACATTTTTTTGCCTTTAAAAACTTTACCAGGCGACTGATTTTGTCCAATAGAACCATTAGATCTATGTGACAAAGAGTTACCATGTGTGGCATCTTGCATTCTAAAGTTCCAACGCTTTATACCGCCTTGAAACCCCTTACCCTTTGATGTACCTGTTACGTCAACAGTTTGGCCTTCTTCGAAGATATCTACTTTGATTTCTCCGCCAGCTTCAAATCCGTCTAACGAATCGGTTAAAAATTCCCAAAGTCCTCGACCAGCTTCAACACCTGCTTTTTTGAAATGACCAGCTTCAGGGCGATTAACACGATTAGCTTTACGCTCACCTGTAGTAACCTGGAGCGCTTGATAGCCGTCGTTTTCCTGTGTTTTAACCTGAGTAATTCGATTAGGCGATACTTCTATCACAGTAACTGGTGTTGAAACACCATTTTCGTCGAACACTCGGGTCATGCCGCATTTGCGACCAACGATTCCGATTGCCATTTTAAAAACCCTCTAAATACGTTACACAATTTATATGTAACAAACCCCTGTTATTTGCCATGCTCTGCAGAGCAAACAACCTTCAATTGATTCTCAAATTACCTATGAAAGACTAATTTGAACATCAACACCCGCAGCCAAATCCAGTTTCATTAATGCATCAACTGTTTTTTCTGTAGGCTCTTCAATATCAACCATTCGCTTGTGAGTTCTTATTTCATACTGATCACGCGCATCTTTATTGACATGCGGAGAGATCAAAACCGTATAACGCTCTTTGCGTGTCGGCAATGGAATAGGACCACGAACTTGTGCACCGGTGCGCTTAGCAGTATTAACGATCTCGGCAGTTGATAAATCAATCAACTTATGATCAAACGACTTTAAGCGTATTCGGATTCGCTGCTTAGCCATGCTAAGAATCTCCAAAGTTAAAAATTAAACATATAAAAACTGCCTCTCTCTTTTTGAAAGAGTGCAGTTAGAAATCTTTTCGACCAAAATCAGGTCGGTTGTTCTGACAAGAAATTAACTCTTGTCTTAATGCAGCTTATCAGTTTTAAGAAGCAACATTACCTTATCGGCATTAGCCAAATTGGGAGCGGCATTATAAAGAAACGTCTAAGGTTATACAACCACAATTAACCTTTAATTTAATATTTATTTAACTTTTGAGGAGGAGGATCTTTTAATTGGGGTTCCAAAAACAATAGTGAACATGGTTGTTTTAAATTAGCTAAAAAAAATAACCATTTGATTTAAAAGTATTTTTCAATAAAAAACGCTTATAAAACAACCTTCTTAGGACTGGTGAAAGCACAATTTACGATATTCTAACCTAAGCCACGACGACTAATTTAAGTTAACAAATAGTCCTCAATTTTGCGAAACATAATAGGTTAGAGCAGATAATTTTGCTTCATACATGGCTTTTGTTTCTTTTTCGTGAGCAAGTTCGACCGCTTTATCGAAGGCTTTTTGAGCTCTAGCGGTATTGCCCCGCAAAAACTCAGCCTTAGCCCGGCCAAAAAAGCCATGATGAAGATAAGGGGCTAGCTCTATGACTTTATCATAATATTTTAGTGCACTTAAAATTTCACCTCTCATTAAAGCCTGATCAGCAACTTCGAGCCAATCAAAAGGATTCTGTACGTTCATTTCTGCTATTTGGGCTTTTATTTCTTCGGCTTCTAAAAATCGTTTATTTCTTTTTAGGTAGTTAAAGTAATTACTCAATAATTCTAATTTTTCGTCTGAATTTCCAATTCCAAAACGATACAGTTTGCCTGCATCTTCGGTATAGCCCTCTCGATCATAAATTAAAGCCAACATATTTATTGCGTGTGCATTATTTTTTGAATACTGAAGCGACTCAATAGAATACCAAAAAGCATTTTTTGTATTTTTTTCAACAATGGCTTCGGCCGCTTTATTACGGTAATACATAGATATAAACTCTGATTCAGATACTCTTCTCTGAACTAATGCCCCTCTTGAGGGAAAGTAGTCAATTTTAATCACGGGTCTTACGAGAAAATAAAATCCATTATCAGCAGTAGCATTAGGTTTGTACAACAGGCTTCTAACATGCTGAGAAGTTAAAATGGTATTTCCTTTTTTCTGATAGATCGGTGGAGTCTGCATTAACTCATAGCCGACTTCAACCTCGGCTAAGCGGGCTAAAGCGGTGGTTAGTATCGCCAATGATAAGCAATTTCCACGCTGATTTGTAACAGCATCTGAAGCAATAAATGTGTCACTATGGTAATTAAAGCCTTTGATTATTTTTTTAAGATAATTCGATACTCTTTGATGTTTTGGTATATCCCTATTTGCAATATTGTTAATATACCTGAAAAAGTGTTCTTGTTGCTCTTGTGTGAGAAGAAAAAGTTCAGAGTCTTTAATAAGTTCCGGCTTTTCACCAAAGGACTCGTAAAAAACAATTGGAAAAGGTTCTTCTTCTTTTTCAACCGTTTTTTCAATATTTTTTACAGTTGTGCAGGAAGGAATCAATAAACATGCTGTTAAAAACAAACATATTCGAGGAAAAAGTCGTTGAAAGTAGCTCATATATCTCTCCTGCTTATAACCAACCTCATATTTTAAGTTTACTCATAAAACGACAAAAAACAATTTTTTTGAGATGAATTGCCGTATCTATGATGTAAAAGGATATTATTCTAAAGTTGAAGGAGACCGATATAGTCCTAGCAGTATCAACTTTATCAAAAGCAGCTAGAGGGTACTATTTATTAGTCAACTTTTCTCACTTTACCTCTTGTTTTTGAAATTAGTTAATATATAAGTTATGTTTGTATATAACCGATACAACTTAAATATTAATAAATAGTCCTCTCATTTTTAATATTTCTAGAGAGAAATTATGAATAATCAAAATTTCGATCATTTCAATGTCATTTTAACAGGAAAACTGCTCGAAGACTTTGGAAGAGGTGATGCTATAAAAAAAGCGGCTAATTTATTTCATACTTCTGTTAATAAAGTAGATGGTCTCCTTAATGGAAAGCAACAAGTTTTTAAGCGTGATATTCCACACAAAGACGCTTATAAATATCAACAAGCATTAATGAGTTGTGGAATAGAAGCGAAACTAACTCACATTACAGTGACAGAAACAGAAACCTGCTTTACTTTAGTTCCAGAAGGTGAAGAACAAACATCTTATTCTCAGCTGTTAGAAAAAATAGAACATGGGGAGATGATTGAATGTGATCAATGCCATACACTACAAGTCTCTTCTGTATTTTGTACTCATTGTGGTCATCAGCTAAAAGAGCAAGAGGCTCCGCCAAGAAAAAGTATGTTTTCTTCAAAAAAACTCATCATTATTATTGGAGTACTTATTGTTTTAGTAACAGTGGTAATATTTGCTTTACCCAATAGCTCATAAAGGCCTAATCAAGTTAAAAATTAAAATATTTAACTTTGCTCTTCGCTTAAGTAAAGTGTAAAACATGCACCATGAAGTTTTTTTGAACGACTAACTTTAACCTCTCCATTATGCCAACTAACCACTCTTGCTACTATCGCTAAACCCAACCCGAAATGATTATTTTGTGTTCTACTTTTATCAAGCTTAACAAATGCTTTAAAAATATTTTTGACTTCGTCTTCAGGTATTCCTTTACCATCATCATTTACTGATATTTTGATTAAACCATTTGAGTAACCACATTCAATTTCCACTTTACTCTTGGCATGATGTATTGCGTTTGTCAGTAAATTTGATACAGCTCTACCGACCCAAAAAGGGTCTACATCAATTAAAGGCTCTAGAGTATTTTGTTCGTCAACCAGCTCTATTTTAATTTTTTTCTTTTCGGCTAACGGAGAGCAAGCAGTAATAGTTGAATCAATCAAATGAATAATATTAGTTTTGGTTTTAGACAACTCAAAACGTTTTCTCTCTAAACTGGCATAATCAAGAAATGCCTCTAACATATTTTCCATACGCTGTAGATCATCATCCATACGTTCTAAGTAATAATTTTTTTTCTCTAACTTTGGGGTTTCCAAAGCAGCATCAACGCCAAATCTTAAACAAGAGATTGGCGTTCTTAAATCGTGAGAAATACTGCCAGCCAATACTTTATTTTCCGTTAATAACTCTTCAATTTGACTTGCCATACGATTAAAGCTGCTCTCTAACTCTTCAATGTAAGAAAAACGAATTGGTTGTATTCTTTTAGATAAATCACCTGCACCAAAATCAGATGCGAGTTTATTCAGTTTTGAAAGCCTGCGAGTTAAAGGAAAAGCCCAAATTAGTAGAACAACACAAAAACTAGCGTAGAACAAAAGTGTTAACCAGAACTCCAGCTTAAAATCATCTTCTTTAGCAACATCTAAAGTATTATGTATTGAATAAACCAATAGCCAATCAGGATGATTGTTAATTTGACGAATAAGTTGGATTTCAGAGTCAGAATCGATTAGTAAACCTTCATCAGAATCTATTTGTGACTCAAGTTCTGGATTAAGAGATAAGTTTTCTTTCGCCTCTAAGGATAAATTTATTTGAAACTGGTGACCGAGTGCTTCTACAGCATTTTTTAATTCATCATTATTGCTTCTGCTGAGTATATGGCTAAGTCCTAAAAAAAAATGACGCTCTACAATAAACTCTGCACGCTCATTAGATTCTGATTGTTCATCAAAAACTCGATCGAGCAATTTTCCTAATACAAATAAAGATATAAGAGCTGTAACTAAAATGCTAAAATAAATGCGTTTCAAATACTAACCCCAAGCATCAGCTACAAATAAATAGCCTTTGCCCCAAATGGTTTTAATTTTTTGAGGATTTTGAGAGCTATCGCCAAGCTTTTTTCTTAAAACAGATATCATTAAGTCAAACCGTCGATCTTGCCCATCATATTCTCGTCCCTTTAACGCCATAAAAACTTGATCACGATTTACCGCATTCCCTGCATTTTTTGCCAAAAACCACAAAAACTCAAACTCGCTAGAAGAAAAGTTTATTTCCACACCCTGGCAAATCACTCGCTTAGCATTAGAGTCTAAATTTAATTCACCAAAAGTTAAACTACCTTCATCATTAGATAACTCTTCCATTTGGTTTTGATTTCTCATTAAGGCTTTTATTCTTGCTAATAATGCCCGTGGCCTAACTGGTTTAACAACATAGTCATTCGCTCCCACTTCTAATCCAATAACTTCATCAAGCTCATCACTTCTAGCTGTCAACATTATAATAGGAACTTTTGAAATAGCTCTTAATTCTCTACAAACCTGGATACCATCCAATCCAGGCAACATAACATCAAGTAAAACTAACTCTGGTTTTTCCTCACTAAAGGATTGAACAGCAAGATCTCCACGTTCTGTATGGACTAAGTTATAACCATGTTCTTGCAAATATTCTTTTATCCACTGAGCTAAAGAGACATCATCTTCAACTAGTAATATTTTTCCGTAGCTTTCCAAGTGTTACTCCTACAGTTTGATATAGGTGAAATATATTCTTAATTAAAAAACTCTCCAACGTCCCTTTCTTTTTTTCGACTTATAAACCCAACTGACTTTAATCGGTGCAGTAATAATAACGTTATCAGAATTTTCAAAAATCAACTCTAAAATTTCAGCATTTTGTGAACGAAATATATATGAAAAATCACCCTGCATTTGATTTTTCCAGCAGTTAATAATAAGCTTATCGGCTTGTCGACGTAGACAATAATTACCACTAACTTGTGCATGCCAACGAACATTAATTTTAGCAAAACATTCCCTTCCTTTTCTTAACGCAACACACTTATTGGGTAATAAATCTAAGCTAATAGGTAACAATGTAGACTTCTCAGCCAAGGTATATGTAGCAAACCCTGTAAAATATATTAACAAACTCGTAATTATTCCCTTAAAATACATAGCCAAATCCTATTAGTGCTATTGTTATACTATCGTCTATAATTAATGGACTTTCACTAATATTTTTTGATAACCAATTATGAGTTAAAGTTGCTTCAAAAACCCAACTTTCAGATATTGGGTATTGTGCTGAAAACTCTAAATTAATTGCATACGAAGCACCTGTCTTATAACTACTTATACCTGGCGCAACTTCTTCTTTCTTAATACCAAGAAAATAATTACTTGTATTTTCAGAGTACCATGTGTGACCTAAACCATATGTAATATCCCAATTACCAATGGTATGTACCTTGCCTGCATAACTATCTAATATCCATCCATTATGTGTTAACGATGCTAAATCATAGACCAGTTCCAAAGAATAATAGGTTGAGCCATCAAGCTTGCTAAACCTTGCGCCAAAGTTATAATCATTCTCACGCTCGTTTAAATTAATCAGTTCTGGAACTGGCTCACCATCTTCATTTTCTTTGCTAATTGCTGGCGCATAACTCCCGCTAATAATATCAAGCTGATAGTTATCGTTTTCCCATAAATGATAGCCAATATAAACTCGACCAAGCTCACTGTTGATGCGGTTTTTTCTATTCGACTCAAAGAAAAAGTCATAATAATCCATATCAAGTGTAAGAGTGAGAGCTGGATTAAAGCCTTTCTCATCGTAGCCTAAATAAAGGTTATTAGTGTAAACAATGCCCGTTAGTAACTTAAAATCATATGAAAAATTACTCTCTTCATTATCGGCTTCTAGTAGCTCTATCTGATTTTCTTTGGAACTACCAGAAGAAAGTTTTGTCTCTTCATACAAGTCATTAGTATAAAACAACGCTTTCTCTTCACTGGGTAGAGCGAAAACAATAGAACTACTCATAGTAATAGGTAAACTAAGAGCAATGATGCTCACTATTTGTTTCATCTGGTATTATGACCTTTGATTCAGTTACTCAAAGTTTATAATATCAAAATAAATATTGCTTTCCTTATTTAACCTGTAGTTAATTTGTCAGAAAATGTAGAAGCCAAATATTGTCAAAGTAAACACTGACTACGCTAAAAATGTAACTTAAACCCTATAGCCGGAAACATTTCTATTCCCTCCTGCTCAGCAATAATAAAATTATCTAATGTCTCATTGCCATCAGGGGCAAAATAATAACCTTCAACATTTTTATGTCCTAGCGCATTAATGACAGCAAATGTCCAAGCAGCTTCTAGCCCCCAAGCATTAAATTTATATTCAGCTTGTAAATCTAAACGATGATATACGGGCAACTCTTTAGCATTCAGCTCTCCGTATACAGGCAAATAATGACCATCATGATATTCGTTCGGTCTTAATCCAATAATAGGCGTGTACTTCTGACCACTTCTTACAGTTAACCGAGCACCAAAGTCCCACCGTGAATTCAATTCATAATTAGCCACCATATTAAAAATGAGCGGAGTATCTAAATAATAATCTTCGGTAATATTAGTTCGTTCATTCGTTCTTTCAGATTTAGACCAGCTTAGCGATGCCCAAGCGTACCATCCATCAGCCTTATCTCGCTCAACAAGTAACTCAATTCCATGAGCTTGACCAGACATTTCATTGGTATAATGAATATTATAGTCAGGATCATCCTCTGCTAATGCCAACGGAAGTTTCGACATTTTCTTCACATATATATCAACTCCAGCTTGCCAAATAGGTGAAAAATTGAACTTACTACCAATAGAAAAGTGATCGGCCAACGGTGACTTAATATTTGGGTTACCAAGTAAGCGAATGGCGGTTTCAGCATCAGGAAAACGAGTATACTGCCCAGCTTTAGCGTTGAATGAAAGATTATCTGTTGCGTGCCAGTTAATCGCAGCTCTTGGCATCCAAATATTCTCCTCAGTATAATCGTTATACTCTCCTCGGATCCCTAGCTCAACATCTAAATCGGAAGCCACTTTCCATTGATTAGTGACATAAAAAGCATTAGTCGATTGTTCTAATTTTGCAGAATCAGCTATTCTATCTCCTCTCTGGCTTTCGCAATCTTGCTGATGATCGGTGCAAAAATAAGGGATGAAATCAAAACGATAAGTAAAATTAAATTGTCGAATTTCAGCTCCAATGGTTAACTTTTGATTTTTAAACCAATTCGTTTGGTAATACCCCCGAAAAAAGTCTTCTTGGTAGCTTTGATCAATGTATTGACCATCTCCATAAGTCAATATCTCATTATCTTTTAGTTGAGAAACAGCTAAACTCCAGTAGCCCCCATTATTTGTAAATAGCTCCCAGCGTGCTCCAATACTATCGAAATTTTCATCGTAATAAATATCACCGACAAACTCGGGATCTGCCCTTCCTTCTTCAGATTCTTTAGCTAAATTAGCCCGAGTATAATCACTGGCACCATTAGCACTGAGAGTAAACTTTTGATTACTTCCAATTAACCACTGATATTTAAATTGATAATCATCAGATTGAGGTGCCTTATAGAATGTAATACCATCTTCATCTTCTTCACCCTCTTCGATATATAAATGAATAAGGCTTTTGCGAAATGATGCATAAAAAGCTTGGTTCTCACCTACCCCCGACTCAACCATAACCCCTGTTTGTAAAAAGCTCCAATCAAAAGTCCCAGCAAAATCCTGGTTACGCGGATCACGTAAAGAAACGTCAATAATACCTCCTGTTGCTTCACCAAACTGAGCCCCGAACCCAGCCGGAAATAAATCAAATTTTTGCACTAGATTTTCGTTGAAAATACTGGGACCAAATGCGTGAAAGATATAACCTGCCGGCATAAAGTCTATATAATAAGCATTATCATCAGGTGAAGAGCCTCTGACTGCTGGTTGACCACCATAATCGCCCCCTGCCATTACAACACCTGGTAAGCTGTATACGGCGGCTAAAGGATCACCCGCAATACCAGGTACTTTAAGCAACTTTTTAGTATCTTCATCAACTTCACTGTTCGCCCTATTTCGTTGTCCTATAACTTCAATCTTTTTTTCTTCAGATGAAGCGTCTGGTATTCCTTCACTATCAAGCTTATCTTTTTCTAATACATAATCATTAATCAAAGGATTAATCTCTTCATGCACTATTTCGGGCTCTGCCAACCCCATACAGGATAGCGAAAAAAACAGTGTTAAAAAGCTGATGTATTTGACAAAACGAGTACTTGGTTTCATTGGATATTCCATCTCATATAAACAATCGGAATATTTTGAATGATGTTTCAGGCGAGATCTGTTTATAATTTGTAGTAGAAATGTAGGGTACCTAATCGAATGCACCCTATATTATTAGTCGATTGAACTATTTATGCAGGTACGAATAAACGGCTTGCGCCATTATAGCCAGGCAATTCAACTGTTTTCTCATACTTTAAACCAATTCTTTCAAGTACTTTGATAGAACCTGCATTACCTAATGATGTAAGCCCTAGAACACGCTCAATATTCAACTTTTGCTTGGCATAATTCAAGGTCGCCTTAGCAGCTTCAGAAGCTAACCCTAATCCCCAAAACTCAGGTATAAGTGCATAGCCAATATCTGGGGAGTCAAATTCTTTACGCTTGACCAAGCCGCATAAACCAATAGGCGTATGCCCTTTTTTTAACTCGATCAAATATAAACCAAAACCATTTTCTTGGTAGCTTTTAATAGGTCCTTGTAGTAGATAACTTTTAGCTCCCTCAATATCGTGGACATTTTTATCACCTATATTTTCTATCCAAGAAGGTTCATTAACCAGTTTTAATATAAAAGGGGCGTCTTCTATTGTTAACTCTCTCAAACACAACCTGTCAGTAGCAAATAGCTCCATAAAAATCCTCCGGTACTTTTTAACACCTCGTAGTGAAAAGTTAGATTAACAAAAAAAACAACATAGGTAATAACAAAATTGAAACCATTACCAGAACTTCACCTTAATCGACTTCACCTGAACCGACTTAAAAGCAATACATTGCATAAATATAATTTTCAAACAGGTTTCAAACTGACTCTTTTATGTCATGTCATAAGCCAGAGAGCCAAACACTACAATTTCACTTTGAGATTAACTAAAATCGTTACAATACTTCTTAGCAATCGACTCATACCGAATACCATTCTATTAAAAGGCTTATAAAAAAGAATGGAATAAACGCTTATTTCCTTGGCTCTCTGGTGCTATAATCCGCGCCTTTCCAACATTGCTCTTATACTGACTTTAAAGTATGAAGTATGCAAATTGACAATTTTTCTTAAAGTAGACTATGACTGAATTTGCCGTTGGCCAGCGCTGGCTAAGTGAAAATGAAACCGAATTAGGATTAGGAATTATCAAAGAAGTAGATTACCGACTAGTTACCGTCTACTTTCCTGCTAGTGAAGACCAAAGAACCTACGCTAAAAATAACGCGCCTTTATCAAGAGTTACTTATCAGCCTAAAGATGAGATAGAAACACTGCACGGCGAAGTTTTAGTGGTAGAAAATGTCCAGCCGCTAAACGATATTCTGGTTTATATGAGTAAAGAAAACCCAGAAAGTACAGAACTTATACCTATTCCAGAAACCCAACTTAATCACTACTTGCAGCTTAATAAAGCATCCGATCGTTTATTTTCAGGTCAAATAGACTCTCTTCGCTGGTTTGAACTACGTTATGCGGCCATGAAAGCCAAAGAACAACAAGAGCGCTGTGAAATAAATGGATTACAAGGGCCCCGTGTAGACTTAATAGGTCATCAGCTCTATATAGCATCTGAAGTAGGTAGTCGTTATGCTCCAAGGGTTTTATTGGCTGATGAAGTTGGTTTAGGTAAAACCATTGAAGCAGGCATGATTATACATCAACAACTGCTAAACCACAGAGCACACAGGGTCTTAATTGTAGTTCCAGCACCATTAGTCAACCAATGGTTTGTTGAAATGATTAGACGTTTCAACTTGCACTTCAGCATATTCGACCAAGAACGTGTTGATTCATTAAGTGATTTAGATGATCTAGATTTTGGTGAATCCGTGGATCTTGAAGATATTGAAATTGAAAATCCATTTCTTTCAGAACAATTCGTACTGTGCAGCAGCGAATTCTTTGCCCAATGCAACTTAAAACAAATTGCTGAAGGAGAGTGGGATCTATTGGTTATTGATGAAGCACATCACTTAGAGTGGGAACCGGGTAAACCAGGAGAAGACTATACTCGAGTCGAAATAATTGCGAAACAAACACCAGGTTTATTGCTACTATCAGCAACCCCTGAACAGCTTGGGCAAGAAAGTCACTTTGCCCGCTTAAGGCTACTTGACCCAGATCGTTTCCACAACTTACAGGCATTTATTGAAGAACAAGCAGCCTATCAACCTATTGCAGAGCTAGTTTCTGAACTAATTGACAACCAAGTTTGGGATGATTCACTTAAAACAAAGATTGCACAATACATTGACGATTTAACGATTGAAGAAACAAACCGAGAAGTGATCTTAAAAGAATTACTCGATCGAAATGGAACCGGACGAGTACTATACCGAAACACGCGTAAAAATATTCAAGGTTTTCCAAAAAGAAAAGTTATTCCACACCCTGTTGAAAACTGTGAACAATATCTCGAAGCAATGGGAGATACTCTGCAACAAACAGTAGAGTTACTTTTACACCCTGAAACACAAGATCATGATGACTCATGGACACAATTTGATCCTAGAATAGAATGGTTAAAGAACTTTTTAAAAACCAACTTAGATGAAAAAATTCTTATTATTTGCGCCCACAAAGATACAGCTATTGCCCTAGATTTACATTGCCGTTTCAAAATAGGTATTAATTGCTGCACCTTTCATGAAGATATGGATATCATTAGTCGAGACAGAGCAGCGGCACATTTTGCTGATCTGGAAGATGGTGCTCAAGTATTATTTTGCTCAGAAATAGGCAGTGAAGGCAGAAACTTTCAATTCAGTCACAAATTGGTGTTAATGGACTTACCTGCCAATCCCGATTTATTAGAACAACGCATTGGCCGTCTTGATCGGATTGGCCAAAAGCAAGACATTGAAATACATGTACCCTTCATGCAAAACAGTGCGCAAGAAGTTATTTTCAACTGGTATCATGTTGGTATGAATGCATTTGAAAAAACAAATGCAGCAGGCAATGCAATATTTAAACGAACTAAAGCTCAGCTGTTCGATGCAATCATAGAGTATCAAGATCAGTCTCAACAGCAAGCGCTTATAGAAACAACCCAAAAAGTTGCTTCAGAAATCAATCAAGCCATGGAGTCAGGTAAAGATAAATTACTTGAACTAGCCTCCTACAACAAACAAGTCGCAGAAGAGCTAATTGAAAGAGTATCAGAACGAGACTGCTTAACTCCCCGAGCTTTTATGGAGTCTTGTTGGGACCGCTTTGGTGTTCAGTTTGAAGATCACTCTTTAAAATCTTATGTTGTTCAACCCGGTGATCATATGTATATCGGCGCTTTCCCTAGTTTGCCAGAAGATGGAATCACAGCCACTTACGATAGAAATATAGCTTTAGCAAGAGACGATATTCAATTTTTGTCATGGGAACATCCGATGGTTAATGGCGCTATTGAATTAGTACTATCAGAAGATAAAGGTAATGCTAGTGTATGCGTGTTAAAAAACAAAGCCATTAAAGCAGGTACACTTTTAATGGAAGTTTTATATCATGTTGAAAGTGTTGCCCCTAAATATTTACAAGCCCAACGTTTTTTACCCTACACAGCATTTCGCATATTAACAGATATAAATGGCAATAATTTAGCCGATAAAGTATCTCATGAAAACCTGAGTAAACAGTGCCATAAAATACCGAAGAATGCCTCAAGACAAGCGCTAAAAAGTGAAGCGACAGCTTTAAGAAAAATGTTGGCTTTTGCCGATAAAAAAGCGCACGAGCAAGCAGAAAAAGTGCTTGATTCTGTCGTTAGTGATATGCACCAATCACAAACAGAAGAAGTTAACAGGCTTCTTTCATTACGCAAGAAAAACCCTAACATTCGTGAAGAAGAAATCCAATTTGTTAAAAACCAAACACAATTATTAGAAAAATATTTAAAAGGCTCTCAATTACAACTACAAGCGATACGTGTCATTATTGCAGTTTAAATCACTAGCCTCATTTGAACGGTATTTTTATAGAACCAATTAATATACCCTTTCCGCTTAAAAGGGTATATTACCTTCATTTTTTAAGCTCTTATTTTAAAAGCAAAATTCTACTGTAACATTAATATAACGACAAATTAATAAAACGCGTCCAAATAAAATAGAAGCTTCTATCAAACCTTTGTTCGGTTAAATATTAAATTTTTTGTGAACTAGTCCTATTGATTTATCTATGAGTTTAACTGTAGTTTACAGATTAAAGGATATGGTAATGAATCACGAGAAGATGACAAAAATTAAACAAGAATGGGCTGATGGGCTTTCATTTAAACAGCAAGTTTTTAATAAAACCTCATATAAAGAGCCGAACCGTTCAACTGAAGAAGCGCTATCACAGCAACAACCCAGCACAAACGAAATAAAAGAAGGCCAAGATAAACCCAATGCTGGAGATAGAAATGTTCCTATATTAATGTCGTTGAACAGCCCACGAGTCGTTCAATTTGGAGAACTGCTTTCACCTGAAGAGTGTCATCAGCTAATAGCGCTATCTAAACCCCGCCTAAAACCATCAACCGTGGTTAACCCTGTCAATGGAAACTATGATTTTGATCCAACACGATCAAGCCAGGGTTGTTTTTTTCAAAGAGGCGAGTTTGATGTCATTCAACGTATTGAACAAAGAATTAGCCACTTATTAAAAATACCTGTTACTCGTGGTGAATCTATTTCTGTTTTAAATTACAAACCCGGAGAAGAATATCGACCTCACTGGGACTACTTTGACCCCAAAAATCCGGGTAATAAACAGAGCTTAAGCAGAAGTAGAGGTGGTCAACGCTACGCTACTTTAATTATGTACTTGAATAATGTAGAAGCCGGTGGCTCCACTATTTTTCCAGAAATAGGACTTAATGTACTACCTCATGAGGGACATGCCGTTTTCTTTGCTTATGCTAACCATGAAGGTTATTTAGATAAACGTTCCTTACATGGTGGAAGTCCTGTCGAAAAAGGCGAAAAATGGATTGCGACAAAATGGTTACGCCTACATGATTTTTAGATAAACCTAATTTCAAAAATATTCATCAATCCCCCAAACAGGTACAAACCTAATGATAAGACAAACTTAAAGTCCATTCCCTGCCAGCAGCTAAAGTGCTCAAGTCATCACTAGATGCGTAATAGACTTCATCAAGCAGGTTATTCATACTCATTTGCAATACCCAGTTTTGGTTGAATTGATAACCCAATTTAAATCTAACAATTTCGGCGGTGTCCAAAGGCAGCTCTCCATCAACTACAGTATTCTTTTTCAACCGATGCACATAACTTAAACGAGCAGACCAGTCACCTTGTAAATAATCAATCGACAACTGGTGTCTTTTAGCAGGAACATCGGCAAGCGCCCTTCCTTGTTGATCTTGTCCATGTATACCTTGCCCAGATAACTCAAAGCCTAGTTGTTTATTAGCATTATAATTAAATTCGTACTGCCAACCGACTAACTCTCCTTTCAATAAGTTTTGATAAGTTCGGGTATTATCATCAATGCTGCTCCTTTCAATAAAATGATCAATCGTCGTTTTAAAACGATTAATACTTGCTTTAAAATCATCTTTTTGAAATCTCAAGCCTAAGTCAAACGAAGTTGATTCTTCTGGCTTTAAATTGATATTACCAACGGTCTGACCACGACCAGTCGTTCCAGTAAATAAACGTTCAGATAAACTCGCAAAACGAAAGCCGGTTCCATAACTCAAAGTTAGATCAATATGTTGAGTCACGGGCTTATTAACCGTTAAAAAGTAAGTTGTAAAATTATCTGATATTTGAGAACTATTTTGGCTATTTTGTGACTGATAATTCACCCTTAAACCAGAATGAATAGACCAACCATCAAACGCTTTATTAGCCGTAAAAAAAGCTGCGATTTCATTTTCTTTACCACTTAATAAAGGTTGAGTATGAGTGACTAACAAGGTATCTAAATGAGTTTCTTTTTCCTGACTGTCGACATCCCGTCGAGCGAAGTAATCAATGCCGAATAGGCCATTAAATCCACTTTGCTGCCATTGATTTTCCAATGATGCACCAATATCTAATGAATCAGTTTCAACCAGATTAATGCGTACTTCTGGCCTGACATCTTGAGTTAATAAACTCTGTTGATGTAAATATAGCTTTGTAACCCAATCTTGATCTGATGTTAATGTCAACTGTGTTAAGACATGCTTTTCTTCAGGATAAGATGTGATTCTATTTTGCGGATATCTACTATTATCTTTACCGATATCGTCACCTTGACTTTCAATGAATTGCCAATCAAGTTTGTAGTTCTGCCACTCAAAATGTCTTTGATAAAATAACGAATGCTGAGAAAACTGATTATTTTTTTCGCTTCCTTGTGAAGTCTCACCATTCTGACGCTGACGAAAAGCAAAACCTGCGCTATAGTGATCGCCACCAGTTCCCGCAGCAGTTAACCATTCATTACCATCGCCACCAACACTTGCTTTCATCCAAAGAGCATCATCTTGGCGCGTCACTAAATGAATTCCACCACCAATCGCTCCACTACCATAATAAGTTGAAGCGGGTCCCTGAGTAACCTCAACACCAGCGAGTAAAACAGGATCAATAAACGAAGCAGCTATACCAGCTCGTCGCTCAGAAGTAATTCGCATACCATTAACATAAGCATGTACTCGCTGACGAGCTAGGCCTCGAATACTAACGGTTTGAAGAAGACCGGGCTGCCCATTAATAGCGAGTCCTTGCTCGACCTCCAAAAGCTCGGCAACAGATGACGGCTGGCGTGCAACCTCTTCATTTGAAATAAAATCATTAATTAACGCATTATCTTTTTGGTGGCGTAAACTCGTCACAACAACAACAGACTCACCTTCCTCAAATGCATCATCTTCAAAAGACTGAACATACGGGATCCCACATGTAACAGAAGCAATAAGAATATAAAAAATAATGGATAAACTTTTACCGATACTACTTAAACACTTAAAAAAGCACACACTAATAACCCAACTGTGATAAAAAACACTCGTATGACTGAGAACCCAAATAAAAGGGGCTAACCTAACTCAAGCAAGAATTGAATGAAAGTTAAACTTGCACTTTTAACTAATATTTACACTTTCATTAGTTTAAAGAACAAACCTGCCATTAAAGTGGGTAAAGTTGACAAAAAACATTGATCAACAATAAGCACTAAACGTATATTCTTCCCATCTAATAAAATAAGTTGTCTTTATTATTACGCAATGTCTTTCATCGGAGAAATAGCCGCACTAGCAACAGCATTTTGTTGGTCAATTGCCGTTGTATTCTTTCGACAGTTAGGTAGTGCTTTTCATCCATTAACACTTAACCTCTGGAAAGGTATTATATCAATTACAGGCCTCGCCATTATTGTTGTCTTCATTAATGGGCAAATACCTACCCAATCGAACCTTCTTTGGCTTTTGTTAAGTGGAGTAATTGGAATTGGTATTGGTGACACCGCTTTTTTTGCGGCACTTAACCAAATGGGAGAAAGATCTACCCTATTAATTGCAGAAACACTCGCTCCAATATTTACCGCAATACTGGCTATTCTCTGGATATCGGAATGGCTTAATGCATACCAGTGGATGGCTATTGCTATCATATTGTTTGGTATTGATATTGTTTTGAGAAGCAAGAAAAAGAAAGATCCTAACACCCACTTTACCTGGTCTGGTTTCAGCTTTGCTGCCATTGCTGCGCTTTGTCAGGCAGCGGGAGCAGTTATAGGACGTGATGTATTACTCAATACCAATGTAGATTCATTAACGGCTAGCTTAATTCGTCTTTGCGGTGGGCTTATATTCATTATTCCTGTCATGCTTTTTAGCAAAACTAACTGGCTTCCTAACAAACCAACTCAACAAACATGGAAACATTTATTCGTGGCCACTTTTATTGGCACTTTTATCGCTATGAGCTTACAAATGTTTTCATTTGCCCATGCTGAAGCGGCTATTGTGCAATCGTTATTTGCCAGCTGCATTATATTTTCATTACTAATTGCTTGGTTTCAAGGACACAAAATATCTGCACACGCATTAATTGGCAGTATAATCGCAACCGTTGGCATATCAATAATATTCATTAACTAAACCAAACTCATCTTTGTTATTGCCGTTTTACAAGATGGAGCGCGATAAACCACTGGCGACTAAATTTTGTTCTGGTATAATTCTGCGTCTAAGAAATCCCCATCTTTTGTCCATTAAGAGTAGACATAATTTAGGGCTCGCGAACACTTTGTTCGATTTTTTAGACTACCTTTTAAAGATCCACAAATGAAAGAGGACAGTTTGATATGAGTCTTGCTGATAAAGTATTGGCGGTTAATAATGATCTTCCAATACGCACCGACGCTCCCGTACATAGCGGTAAAGTTCGCTCCGTTTACTGGTTAACACCAGCAGATAGTCAACGGTTGATTCAAGAAAAAGGCTACGATGTAGCTTCAGATGCACCATTAGCCATAATGGTTATCAGTGATAGAATTTCGGCATTTGATTGCATTTGGCACGGTGAAGGTGGAATGAATGGTGTTCCCGGTAAAGGCGCTGCATTAAATGCTATATCTAATCACTGGTTTAAACTATTTCGTGAAAACGGCTTAGCAGACAGCCACATTCTTGATATTCCTCACCCATTTGTTTGGATTGTTCAAAAAGCCAAACCACTAATGATAGAGGCAATTGCTCGTCAATATATTACAGGCTCAATGTGGCGCTCTTACGCAAAAGGAGAAAGAGAGTTTTGCGGAATTGAAATACCAGATAATCTAGAGAAAGATCAAAAATTACCAAAGTTATTAATTACTCCATCAACCAAAGGTATTTTAGAAAATATACCCGGAGTACCAGCTCAAGATGACGTCAATATTACTCGCAAAAATATTGAAGATAACTATGCAGCCTTTAACTTTAGCAAACCAGAAGACATTGATCTTTATGAAAAATTACTCAAACAAGGTTTTGATGTTATTAGTGATGAACTAGCCAAAATTGACCAAATTTTTGTCGATACAAAATTTGAATTTGGTTACGTAACAGATAAAAGCGGCACCGAAAAATTAATCTATATGGATGAAGTTGGCACACCAGATTCATCACGTATTTGGGATGGTCCCTCTCAAAGAGAAGGGAAAATTGTTGAAAAATCTAAAGAATCGTTCCGCCAATTCTTACTTAATCATTTCCCTGAACCTGATATTTTACTCAATAAAGATAGAATGCCCGAACGTGCAGCGTTAGCAAAAGATAATGCTCTACCTGAATCAGCATTAATGGATGTATCTCAAACTTATATTAATATAGCCGAAAAAATTACCGGTCAAAAATTAATCTTATCAGAAAACCCTAGAGCTGAAATAATCCAAATATTACGCGAACAATATGGTTTAATAGACTAACCCTCTATAAATAAGCTTCCTTTTATCTTTAAAAGGAAGCTTATTAGCCGATACCCAACCTCTTAAAGAAATATTTTTTAGCCGTTTAGTCAGTTTATAGCTTTTCGTCATGAAAAGCCTATTGACTCAAAATAATTAACCCTCTATCTTCATGTAAAATAATTCATAAGTAGAGCTATTACATGCCTAGTCAACTTGAACAGCTGAAAACAATGACGACGGTGGTTGCTGATACAGGCGACTTTAATGCCATTGCAGATTTCTCTCCAGAAGATGCTACCACTAACCCTTCATTATTACTCAAAGCAGCAGCACTGCCAGACTACTCTGCAACAATCGACGAAGCCATTCAGTACGCCTCGACACAATCATCAGATAAATCTCAACAAGTCATTGAAGCAAGTGACTTTCTAAGTGTTTTAATAGGCAAAAAATTACTATCGCTCATACCTGGTAAAGTATCAACAGAAGTTGATGCTCGCTTATCTTTTAATACAGAAAAAACCGTTGCCAAGGCACGGAAAATCATCCAGCTCTATCAATCGGTTGATGTCGATAAATCAAGAATACTCATTAAAATAGCATCAACTTGGGAAGGAATTCGCGCTGCAGAAATACTCGAAAAAGAAGGTATTCATTGTAACTTAACGCTTTTATTTAGCTTCGCTCAAGCAAGAGCCTGTGCCGAGGCCGGCGTATTTTTAATTTCTCCTTTCGTCGGAAGAATTTTAGATTGGTATAAGAAATCGACGGGTAAAACAGAGATAGCTGCAGAAGATGATCCTGGAGTAAAGTCAGTCACAGAAATCTATAACTATTATAAACAAATGAACTACAGCACAATTGTCATGGGAGCTAGCTTTAGAAATATCGGTGAGATTTTGCAACTGGCAGGTTGTGATCGCTTAACCATTAGCCCAGCATTAATGGAAGAGCTATCTTCAACTAATAAAGTCGTTACAAGAAAATTAATCCCCACCCAAAGCACACGAGACAAACCGCAACCATTAACAGAAAGCGATTTCCGGTGGTTAATGAATGAAGATGCAATGGCAACAGAAAAAACGGCCGAAGGTATTCGGTCATTTGCTGCCGATCAAATAAAATTAGAACAACAGCTTTCCTCTCTACTTTAAATAAAATAGTATTTATTAATCAACATAGGCTTCATGCAAACTTAGCTTATATACATATACAAAATAGTGCTCTAGTGAGAGCACTATTTTCACCACTCAATATTCCACTCGTAGATTGTGTAGTATTTCGACTAATTAATAATCCCCAATATAGCCGAAAATTTAAAGTTTTTTAATCACAAAGTATGAAAACTTATTTACAGCTTAACGGATCAAGAACAACAATATATAGCTAAATCACTATCAATTGTCACAATAAAAGCCGTTATTTTTGCCGCTCTTTTCGTTGTCTGACTTGTCTATAGAGCGGCTATGCACTGCGCCAGACGCCTTAATAGTGACAAAAATCCCTGACTTTTCTCTATGCCAATTGATAGTGATTTAGCTATACAATACCGCTCAAAGTAACATTTTTTTGAAAATAACCTCCACCATGTTCATTGCCATAAACCACTAGTTTGCCCTGCTTGTTGTGTAAGAATGTAAACGGAACTTCCTCCCATTAAGTAAGCACATAATTTATCTGGTTCATTATTTGTTAAACATAGTAATAGGAGGATTACCTAATTTCCAAGGTTGATATTTATGCATTATTTGATTAAATAATTCTGAATTCATAAGTCGATTTAACCACTTTTTCAGATTAATATAATTCGAGTTATCAAACCAACCTTTATCTACAAAAGCAAACTGGCGAATAAAAGGAAAAATAGCAATATCAGCCAAACTTATTGATGGTCCAAGTAAATACTCATACTTAGTTAAGTTATTTTCTAATCTCATTAAAAAAATCTCGGCTTGCTCTCTATAATACAGCTTGGAGTTTTCAGGGTATCGTATTGAATACTTATATCGATCTAACCATAATTTAAACTGAGAATCATTAAAATCAATTAGACTTTTAATTTGCGATTGTTTGTCTGTTACTAACCAATCATCTGGGTTATTCTTTTTGAGAGCCCATAGCATGATTTCTCTGCTTTCTTCAATAACCTTACCATCAGTCAATAATAGTATAGGGACAGTTCCTTTTGCAGAAATTGCAAGCATTGATTCAGGCTTGTTTTTTAAGTGAACTTCTCTTAACTCAATATTGATCTCACTGTAAAACAATGCCATTCTTGCCCGCATAGCATATGGACAACGTCGAAAAGTATATAATACAGGTAATCCCAATGTCATTTTATAGCAACGATATAATTTAGAACTACTACTATAATAATCCAACCAGCTTACAAACTTGAGTTAATTTTTAGGTTATATTGATATTTACCTACAAACAGAGTCAATAAAATGAGTTCACTCAAACAGCTCCTTATGCAAGCATCATAATACTTAAAAGAATAATAAAAAAATTAACATAAACTTTAAGCAAAACATAAAATCACGAAAATGACTCACAGTACACTCCTAAGCTTTACAAAGCAAATTAAGCGTTACATGCGGCATGATATAACCAATGAAAAACAGTGACTATAACAACAGGACACCCCGCCTGAATTATTGATAGACAGGCCAGTCTCCGGACTGAAGAGTAAAATCATTTTGTAAAACAACTTACTCTATCACCGCTGCGGGGGCAACATAGGACTATATACCTACTTCCCGATTATCCATTAGGCACCTGAAAAATATGCAAATGATGCTAACACAGTAATATGAAGGAAAAAATAACAAAACGGTTAAACACTACACTACCAGTTACAAAATAATAAAAAAGAAACCTCACAACTACCTCCTTATAAATTTATATTTGATTTAACAAATTACGCGTCTAAAGTGTTAAAATAATTCAGTTAATTCCATCAAAAAAGGTTGCGAGGCTCATAATGACATTTTTAAAATCGGTGGTTTATTTATTATTGTGTACATTTTGTATTTTAATCAGTCCACTTTATGCAGATATAAAAAAAGCAAATGAAGCTTACGATAAACAAAATTATGACTTAGCAGCTGAAGAATACACAAAACTAGCTAATTTAAATAATGCAGAAGCTCAGGCAAAATTAGGGGTAATGTACTTTTGGGGCTGGGGAGTTAGACAAAGTAATTATCAAGCTTATAACTGGTCACTAAAAGCAGCTAAGCAGGATAACCAATTGGGCCAACAAATGATGGGATACCTTTATGAAGAAGGAATTATTGTTAGTAAAAATATTCGTAAAGCCATAAGTTGGTATGAACAATCAGCGGCCCAAGATTTTGCACCAGCAATTGCCAGTTTAGCCAATATTTATATTCGCGGTGGAGAAATACCCAAAAATATAAAACGGGCTTTTACATATGCTCAAAAAGCCGCCAACAAAAATAATGCTTATGCCCAATATCTCCTAGCTTTGCTCTATCAAAATGAAAATAAAGATTACTTACTAGCAAGAAAGTGGCTAACTAAGTCAGCCTTACTTGGTTATGCCGATGCTCCTAATGAATTAGGTATCCATTATCACCAAGGATTAGGCCTTGCTAAAAACCCTAAAAAAGCTTACTTTTGGTTTGTTATTGCAGCAGAAAGGGGGTCATTAGAAGGAGTAAACAATCGAACAAAAGTTAGACAAAATATGGAGTATGATGATATTAAAGCAGTTGAAAAAGAAGCTTTTGATTGGCTGAAAAAAAATCCAATAACACAACAACTATAGATAGGTAATTAATTGGAAAAGCGTCTTAATAAATTTATTAGCGAATCAGGTTTTTGCTCACGACGAGAAGCCGATAAACTCATAGAACAAAAGCGAGTAACAATTAATGGCGAGCAACCACAACTTGGAACGAAAGTACTAGCAACTGATAACGTACAGGTTGATGGCAAACGAATAATGCCAAGTGCAGAAAACAAAACAGATAGAATTTATATTGCTTACAATAAACCTATTGGAATCACCTGTACGACTGAACGACATATTAAAGGAAATATAATTGATGCCATTAATCATAAAGAGCGGATATTTCCTATTGGAAGGCTTGATAAACCCTCAGAAGGCCTAATCTTTTTAACCAGCGACGGTGATATTGTTAATAAAATTTTACGTGCAGAGAACGCACATGATAAAGAATATATCGTAACCGTGAATAGGCCAATTGATGATACTTTTTCTCAAAAAATGTCAAATGGAATACCAATTTTAGACACCGTCACTAAACCCTGCAAAGTTGATATTATTAGCCGTTTTATATTTAAGATAGTACTTACCCAAGGCTTAAACCGTCAAATTCGTCGTATGTGCGAATATCTAGGCTATGAAGTTGTTAAATTAAAACGCACTCGAATTATGTCTGTACATTTAGGAAACTTAAAAATTGGCCAATGGAGAAACTTAACTAATAAAGAAATTAAACAACTTAATTCAGCACTATCTCATTCAGCAAAAACGAGCCAGTTCTCTCATACAAAGAAACAAAACCAGCGGAGAGAAAATTCAAATAACTATCAAGCTAAACAGAGTAAAAAAAGCACATATCATAACAAAAAAAAATAGAAAACAAGTTATTCAATGCCTATTATGTTTCAATACTCTTTAATGAACTAAAAAATAACCCAGCGCCACCAGCCATCAGAATTAATAATACAATAATATCGAACGCAGACATTGGCATTAAAGTCATTCGAATATTAACAATAATTCCTGCAATAAGAGCGATAATACTAAACCCTGCAAGAATCCATCCTAACAAATTTTTGCTATTCCAAAATATCATGACAACACCAACAATGAATGGAATTAATATCATACCGCCAGTAATACCAAAACCACCTCCCACAGCATATAAATGAGTGCCAAAGCCAAAACCACTTGAAAAAGCACCACTAGTCACGATAACTTTTGATAAAAATAAATAGGTACCAACACACATCATTAAAAGTCCAATCAAATAACGACCGACTCCACCACTAGTACCACCAGCACCTTTAGGTTTATGCATATTCCCCCCTTTATTTTATAACCACTATAATAAATTGCTTATTAACTATTTTTTGCTAAACCAATTAATTTATTGGTTACCGCTGCTTTTATAGCAATTCGATCATCTGGATCAATATTAAATTCTTGCCCCAGCTTTTGATAATCATCATGACTTAAAGTAACCGTTAATCTTGGTCTAACTTTTTTACTTTTAAAGTCAAGCCCTAAAACTTTGCGAATAAAATCTGATGGCTTGAGTTTATCTTCAACTGATTTTAATTGTATGAAATGATATAAAGACTCGCTCACATCAAATGCAACCTGAGTTGCTTTAGCAGCCTCTGCTTGTTTACTCCACTTTCGCTTTGTTTTATCCATTTACACTTTTCCATACAAGGCTTTTATATCACTCAATGGTCTTGATACACCCAAAGCGACATCTGTTGTTCCATCTTCCCAGACTTCAACATTAATAAAATGCATATCATCATCGGAACTTAATGCAACGGCTTCAAAAGGTTCAGCATCTTTACTTTCATAAGAAGAAACTTCCTTCTTTCTAAAATCGCCTTTGTAATAATAGCCTCGATACCACTCTCCTTGCTGGCGATAACTGGTAGCAACCCATCTTTCATAAGAACTTGCATTACCAATAACATCGATCGATTCGCGACAAATATCCTCATCGAAAACCATACCAAAAGTATCCATATCAAGTAATGCTTCAACCTCATCACGTTCGATTTTCAGTGTGAAGTTTACAAACATTTCACCATCTTCATTTTCAATTGTCATATGAAATGTTCCGGCATCATCCCCCTGAATCATAAATTCAGTTTCACGTTCGCTTTGATACTCATAAGTATTAACTGACATTACTTGAAATGTCTTTCCACGAATTTGAGTTGGTAAGCCAAATGAATCAACCATTTCAAGCATATCACCAACCTGTAATTCCTCAGGGTTATTTAATATACGAACTGACTCTTTATCTTTTCCGAATAATTTATTAAACATATTTTTTCTCAAAAAATACAGGCGAAAAACTCGCCTGATAATTTAATATAATTAATTGCTCAAATGATTATTTATTTTTTAATCTAGCCAAAATATCATTTGCTTTTGATTTTGTATCGCCAATACCTGCACTAGCTAACTTGTCTTTTAGTGCTTGATCTGTATTTTCAGCATTCAACTCTTCTGCAGCTTTTATTTTATCTTCAGTTCTCTGCTGTCTTTCTTTAATTCGACTCAAAGACTCACGCGCTGCCGAAGATTTAGAAACACCAGATGAAAGTGATGAGTTAACAGATACTCGTGCTTTCTGCACACTCTCTGTTGTTTTAACAACTGATAATTCACGTTTATGCTCTTGAATTGCCTTTTCTGCTTTACGAATTTGATCTTTTAAGCTAGCCACGCTTGCTTTATAATTATCTAAAACAGGCTGTAATTCAGCAGCTTCATTTTCGTACTCAGCAATTTTTTCGGCCACTTCTAAAGCTAGACCTTCGTCACCTTTTTCCAAAGCTTGAGTTGCATACTTTTCATGCTCTGCAATTCGATCGTTCAGTGCGTTAATTTGTCGCGCAGTTTTTGATTGGTCAGCCATGACTTCTGTCAATGAATCTTTAGCTTTGGCTATTGCTTTTTCTTGATCAACAATCTCCTGCTCTAAAATTCGAATAGCATTGGTATCAACAATGCTCTCACCAACCTCACGAGCACCTCCACGAATTGCTGTAACTATCTTCTTTAAAATACTCATAATTAAAACTCCTAGGCTAAATTAGCACTTCTATTTTAAAAACTCTTCTAACGCTTCAAGAGCTTCAAGCGAATTTTCTGCTTGGGTTACTAGCTCATGAGCAATATTGTCTACCAAAGTATTTACACTCATCGCACCAAATAACACATATTGGTCATCAATCATTCCAAAAGAACTGAGCGGTACATTAACTGTTAACTTTAATAGCATGGCGTTCAATTCATTCACTAATTCAGGACTTACTTCTTGATTGGTAAATAAATTGGTCACACATAAAATCTGTTCATCAGTAGCAGTTACAAAAATAGGAAGCTCATCAAAGCCTTCTACCGTAACCTGAAGCACACCTAAATCTCCTTTATCATTCTTTTGAATAGGTAACACATCCAATGTAAAACCATCTTGAACAAACCCGTTAAGTTGAATAGCCAGTTCCTTTAATGACATGATTCAAATACCCTCTTTGTTATGACATAAAATGTCTTGCGTGAAATAAAGATAATAAACTCGACATAAAATGTCAAGCGCGAATTTTAAATTAATTGGATATTGGTGCAAAAACCCCAACATCTTTTTGCCATGCTTCGGTGTGGTATTGGTAAATCACACCACTTCCTAAATAGTTAACTTTTACTTCCTGTACATTCTGATAAAAGCCTGCTGGCATAGCAAAAGCACCTAATAAAATATCTCTTGTAACATACGGACTGTTTACAACTAAGCTGGCCTGTTGTTCAAGTCGGCTCTTAGCTGAAGCCCCCATTTTAGTTGCAATTGTCCACCCCCACTCACCGAATGAGGGGATATTCTGGCGGTATTGCTCCACATGTAGAAACTCAGCATTTTTAACTGTTTTGCCAATACTGATAAACGCATCCTTGGCATGAAAAGGCGAAGTTGACTGCACAACCATCACGCCATCACCACTTAACAATTGTCTTATTCTGGCATAAAAATAATCAGAATAGAGCTTGTTTAAGTCAGGATGACTCGGATCAGGTAAATCGATAATAATCGTATCAAAATGTTGCTGTTGGCTGAGCAGGCTTTCAATTTCAATAAAAGCATCCCCAAAAATGACTTCGACTCTTGGATCATCAAATGCCCCTTTATTAAGCTCTATAAGCCTTTTGCGCAAACCTTTTGAGCGCTCATCTAATGAAATAGCAAAACGATTAGAATAAAGCTCCACTAAACCTCTATCTAAGTCAACCAGCGTCACTTGCTCTGGATTCCACTCCAAAACATCACGCAACGCAAGACCATCTCCGCCACCAATGATAAGCACTTTTTCTCTTCTCGCTGAAGCAAGCATTGCAGGATAGACCAACATACTATGGTAAACAGTCTCATCTTGACTGCTAAACTGAAGACGACCATTTAAATACATATCAATAACAGGTTGCTTAGTAACTCCTAAAGAACGCTCAGTAAAAGTAATATTTTGAAATTTAGTTTGTGTTTGATAAACCACTTGATCACGATAAAGTACATTTGAAAACTCACTCATCCAGCGTGAGCCACTATCTACAATCAATACCAACAAAGCTAACAATAATAAATGGGCAATTACTAACATCTTACCGAAACGAATACTTTTCCAGTACCGAAATAGAAAAATACTACCAGCAATAATATTCAATAGTGCAGTTAGAGTTGCGGCAAGAATAATATCAATAGTCAGCATATAGGATACCCAAATAAAAGCCCCCACACCGGCTCCTATATAATCAGCACCATATATAGTTCCCACATTGTTTTCTAGATGAATGCCATACACTTGCTCTCTGATTCGAGCAATTAAAGGAATTTCCATACCAATTAATAAACCAAGCACAAATCCAAAAATATAAGGCAGTGTCCTACTTACAGATTGCAGCTGTTCAAACACACCACCGGTGATTACAGTATCAGGAGGAAGGTTATAAGTACTTGAAATAAGTTCGGGAAGTTTATCAGTTGTTGCAATAAGACCAGCAATAATTAGAATCGATGAAGCCCCTAAAAATGCAATGGAGATTTCCAACCAGGCAAAAACAGTAAATGGAGATTTAAACCATTTGGCGCACCAAGCCCCCAGTCCCATTGCAACAATCATAATACCAATCATTGCATAGATGGTACTTTCCATAACACCTAATACGCGACCAGCATAATGAGACAATAAATACTCGTAGATTAAACCACAAGCAGCAAGGACCATCATAATGCCAAGCAAAACGATGTCATGCCGCAAAAGCAACCAACGTTTTGCTTGAATAGATTCACTCATCGGATTATATCAGAGCAGTAAAAACCAAACCTGTAGCGACAAAAATAGCTGCTTCAACAGCGGCAATTCCAACATTACCTTGGCGGTCAACTTCTTCGGCAACATCGACACCACTTAATACCAACTTTCGAATAATTAACACGATCAAGGAGTAAACAGGCACCATAGCTAAAGCCAGTCCTGCCCAAATGGCAGCAGAAAGCCACATATTCTCTAAACTAAATGTCACTATATTAGATGCAGCTGTTACAGCAAACGCAGCCCCGATAATAAAAGCAGCATATCGTAAAGCAAGTGCATTATTACCTTGAATAATCGCTTCTTGT
Organism: Aliikangiella litoralis; assembly: GCF_052495765.1. Next base: position 962,045 of record NZ_CP199292.1, on the reverse strand, counting down.
AAATTATTCCCATGATTAGCGTTACGAGCTTTAAATAATTTAACCCGATACAATGATGCTATTGAGACAACCAGTTGCGACATAAAAAATGCAGCGACTAACAAAGGAATAATTGAAAGATCTGAATTTGGAATCCAAATCATAGCAGAACGAACAATTAAACCTACAGCCAACATATGTCCAACATCTAACAAGGCACAAGCCATATTATCTTTTGCTAACTCACCATGAATATCAACTTGTCTCAGTACCAATTTATCTTGCAACATTCTACCAAGTAAAATTAAGACCAACCCCAGCACACCAAAAATAGCCATTGCGGTCACTTCTTCAACCAAAGAATCTGCAAAATCTCCAGACGAAACCCCTGTTAGCATAATGCCAACAGATAAAATACCGCCACCTAGGCTCAAGCCGAAAGCAGCATTATTTTTATCCACTAACTCAGCCTGTGATTGAACACTGGACAAAGCCCCCTTAAGAAATTTTAAGCTAATTAATAACCCGACAAAAACGAGGAGATCGAGTGTAAATGCTTGAATATTCCAAATATCTAATTGATTTAAATTCATTTAATTGATCCCTTACTCTTTATTTTCCGCGACTAGGACCGCGGCTTGTTCTAGACTGTGCTCGACGACCCGAACTGGATCCCGATTTACGAAATGAAGATGCTTTACGAAAACTACCAGAAGAAGGTCTTGATTGACTTGTCTTACTTAGCCCGCTTGCACCTGTACGCTTTTTTGCATAAGGACTTGAAAATCGTTTACCTTGTTGCTTAAACGATTTTTCCGTACGGGTTTGCAGCTTATCTTGCTGCTTATAAACCGATGGTTTTGTATATCGGTTTCGTCCGTAATCATGGTAATAAGAATAAGGACGGCCTCTGCCCCAATCAGAATAACTATAGCGGCGTCCATCCATTAAATTCGAGAACAACGCATAAGCACCATACCATTCCCAAAAGCTCATCCCGCTGCTATTAGTTTTCCAGCTCCCATATTGAGGATTGCCAATTAACTGCGCTCCCTTGCCATAATCCTGACCACTATTAGCCGACTTTTCTTGTTCACGTTTAATCGACTGAACTCGTGGTAGCTTCCCTTCAGAAATATCAGCTAAAACGTTAATAGGATCAGATAAAGCATCATTAAATGTAGTCGGATGAGCAGCCTCAGCAAGAATTTCTAACTCTAGTAAATTTTCTTCTAACAGCTCAATAGAACTACCTGAAGCCGAGTACTTTTTTACTGCATTCAATCGTTCAACTAATGATTGATACATAGGTCCGTCAATATCAGCATTTTTAGCCAATAACTGAATTAATCCCTGATATTCAGAGTTACCTCGACTGAGCTGAGATGCATACTGCTTAAGAATAGCGGCATTGCTGATAGTTTGATTTTTTAATCCATTCGATAAATTTTGTAGCTTTTTTTCTACTAAAATAGTATCTGTTGCTATTTGTTCCTTAAGTCTTTCTGTTTTGCTTGTACAAGCAATAAGAAAGAGCATTAAGCACAATACAATCCAATTTTTGTACATTGATACTCCTAACAGTATAGATGAGTCAGCTCATTATACCTTTGTTACCCCAAATTAAAACTCTACCCTTTAAATTAAAATGCAACAAGATTTAAGACAAATCAAGCAGCTTCAAGAGCTAACGAAATGTACACACAATTATTCCCTTTAATTTTGAGTGAGATAAAGTCGACATTCTCAGCAATTTTAAATCTCATAGCGAGCTACTTAATAGTTTCAATAGTCAATTAACTCTATAATCCAGCACTATTAATTTAAACGCGAATAAAAAACTATTTCGTCTACTAATCAAAACAACGTTAATGACTTATAAATATCGAATGTACATTGCTGGAATAGGTATGCAGACCCCTGTAGGTAGCAACAGCCAAATGACACAGGCCTCTGTTAAAGCCAAAATCAGTGCATATCAACTCTCAAAATATGAGAGCCAACAAGGCAACTCTATCACGATGACTCATATTCCCAAATCAATATTTGAAGATCTACAGGTTGACTTAGAAATTGGTACATATTACCAAGAACAATACGATCACATGATTAAAATGGCGGTTTACGCACTACAAGAATCTTTAGCGCATATCAATAATAACGAGCATTTCTCCCCCACAAAAATTCCGCTTATTTTATCAATGCCAGAACCATCATCACATCCCAAACCAATTAGCGCAAAATTATTGACCAGCCAATTAATAAAACTCAGCAAAGCCCCTATAGACATAGAACAAATACGTTACTTTTATACCGGTAGAGCTGCCGTCATTGACAGCCTTAGCATGGCACATCACTATTTTGAGCAAACAGATAATGATTATGTCTTAATTGGTGGCAGTGACAGCTATCACAGTCTATCGCAAATTAATTTACTCGATAAAGACAACCGCCTACTAACAGAACACAACTCGAATGGTTTTGCGCCGGGGGAAGGGGCTGGCTTCTTATTAATTACTCGACACAAAGAACTCGCTCTCAAACAAAATAATTCTGTTATAGAAATACATCCTCCAGGCATAGCTAAAGAAGCAGGACACTTGTACAGCTTCCACCCGCATCAAGCCAGCGGGTTAGACGATGCTTTTAAACAAGCATTAAAAACTTATACCGGAGCACCAATAAGCACTGTTTATAGTAGTATGAATGGTGAACACTTTTGGGCGAAAGAGTATGGTGTTGCTATGATACGTAACTCAAATTACTTTTCTGAAGACTTAGTAACAGAACACCCTGCCGATTGTTATGGTGATTTAGGCACAGCAACCGGCAGCGTACTCATTGGCTTATCGAGTATCAGTTTATTAAAACAAAAAAAGTCGGGGGCTCATTTAGTTTATAGCTCTTCCGATAGGGAATGCAGAGCCGCAGTTTGTCTAGAAAAAGTAGCTTGGCAATAACAATTATGCCAATACTCATTGTTACCAACCAATTTCAAGGATTTCAAGTATGACACAAATAGGAGAATCGGTTAATGTATCACCAATCACAGAAGAAGAAGTTGATGGTTTATATGTTTTACGCTTTCAACTGGTAGACGATGCAGGTAACCCGGTTAAAAATGTTGATTACAAAACAGTTAAAGCGGGTTCATCAGCAGAGCCTTTACATATTGCCGATAGCAGAACATCAGTCAACGGAACAACAACTATTGTTTCAACTGAAAAAGACGAAGAAATTGATTTTTATATTGTGTGGGCAAAGCTCATCATTAATAAAGGCTTTATTAAAAGTTAAAAGACACCAAGGAAAAAACTATGGCAATTGAACAGCCTATTACAGCAAAAAATGATAAGCCGAATAAAACCGAAAAAATAGTTTGCGACTGTGGCTTATTGTGGTCACTGGCTCATCAATTTACCTATTTACGCTTATCCGATGAGGTCGGTGAAAACGAATATAAACTAGTGGATTTGTTTGAAGCTCGTGCCAAGCGTATAGCTGCAACTTATGCACGTTTTTATTTAGAAACAGAAGATGGCGGCACCCCGGAAAAACGAGGACGTTATTACTGGATGGCGCTAGGTGCTTTTGCCAGCAAAACAGTTGCCTGTTTATTAGCAACATGGCAATTGAACTCAATGTATATTGCTTTTAAAACCATTCCTCGCGGTTTAGGTCAAGGTAATTTGTGGCTATTTACAGACATTGCCGCCTCACACTGGTTTTACAATCATTTTCCTGAGAATTTTCAAAAAGGTATGATGTGCAACCAACAACGTGATGCTAACAAGTTAGAAGATGCAGTCAAAGAGATCACCAACGATCTACCCTGGGCGGCAAAATCCATAGCAACCATTAACAACTTTGTTCCTTCGTCAGATGTCATTGAGGGTTTTAAATTGGTTGAAAAAATTGAAAATGAAAGCAATTTAGAACAAAAGCAAGAATTTCAACTAGACCATTTAATGGCAATAGCAGAACATGAGCAAGGGGCTGTATTACAACCCTTGATTTATAAAAACCCCGACTTTGCAGCCTGGGCGAAAATACAACGCTCTAAATGGGTTAAGTGGATGTCACCTACCTACCAGCTCACTTTTACTCATGAATGTGATATTGATGATGAAGAATTAAAATCGGTAGCACCTGATGATATGATTGTAGAAGACTTTGAGAGCCGTATGGACTGGATAGGTAAGGCCGCTCAAAAGTTTCACCGGCTAATGCATACCAAACAAACTTATATGGAACAAGAGTTACAAACAATGGCAGGCTGGGTTAACACCCCCGATGCAGCTTTGGTCTATTAATGCAAATAAAAAGACTATTAATAATATTATGCAGCCTTGTATTATCAGGTTGTGATAACGAAAAAAAACAAGGAAATACCATGCCTACTCCTCCTTTTTACGTTCAAGTGGGTATCAGCCCAGATGAATATAATCAACGCAACCCCTTATACATAAAAAAAAGCATTGATAAGCAACCCGCAGGGTTAAGTTTTTATGAACAAAATTGGAGTAGTAAACAGAAAGGAACTATACATGTTGAACACGGTCAACATAGCTTTACCATTCCATTTGTATTGAGTAGTACTGGCACAGAAGATACTGAATACCCTGATAGAGGGATTGATGATTTTAGTATTAACAGTAGCCTACAAACTGAACAGTTTATTAATCACGATGAAGCCCGCCTTCGCTTCACCGAAACTTTGCAAAATCTAGTTCATTTAGGCTGGCAACCTTATGTTAAATTTTATTCCGAACCTAGGCTATCTGGTAGCCAGTCTTTTCAATATGCTATTGAAGATGGAAGCTATGCACCAGATCCGCTTTACATACCCACACTTGATGAATGGATGCAGTTAGGTTCAGGACACCGTTGGGCTTTTCATGTCGATGATGTTTTCATTATAGTTAGCTTTCGACGCAAACGTCAAATGATGGAAAAAGATGGTCAAGGTGTTTACCTGCTCAATTATCAAATCCTAACCAGTGAAGCACGCGCACGTAATCGCTTTGAAGGAGACGATAGAGAGCGTTGGCAAACACTTTGGGTAGATGCCATTAAAAAGGATAAAATGCTACGCTACCAAAAAGAAGTTGAACTCATTAAACAAGGCTACCACATTAACACTCAGTATGTTGAACCCAAAATTCATCCAGACGATCCGGTTGAGCCAGAAGACGCTAAAGCGTTATTAGATTATATTCAACAAAATAATCCACAACCATACAAACCTTAGTTGATGAAATTGAATCGCTTGTTATATCTATTCGCCAGCTTGTTTAATACAAGCTGCGAGTCAGTTCAACAGAAGGATAATTCAATGCCCGCCTCTCCTTTTTACGTTCAAGTGGGTATCAACCCCAGCGAATATAATCAACGCAACCCCCTATACATAAAAAAAAGCATTGATAAACAGCCTGCCGGGTTAAATTTTTATGAGCAAAACTGGAATATACAACAACAAGGTACCGTACATGTTGAGCATGGCCAACATAGCTTTACCATTCCATTTGTATTAGGCAGTACTGGTACAGAAAATGCTGACTCCCCTAAAAGAGGAATTTACAAATTTAGCATTCGCAGTGGCATTACAGCCGAAGAGTTTATTAACCACGATGAAGCCCGCCTTCGCTTCACCGAAACTTTACAAAACTTTGTTCGTTTAGGCTGGCAACCTTATATTGAGTACTATTCTGATCCCCGCTTGTCAGGACAGCAATCAATTGCGTACGCTATCGAAGACGAATTCTACGCACCAGATCCACTCTATATTCCAACGCTGGATGAATGGATGCAGCTGGGATCATCGCATGGGTGGGTTTTTCATACTGACGGTGTTTTTATGGAGATGAGTTTTCGACGTAAGCGGCAATTTATGGATAAAAATGGTCAAGGTGTTTACCTGCTCAATTATAAACTCTTAACCCGTGAAGCTCACGCCAGAAATCATTTTAGCGGCGATGAACGAGAGCAATGGCAAGACTTATGGATAGAGAAAGTCAAAGAATACAAAATGCTACGCTACCAGAAAGAAGTTGAGCTCATTAAGCAAGGCTACCATATCAATACGCAATATGTTGAACCCCAAATTCATCCAGACGATCCGGTTGAGCCAGAAGATGCTAAAGCGTTATTAGATTATATTCAACAAAATAATCCACAACCATACAAACCTTAGTTGATGAAATTGAATCGCTTGTTATATCTATTCGCCAGCTTGTTTAATACAAGCTGCGAGTCAGATCAACAGAAGGATAATTCAATGCCCGCCTCTCCTTTTTACGTTCAAGTGGGTATCAGCCCAGATGAATATAATCAACGCAACCCCTTATACATAAAAAAAAGCATTGATAAGCAACCCGCAGGGTTAAGTTTTTATGAACAAAATTGGAGTAGTAAACAGAAAGGAACTATACATGTTGAACACGGTCAACATAGCTTTACCATTCCATTTGTATTGAGTAGTACTGGCACAGAAGATACTGAATACCCTGATAGAGGGATTGATGATTTTAGTATTAACAGTAGCCTACAAACTGAACAGTTTATTAATCACGATGAAGCCCGCCTTCGTTTCACCGAAACTTTGCAAAACCTGGTTCATTTAGGCTGGCAACCCTACACTGAACTCTATTCTCCCCGCTTATCAGGCCAACTGTCTATTCTCTATGCCATTGAAGATGGTATTTATGAGCCAGATCCTATTTACACACCTACACTTGATGAATGGATGCAACTCGGCTCCAATCATAGCTGTTTTTTTTATATCAATGATGTGTATATGGTAGTTAGCTTCCGACGTAAACGCCAAATGATGGACAAAGACGGTCAAGGTGTTTACCTACTCAATTACAAAATTCTAACTCGTGAAGCTCATGCCCGAGAACATTTTGAAGGAGATGAACGAGAGCAATGGCAAAATTTATGGGTAGAGAAAGTCAAAGAATACAAAATGCTACGCTACCAAAAAGAAGTTGAACTCATTAAACAAGGCTACCACATTAACACTCAGTATATTGAACCCAAAATTCATCCAGACGATCCGGTTGAGCCTGAAGACGCTAAAGCGTTATTAGATTATATTCAACAAAATAATCCAAAGCATTAACTCAACTATCAAATAACCTCATCAAAAGTTGAGCTTTCGCTTGAGGATCTTCAGCATGAGTAATGGCAGTAATCATTGCGATGCCATCAACGCCTGTTGCAGCCACTTGAGCAAAATTATCCTGATTAATTCCTGCAATTGCCACCAATGGGCAAGTAAGCACTTTCCGCCAATATTTCAAACCTTCAATACCATGCGGCACCCACGGCATTTTTTTGGTATTAGTATGAAACACTGGCCCACAAGCAATATAAGAAGGTTTATACTGAATAGCTCTAGCAACTTCATAATGGCAATGCGTACTAATGCCTAGTCGCAAGCCAGCGTTAAAAATCGCATTAATATCAGCAGTATCCAGATCTTCTTGCCCAAGATGCACCCCATAAGCACCATACTTTATCGCAAGCTGCCAGTGATCATTAATAAATAAGCGACAACCGAAACGCTCACTAATGGCCACAGCACTAGCCACCTCTTGTTCAAGTAATGCACCAGTTAAATCTTTAATTCTTAATTGTATGGTTGAAACGCCAGCTGGTAAAAGCTTTTGTAACCATTCGCTACTATCAACTATTGGATATAATCCTAATGCCGTTGAATTGCACTCAGGAAATTGAGGATATGATATCACTTCAGGCGATGCATTGAGCCAAGGAAGATGTTCCTCATTATCAGGAAAATGCGTAATCGATAAAGCCCTTTTATTTTGTACTGGGTAACTATTTTGAATACCTTGGTTAATAGCCATTTTACCAATCACTAAAGCATCTTCAATTTCATAATTTAACGCCAAACTACTGGCAATACTAGAAGCTAACGCACACCCGGTTCCCCTGACAGAATTGACATTATGACGAGGACTTGAAAGCCAAAAACTTTTCTGATTATTAGTAAAATAATCCTGGCACATGTCACTCTCCGAATGCCCACCTTTTATTAATACATTTTTTGCTCCCAGTAAAAGTAATGAGTCGGCAGCTAATTCAATATCATCTGGTGTAACAGTTGGCAAGCAAGTTAAGTGGGTTGCTTCATCGTAATTAGGTGTCACTAGCGTGCAAAGTGGTAATAGAATATCTGCATAAATCGCAATATCTTTTGTGTTAAACAATGGGCACTCACTACTTGAAGAAAATACAGGATCTAAAATAAGTGTACATTGAGTTTCGCGTACAAACTCGGCAATTATTTTTACTTGCTCAAGGTTACAAATCAGACCAACTTTTACAACCGAAATAGAAAACGCTTTTAGTGCTTTTAACTGTGCTTTTAAAACTTCTTCATGAACCGCATTAACCGAACAAACTTGCAGATTATTTTGCGCAGTCGTTGCCGTTGCCGCCACCATACTGTGAACGCCAAAAGCTTGTTGCGTTTTTATATCAACCGTAACCCCTGCCATTCCCGCTGAGTCTGTTGCGGCAATATTTAAAATGATTGGTTGTTTTTTATTATTATATGACATTTAATTTTTTTGATTCCAATGAGTAATTGTTTATTAGCAATTTTATTGCTGCCAAAATGGTGTGCCAATTGTTGGCGTACTTGGTTGTGCCAAGTCTCGCTCAGGAATCATACCTGATTGATAAGCCATTCGCCCCGCTTGTACTGCTAAATTAAATGCTCGTGCCATCACTACAGGATCACTCGCTTGGGCAACAGCCGTATTCAACAATACGCCATCAAAACCTAATTGCATCGCCTCAACCGCATGAGAAGGCGCTCCAATTCCAGCATCAACAATTAACGTTATATCTTTTAGACGCTCTCTTAAAGTGCGTAGTGCATAGGGATTCATCAAACCTTTACCGGTACCTATAGGAGATCCCCAAGGCATTAAAATTTGACAACCGGCTTCAACCAGTTTTTCACACAAAACTAAATCATCAGTACAATAGGGAAAAACTTCAAAACCTTGCGCGACTAACTCTTTTGTCGCTTCTAATAAACCAAACGGATCTGGCTGAAGATTATATTCATCACCAATGACTTCTAATTTAATCCAGTGAGTACCAAATAATTCACGTGCCATTTGTGCGGTAGTTACTGCTTGAGACACAGAATGACAACCCGCTGTATTAGGTAATAAATTAAGATTCATCGACTGTATTAAATTCCAAAAGTCTTCTCCATCTGCATTTTGCGGATTTTGTCTACGAAGTGAAACGGTCACAACTTGAGATGCAGAGGCTTGAATCGATTGGCACATGATATCTGGAGAAGGATATAATGCAGTACCAATGAGTAAACGACTACTTAAACTTTTATCTGCTAATTGCCACATAATAATACCTTGCTCTATTATCCGCCTTGCATTGGAGTAACCAACTCAATAACATCACCATCACTCAATGAATAATTTGAATGCTCGTTTTTTGGAATAAAATATTCATTTACTGCAACTGCATACATTTTAGAATGATTCGTCTTTTGTAAAATCAAATCACTCAAATACACTACATCAGTTTTAATCGGCTCACCATTGAGTGTTAAGCGAATCATTTAACTACCTTTTATTACTCTTTAAGATGCCTGACAAAATAAATTTTCAAAAGATGACTGATATTTATTATTACTGTTTATCCAGTGAAGCACTTCTTCTGCAATAGCGGGTGCTAATAAAAAACCATGTCTAAATAATCCATTAACTCTTATTAGTCCCGACTGATGCTCAACTCTTGGTAAATTATTTGGTAACGCCGGTCGACAATTTGTTTTGCATTCTAACACACGAGCCTCAGCAAACCCGGAATGCAAACTATAAGCAGCCGAAAGTAACTCGAGTGTCGAACGCACCGTAATTTCTCCAAAATCACAGCTTTCAATTTGAGTTGCACCAATTAAATAAATATCATCCTTCATCTTTGGCACAACATATAAACGATAACGTGGGTGCATTAAACGAATCAAATGATTCAACTTAACTTCTGGAGCTTGCAATACTATCAACTCTCCTCTTACCCCTCTCAATTCATGAATATCAGACTTAGCACCCAAACCTCGGCAATCAATAACCCAATCAAATTGATAAATCTGTTTATTGGCCACTATTTTATATGGCTCTACACTTTCAACGACTGTGTGTGCATGCCAGCTCACTCTTTCCTCCAATAAATTGTCAGCTAATGCTCTCATCACACAACGAGTACATAACCAAGCTTCATCAGGTAAATAAGTTGCTTGAGAAAACTTTTCTATTAATTCAGGTTCCAACCGAAACAATTCATCCTGACCAACAAAACGAGGCGTTCCTCGCACAGACTTGAGTTGCTCTTGTTCTAGCTTAAATTGCAGCTGTTGATTAAAACGATTCAAATCACTTCGGTCACTACCATGAGCAACCACTAAACTACCAGATTGATAAAAACCAACATCTGTATTCAACTGTTTTAATAAAGCAGGCCAAAGTTGTAATGACTGCATCCCTAAATGATAAATAGGTAATTCGGCAGACTCAATTTCGGCATAAGGTGCTAACATTCCAGCGGCGGTATAAGCAGCCGCTGTACCATTTTCAATAGGATCACGATCAAATAAAGTAACTTGATGCCCTGTCTTCATCAGTTGAAAAGCTAGTATCCGCCCCATAATACCAGCACCAGCAATTCCTATTTTTAAAGGCTTATCTAACAAAAATAAACTCCGTCTTACAACGAACTATTTCTGCTTAACATAAATTTGTCCGCCACCGGCTTTAAACTCAGCCGATTTGTCCTGCATTCCTTTTTCAGCATAGTCTCGGACTTCTTGACTGATTTTCATTGAGCAAAATTTAGGGCCACACATAGAACAAAAATGAGCAACCTTGGCAGAATCTTTCGGTAACGTTTCATCGTGAAACTCACGAGCCCTATCGGGATCTAACCCTAAATTAAATTGGTCTTCCCACCTGAACTCAAATCGAGCTTTCGATAACATATCATCACGATAACGTGCTCCTGGATGCCCTTTTGCAATATCAGCCGCATGTGCAGCAATTTTATAAGTAATAATACCTTCTTTAACATCATCCCTATTAGGCAAACCTAAGTGTTCTTTAGGCGTAACATAACAAAGCATGGCACACCCAAACCAGCCAATCATTGCCGCTCCAATACCACTAGTAAAATGATCATATCCCGGAGCAATATCTGTCGTTAGAGGGCCTAATGTATAAAAAGGCGCCTCACTACAGTGCTCAAGCTGCTTATCCATATTTTCTTTAATCATATGCATTGGCACATGGCCAGGGCCTTCAATCATGACTTGTACATCGTGCTTCCAAGCAATTTTAGTCAGCTCACCTAAAGTTTCTAATTCGCCAAATTGTGCTTCATCGTTGGCATCAGCTAAAGAGCCAGGCCGCAAACCATCACCTAACGAAAAGCTCACATCATAGGCTTTCATAATTTCACAAATTTCTTCAAAATGTGTATATAAAAAGTTTTCTTTATGATGAGCAATACACCACTTAGCCATAATCGAGCCGCCCCTTGAAACAATTCCTGTGACACGGTTGGCGGTTAATGGCACATAACGTAATAAAACACCTGCATGAATCGTAAAATAATCGACGCCTTGCTCAGCTTGCTCAATTAAAGTATCTCTAAATACTTCCCAGGTTAAATCTTCCGCAACACCATTTACTTTTTCTAAAGCCTGATAAATAGGCACAGTACCAATTGGCACAGGTGAATTTCTGACAATATAATCACGGGTTGCATGAATGTGTTTTCCAGTCGACAGATCCATAACGGTATCTCCCCCCCAGCGAATTGACCAAACTAATTTTTCAACTTCTTCTTCAATGCTAGAAGTAACCGCAGAATTACCAATATTAGCGTTAATCTTAACTAAAAAATTACGCCCTATTATCATTGGTTCTAATTCTGTATGATTAATATTGGCTGGAATAATTGCACGACCTTCTGCAACTTCTTGGCGCACAAACTCAGGAGTAATCGGTTGTAAATTAGCACCCCATGAATTCCCTGCTAAACGCTTTGTTCTTTCTTCTGTTGTAAACTCATTCGCTAAAGCCTCTCTTGCTTGATTTTCACGAATTGCAATATATTCCATTTCAGCAGTAATAATGCCTTTTCGCGCATAATGCATTTGCGATACATTTCCACCACTCACAGCTCTTCTTGCTTTGCGTTGCAACAAAGGGTTATAAAACTGAAAAGCTTTACTCATATCTTGATGACCATTGTCCATCGGCTTAATATCACGTCCTTGATATAATTCAGTATCAGCTCTAGCTTCTATCCAACGCGCTCTAACACTTGGTAACCCTTTATGAACATTGATATCTACTTGGGTATCAGTATAAGGGCCAGAAGTATCGTAAACAGTAACACTATTTCCATCAGTCAAATCTATACGACGCATCGGAACCCGTATATCAGGGTTAGTCGCTGAAGGAACATAGGTTTTGCTGCTAGCAGGCAGTGGTATTCGGGTTATGGGATGCGCTTCTTGGGTGCTTTCATCAGAAGAGCTAGGAGTACTTTGATCATACATTGGCTTTGCCTCACTATTTAGAGTTGGCGTAGCGAGGCATTACGATAGCTATAGCAAGCTTATCGAATAACACTCATCCCTACGTCGATGTTAGTCGAATCAGGTTCTACGGGTTTGTCGTTGACTAAAACGCACTATCTCAGCACAAAGAAATTTTAATTGTTTAAATTTCAGGCACCCCGAGAGTATTTCGGCGAGAATTATAGGCATCTATGAAGCAAAAGAAAAGAACATCCATTACTTTTACACCTTTAGCGATCAATTTTTGGAACGAGCAATCCAAAAATAATTTATTTTTTACGCTATATTCAGCGCGTCCAAAGACATCAAAAACACAGCTATCTCTTTGTATTTAAAAGAAAACATTAAATTCAGATGATTTTTTTCTTTATCATAAACAAACTATCTAATTTGTTTTTTTGTACTCTATTTTTCTTTTTATAATTATCAATCGAAGAAAAAAACTGTCTGCGTTGTTCATAACAAGTTAGAATCGGAGCTGCCATTTGGATAAAAGCTAGGTAAATAATGAAAAAGAATAGATTATTTTATTTAATTTTAAGCCTATTACTGGGGGCTTGCTCTGGCGGAGTTAAAGAACAATTTGAAGATAGTTTTTTTACTTATAAAGATAAAAAAGAAAAGAAGCACTTTTCATATATTCTCAAATTAAAAGCAACGAATGTAACACAGAAGAACTCTTATTTAAGGGCTATCGACGAACAAGGCACAAGAAATCCTACTCCCAAGCAACGAGTAGCAGTACCAGAAAATCCAGAAGATGCTAGAGTTTCGCTTAAGTTTCGAATGGAAGAAATTGCACATAAGAAACTCAAGACAAAATTAGATACAACTGATTATTGCCCTAACGGTGTAAAATTTGAGAAAGATCAATTCGAGGACTATCGCTATAAAATCAAAGGTTCATGCCTAGAGTAATTCCCGCACACTTTTATAAAATAAAGCTTTAAACTTATTTTATCTGTATCACCCTATTTGATACTCCTTTTTAGGCTCAATAAATCTCAATTTAAGAAATATTGATAAATTTAGTTGCATTTCAGCCAATAAGAACTAATGTCAGTTAAGAAGCGCTATCTCTTTTAAAGAAAAATTCACTTTCATTATGAGAGTACCTTCAAAAAATGACTCGATAGGACTAAAAAATTGACCAAAACGATAGACTAGGCCAACTTTTAAAATGGCCTAATCAATAGCCTGGCCAAACGAGGAACCAATAATGAAATTTAAACAACCTATTTTAGCTGCTACCCTATTGTTGGCAGCGACCAGCCTAACAACCCAAGCAAAAGAGTTTGAAACCAGTGCATCAGCAACTTTAGTTAGTCAATATATTTTTCGCGGTTTTGATTTAAACCAAGAAGATCCGGCTTTGCAAGGTGATTTCACTGTTGAACATAGTAGTGGTTTTATGTTTTCAGTCTGGGGAACCAACTATGATGTTGGAGTCGATGATGGTGTTGAAATTGATTTAGTCGGAGGTTACTCGTTTAACCTCAATAAAGATGTAACCCTTAGTTTGGGTTTTACTGAATATACTTACTCAGGCGATACCGATTCAAGCACAGAGTTTAACATTGGCGCGAGTATAAAAAACTTCACCATGACCTATTATTCAGATCAAGATTTAGATGTTGATTATTTAGAATTAGGATATGAAATGCCTTTGTCACCAAAATCGAGTTTAGATTTTCATGTAGGTAGAAATAGTCCTGACAATGGTGAAGATAACAATGACTTTGCCGTCAGTTACTCTTATCAAATTAATAGAGCTAAACTCTTCGCCACTTACTCTAAAAATGATCTCGATGTCGAAGGGGCAGAAGATTATATCTTTGCTGGAGCCACCTACTCATTCTAAAGTGAGTAATACAGTATCAAAAGTAAAGTTTTTCGCTGAATAAAAAGGTAAATACTCATACAGCATTTACCTTTTTTCTGATTGAAAAATGCTTTCTTAACTTTGGCTAAGACTTATTAGCTAAGACTTAGTTGACATCATCAAGAAACCAGAAAATGCAGCATTAGACGATGATAAACTAGAATCAACTTTGGTTTTCAATTCGTTAATAATATTTCGATATTCTTGATAGAAAGCCCAGGTTGGAGTTGGTTTATAAACCAAGTTTTCAATTTCCAAATACTGAATGATATTTTTGACTGTAGTTGGCTTGATAAATATTTCATCATTCGGTGAATAGTAAGCAGGTATAATTGTTAATAGACTCCATTTGGCAAGCTTTCTTGTTTTTAAAATATCAACCATCGCTTCAAATCCAAGCTGTTGCTTACCATGTAAAAAATTAACTAAAGCATCCACTAAAAACTCTTGCTCATCATTTTTTAACTCTTTAATAAAGTCTTTAAACTTTGGTTTTTCAAACATAGAAACCATTGAAGAGCGGCTCACTATTTTACTCATATTTTCAACAGTTGTAGGAATATTTCTACACTTAGCCTTAGAAAAACATAATTGAGTCATTTCAATCATTTTATCCATTTTGTGCTTTTTTCCAATTTTAATCATCTCTGGATGTTCGAAACCACCAGGGTATTGTTTAAAAAAAGATGATTCTGCTTGTTTCAGTTTTTTTATATTCATAAAATTATCGTCTTCTTAAAACTAATATTTGAGTAAAAATATATTATCTTAATAAAATATAATAACCGTGATACTTCTGATAGATAATATTAAGCTTCTAAAATTATTCAATAGAGTAGCGATAAAAATAATTATATTTATCTCCCCCTTTTAAAAGCAAGTGATTATTCAGACATAACAATTTCTATTTTTGGACCTTGTTGTAATTCTGCTAGTGGTTCTCTTATTGGTTTAATGGCTTTAAGTTGTGCAATCATCTCAACAACTTGATTTCGATGGGTTTTAATTTTCGACATTATTTGCTCAGGATTAAGCCCTTGGTTTTCATCCGCCCGAACGACTAATTGAATCATTTCCACTTGCCAGTCACCTCGATAACCATAATCTGCTCGCCAATAAAAAGGCTGGGAAAAATATCCAAAACTACCATGGAAATATTGTCTCACATGAGTTGGATCTTCAAAAGCATCATCACTCGAACCATAAGGCGTTCTAATAAGAGCAACAGCATTGTCACTAGCAACTCTATGTAGCTCTTGCATTAATGGTAATGGATGGTGAAGGTGTTCAATAACATGTGATAATAAAAACTCGTCAATACTGCCGTCAGGCAAAGGTAATGCAGTATTCTCACAATCATCAATATCACTAACAATATCAACACCACTCAATGCCATATGATCAAGATTCAACCAACCATCTAAAATATTACGGCCACAACCAACATTTAGTTTTCGCAAATTAGAACTCATACTGTTACCTTTATAAAATCAATATAGATGCTTGTCTTAGATAAAAATGCAAACTTTAAGCAAAATAGACTGTTATTATATTACGCCAGTATGATTTAAACGCAAATGGTATTGTTGCTAGCTCTCTAAACCATCAGAATACACTTATCTCATTTTTCAATACATCAAAAAAGCATCTGGTTAAATAAAGTTGCATATGGACAATTAATAGTATTTAACATTAATAATATTGCATAGAACTGTAAATAACTCAATAAACTGATCTGAACACAAATTATCGACGTATTTATCTTTTTACTTATCATCCTATTTAACTATCTACCTTATGAAATACACTGGGAACTCTAACTTTAGTCACAAACAACAGAGCAAAATTGGTGTTCTATTAACCAACTTAGGCACACCGTCAGCAGCAACGAAAAAAGCACTACGAGTTTATCTGAAAGAGTTTCTTTCTGATCCAAGAGTAGTAGAGGTTCCACGGCTAATTTGGTGGTTTGTTTTAAACCTCGTCATTTTAAATATTCGTCCGAAGCGTTCAGCAAGTACATATCAAAAAATTTGGACAGAAAGAGGATCGCCTTTACAGTTTCACAGCAAAGATCAAGCAGATAAAATCAGAACACAACTACAACAACATTATGGTCAAAATATTGTTGTAGAATATGCAATGCGTTATGGGCAACCAGCAATTAGTGATGTCATCAATAAAATGATGAGTCAAGGTGTGAATAAATTATTAGTTTTACCACTTTATCCTCAGTATTCCGGTGCAACTGGTGGTTCAACTTTTGATGCTATCGCAGATAATTTTATTAAACGTAGATTTTTACCTGAATTTCGTTTTATTAACCATTACCATGATTATTCACCCTATATTGATGCTGTTGCTCAAAAAATAAAGCGCTACTGGTCACAAAATGGTCGAGCAGATAAATTAATTTTTTCCTATCACGGCATACCTAAACGCTATTTACTAAATGGTGATCCATATCATTGTGAATGCTATAAAACCTCTCGCCTAATAGCACAAAAGCTTAACTTAAAAAGCAACGACTATCTGACCACTTTTCAATCGAGATTTGGCCGAGAAGAATGGTTAAAACCATACACAGACCATACTTTAAAAGCATTACCGGGACAAGGAGTAAAATCAGTTCAAATAGTCTGTCCAGGCTTTTCATCTGATTGTTTAGAAACCATAGAAGAAATCAGAATAGAAAATCGAGATTACTTTATTAAAGCCGGTGGAGAAAAATATCAATATATAGAAGCCTTAAATAGTGATAAGCTACACATTGAAGCTTTAGTGAAACTGGTTCATCAAAACCTAACAGGATGGGATGTTAACTATAATGACACAGGCCTTAGAGCAAAACTTGCTACTCGCGCTGGAGCAAAAGCTTAATCAGATCATCTGTTCTCTAAAATACTGATATATTAGGAAACAATGCAATGAAAAATAAAGTTAATATTCATCAGGCATTAAAAGTTTTTCATAAAATCATTGAACATGGTACTAAAAAAAATACTGAATATGTTCTAAATGATATTATAGCAAGTTCAGATTTTGATGGTTACACAGTCAGCCTACGAGATGAGAATGTCACCTTAACCATATTTTTTCATCATAAATATGACTTGATCTATAAGACTCGTTTTGATGAAGATGCCTTTTTTGATAAACTATCTAAAATCGATAAACTCATAATAAAATAAATGTAAAATAAATAATTAGTGTGGAGTTAAGCCAAACTCCACACTAAAAAATATACTGCTCACTTAATGATAATAAGTCTACAAATTATTTTCTGGTCGCTCTTAGCATCCACGCTGTTTTTTCATGTATACGCATACGATCAGACACTAAAGCAGCACTAGACTCATCATCAGCCTCTTGCGCCAACAACAATACCTCTCTCGATGTTTTCACAACTTGCTCATGGCCTTTAGTTAATATATCCACCATTTCTAATGAACTTGGTACACCTTCAACTTCCACAATAGAGCTTAGTTTTGAAAACTCTTTGTAAGTGCCTGGCGCAGCTACATCTAAAGTTCTTATGCGCTCAGCAATATCATCAACAGCAACAGCTAATTCAGTATAATGCTCTTCAAACATCAAGTGTAGCTCACGAAACTGTAAGCCTGTCACATTCCAATGAAAGTTATGGGTTTGTAAGTATAAAGTATAAGAATCTGCCAAAAGACGCTTTAATCCTTCAGCTATTTTTTCTCTATTATCTTTGCTTATTCCTATATCTATTTCAGCCATTTAAATTTCCTCGTTGTAATTGATTAATTGCTCGTTACAAACTATTGTTTATATTTGTAATAAATGTTGTTTAAGTAAACATATTACCGATTACTGTCAGTATAACCAATACAGAATAACTATCGCCTTGATAAGAAGGTTTTATCTCAATAAAACCAATTTTAATATGAGTCCATTTTTATTATTCAAGAATAGAAGACTCCCAACCTATAATAGCCGTTTTCCTAGTACTACCCCACATATAACCACCAACCTGCCCACTCGCCTGAATCACTCTATGGCACGGTATAAGAAAAGCGACTGGATTTTTTCCAATAGCCGTTCCAACAGCTCTTGAGGCTTTTGGCTTATTAATTTTTTTAGCAATATATCCATAAGTCGTCAAATTTCCCATTGGTATTTTTAATAAACTTTCCCAGACTTTTAGTTGGAAAGGCGTTCCGTTTAAATGAAGTTTAACTTCAGTTAGCGCTGTCCAATCTTTCTGAAAAATCTGTAAAGCATTTTGTTGTAATTGATCAATAGCCTGGAAATATTTAGCATTAGGGAAACGTTTTTTCAAATCGAGCAACGCTTGCTCACTGTGTTCAAAAAAAGCCATATGACAAATACCTTTCATAGTTGATGCCACCATAATTCTTCCAAATGGGCTTTCTGCAAAGCTATAATTAATAACTAAATTACTTCCACCATTTTTAAATTCTCCGGGCGTCATCCCTTCAATAGAAATAAATAAATCATGTAATCGACTTGTACCAGATAACCCTGTTTCATGCGCAACATCTAACAAGCTAACTCTTTGCTCTTGTAGCAGCGTTTTAGCATACTCAAGGCTAATATATTGAATAAACTTTTTGGGACTGACTCCTGCCCAATCAGAAAATAACCGCTGAAAATGAAATGGACTGACACCCACAAATTCAGCAATTTCATTCAGATGAGGCTGCTCTTTAAAATTGCGCTTTATAAAATCAATTGCCTTTGCAATACGACGATAGTTAATATGGCTATTTTCAATCATGTTAGTGAACCACTTCAAAGTCAAATTTATCAAGTTTTACAAATAGAAATACCACCATCAACTAACATCGCAGTACCCGTAGTAAAACTCGATGCCTCTGACGCAAGATAAAGTGCGGATTTTGCAATTTCTTCAGGAGAAGCCATTCGCTTTAAAGCATGAATACTTTTAACAAATTCTTTAACCTCAGGTGTGTCGCCAAACTCTCTTGCCATTGGAGTATCAGTACCACCAGGTAACAAAGCATTCACTCGAATATTTTGTGAACCATATTCAGAAGCCAAAGCTTTCGTTAAACCGATAATACCTGCTTTGCTAGCCGCGTAAGCAGCCATTTGAGGCATACCAATGGTATACCCAACGAACGAAGAAGTAAAAATAATAGAGCCACCAGAACTTTCCATGGCGGGTAATTGATACTTGGCACCTAAAAATGCGCTAGTCAGGTTAACATTCATTGCATCTTGCCATTCTTTCAAGGCTAATTCAGGCGTTGCTTTAGACTGGCCTAAGATACCTGCATTATTTAACGCAATATCAAGACCATTAAACTCTTTAACCGCTAATTCAACCAAAGACTGAACATAAGACTCATCGGTCACATCTCCGGCCAGCGCAATTGCTTCGCCCCCTATCTGGTTAATTTCAGCAACCAGTGTATCCAACCGATTCTTTCTTCTCGCGGCAACAACAACCTTTGCCCCTTCTTGCGCAAACAGCTTCGCGGTTGCATAACCAATTCCAGAGCTAGCTCCTGTCACAAGCGCGACTTTACCTGTTAATGACCCCATCGAACACTTCCTCTCTATTTCAGCTTTAAAGTATCACTATAGAAAGTTAGCTTAATCAACTCGACCCGAATCTTGCTAAATACAACGGTTATTAATATATTTCAATAATTCTGTTACTTCAGAGCAATAATAGCTTCAATTTCAATATCTAAATCCGGATGAAATAAGTTTGAAACTTCCACAAGAGAACTGGCAGGTAAATGTTCTTGGTAATATTTAAATAATACAACACGCAACTCAGCTAATTGTTCGATATTTTTAACAAACATGGTTACTTTAATAATATCTTGGATCCCTCTCAATTCAGACTCTAATATAATATTGATTTGATTTAAAATGGCTTCACACTGACTTTTAAGAGTCCCTTTTTGTTGTTCCGTTCCAAAAGCAGTTAAGCCAGAAACATAAAGCGTATTATCATGCTTAGCAGCATGCACATAAGGACCAGCAATATCAGGTAATCCTGTATAAGTAACTTTATCAACCACTTTCACACTCCTTTCATTTTTACATACTAAAAACACTAATGTACTACACTATACCTAAGAAATTAATGACCCATCTGGCTATTTATATTAACCAGCGCCCACTTGAATATTGCATACAATAACACTACCATGTATTGATATGTTGTTAATTACTAACGGGAATGTAATGAAATCGATTATTACGCTATTTACATGTTTTATCTTACTCAGCTGTCAGTCTAATCCTCAGAGCTCAAGGTCTGTTTCAAATCAATCATTAAGCATTAAAAAATATCAACGCGCAGAACAATTTCTTCCACAAAATATCACTCAATTAGTTAACAACCTCAATGTATCCCCAAACTGGATAGGACAAAGTAATCTATTTTGGTTTAGTGAAAAAGTAACAGAGCAAGGTTATCATTTCTACCTGGTTAACCCTGAAAAAGCTCAAGTAAATGACCTATTTGATCATCATAAATTGGCACAAGCACTATCAACTAACAAACTCTCATACTCAGCACAATCTTTAAATTTACAAAAGTTTTCAATTGATGATGGGCTATCAACTATCACATTTCATTTAAGTAACCAGCAAACTCAATGTACTCTCACTGACTATCAATGTAAAAGCATCGAAACAAAAATACCTGCATCAACAATGTCAGGCTACCCATCGCCAGATGGAAACTGGTTAGCAGAAATCATTGAGTGGGATTTATATTTAACGAATACACAGTCAAAGAAAAAAACTCGGATCACTTTTGATGGTACAGAAGGCTACCCGTATGCCCTCAATAATATGAATCCTAGGCGCTTTATGAATAAAGAACCCAATGAAGTAAAGCCTGAAGTTAGTTTATTTTGGTCACCCGATGGAAAAACACTCATCACACACCGACTTGATAGGCGCAAGGTTGGCAAACTCCATTTACTTCAATCCGTAACAGGAAAAAGCCTTCGACCAAGGTTATACAGTTATTACTATCCACTGGCTGGCGATCAATATATCCCCTATGGTGATATTATTGAAGTGAAATTAACTACACTTAAAGCGAAAAAACTTGATGTACCTCCTTCAATGCAAACATATTACGGTGGCCCAATCTGGGGATGGTGGGAATCAAATAATAACCGCTTCTACTTTTTTGACCGAGGTCGTGCCAACAAACGCTTTACCTTATATGAATACAATCCTGAAACAGAAAAAGCGAGACGAGTCATTGATGAACGCAATGAGAAATTTATTAATCCTTGGATTCAACAAGTACGTATACTAGCAAACAGCGATGAAGTTATCTGGAGTAGTGAACGTAACAACACTCAACAATTATACTTATACCAATTATCAACAGGAAAGTTAAAAAATAGAATCACTCAGTGCGATTGTTTTGTAAGAGTAATCAATGGAATAGATCAGAAAAAACGACAGCTTTATTTTGAAGCTTCAGGCATGTTTAAAGATAGAGATCCCTACTTTCGCCATCTTTTTAAAGTCGATTTATCAGGTAAAAACCAAACACTTTTGACGCCAGAACCATTAGAGCACAATACAAAACTATCACCTGACTTTAAGTTTTTTATCGACACTAGCTCAACTCCTCAACAGGTCCCTAAAAATCAATTAAAAAGTACACATGATGGAAAAGTATTACTCACGCTTGGTTCACCTGATATTTCTAAGTTAAAAAACACAGGCTGGAAACCTCCAGAGTCTTTTTCAGTTTCCGTTGAAGATGGTAGCAAACTATATGGTCTTATTTATAAACCTATCGACTTTGATGCTTCAAAAAGCTATCCGGTAATTGATGCCACCTACACTGGACCTCACAACTTTTTTACGCCTAAATCTTTTTGGAGTTTTTATGGCCAAGAATCAGCATTAGCTCAACTAGGATTTATTGTCATCAAAATGGATGGAAGAGGTACGGGTAAACGCGATAGAAAATTCCACGAATATAGCTATAAAAACCTTGCCGGGGGTGTAGATGACCATGTTTTCGCAATTAAAGAAATTGCTAAAAAACGTCGATATATGGATATAAACCGTGTTGGTATTTATGGTTTTTCTGCTGGTGGTTACGATACAGCTCAAGCCATGTTTCGCCATGCCGATTTTTTTAAAGTAGGTATTTCAGCATCTGGCAATCACGACTTTCGAACAGATAAAACAGGTTGGAATGAAACCTGGCTAAGTTATCCAGTTAACAATAGCTATGATGCACAAACTAACTTAAACCCAGAACTTATTAAACGTTTGAAAGGAAAGTTATTATTGGCTCATGGAGAGCTAGACGAGAATGTTAATCCTGCAGCAACACTCCAATTAGTCGATGCATTAATGAAAGCTAATAAAGATTTTGATTTAATGATTTATCCAAACCAAAATCATGTACTCAATAAAAGCAATTATTTTATTAGAAAACGTTGGGATTACTTTGTTCAACACTTGTTAAACATTACACCACCAAAAGAATATGTCTTTATACTTAAATAATAACTGATAAAAATAGCCTGAGTGAAGAGCTCAGGCTGTTAATAAAATAATGAAAATAAAATTTAGCTAACTTTTGAACGAATAGAATAACCAGCTTTATGCAAATCGTCATAAACACGCTTTAAAGCAATACAACTTTCATTAAATGAACAGTCTTCTTTGCTACGTTTTTCAAAACCAAATAAACTTAAATCAAAGTAAAGTGCGGCTTTCAAACCACAAGCATCTAAACAAGCTTTAGTACAAGTTAAGCTACACCCATCAACAACAAAAATAGGTCGACCAGACTCAGCCAGTTTTTTAATTGGCTCAACCCCACCAATGACTCCTGAAATACAAGACATTTCAGCAATTCCATCGCGTTCCATATTTAATGCAATATCATGCGCTAACTGCGCCAAGTTGGAGCAGCCAGAACAAGAATAGACAATAGGAATATTATTATCACTCATAAAAATACTCGTAATCAGGCTAAGCTAACCATCATATTATGATGCTAAAATAAATTATTGACTTAGATCAAAATATTCTTTTCTTATAATTTTCCTATTATCTTCTAGTAGAACAAGTACGATAAGTTAAGTATTTGAAATATATTTATTTTCTATAATAGTCCTAATTATGTTTAATCAATTTAACCGATATAAATATTTTCTTCAGTAAACAACATTTCAATACCTTCAATATTAGCTTTTTCTACCAAACTTTGAATATATTGTTGAATTGCAAGGTGAGATGAGCGATGCATTAAGTAACCTTTTACTTTATCAGCCACCATAGAATATTCCAGCGGTTTGCCCTCAATTTTTCTAGTCACATTAACCACATGAAAGCCATATCTCGATTCTATTGGTTTATCGGCCAAACCTTGCGGTAATATCATTAACTGACGCTCAAACTCAGGAACCGTTTGTCCTTTACTGATTTGTCCTAGTGATCCTCCCATTTTTTTTGAAGGGCATGCAGAATATTGTTCTGCAAGTGCAGGAAATAATATTGGATCTTTTTTCAGTTGTTGAATAATATCTTGGGCATTATTTTTAGCAACTTCTCGTCCAGTCAAATCGTCTTTTGAAGCAGCCAACAATATGTGATCAACTTCCATTAATGGAACCGTCATAAACTTTTGTTTATTATTTTCAAAATAACGTTGGCATGTTATCTCATCAGGATCATCATATTGAACATTGCTTTCTAATAATCTTTGAATCGATTTTTCTTCGTCATCTAATAAAAGTTTCTTTTCCTTTTTTTGGGCAGCTTGTACAAGCAACTCTCGAATAACCAAAGCTTGACCAGCCTGCTGAACCACAACACTAAAATTAGAGTTTTTATGGTATTGTAGTTCATTCGCTAAACTGGCCTCATCAATAGCAATACCATTAACTTTTATTTCAGGTAATGACTCCGAAGGTGCTGAATTTGATTGAGGTACACTCGAACACGAAGCACCAGATTTAGAAGCATCAAATGTTGAAACACCTGAGTGTGAAGCACATGAACTCATAATTTCCTCGATTAATATTAATTAGTAAATGAAAGGAGCCTTAACTCTGTCAAGATTCAACCCGTCTGACTTGGTTTATTAAGGCTCCGGCTTCTTACAACACGGCTCTCAAATTATCTCTCACGAACAACCTGATAACGTCTTCCCAAATACCATATTGGAACACTGATAACATGAACCAAACGAGTAAATGGAAAAAATAAAATCATAGTTAAACCAACAAACACATGAAGTTTATAAATAATATGCACAGGTTCAATCGCTAAGGCAGCCTGCACACCTTGCAAAATTACAATATTTTGTGCCCAACTACTTAGCATAATCATTACCGAACCATCTAAATGATCGAGAGAAATAAAAATGGTTAACAATCCCAATATTAATTGCACTAAAAGCATAAACAAAATCATAATATCTGAAAACTTTGAAGATGCTCTTACTCGCTCATCAGTCAAACGACGTTTTATTAGCATGACCAATCCTATTAAACAAAGCACACCAAAAAAACCACCGACAACAAGAGCAACCATTTGTTTATTAGCCGATGAAATAAAGTGGTGATAAATTGCCGGTGGAGTTAACAAACCAACAAAGTGTCCCATTAAAATAAAAATGACACCAATATGAAATAAGTTACTTGCCACTCTAAAACCTTTATTACTTAGCATCTGACTTGAATCAGCTTTCCAGGTATAAGGCTCTCTATCAAAGCGAATCCAGCACCCGACGATACAAACAACAATTGCTATGTATGGATACACTCCAAACAATAAATTATTTAAATTAGACATAATATTCTCCTCACAATCCAGCTGAACTTGTCGCGTTTGTTATATCAGCGTTTTTAGTCACATCAGCAGCATGCCATTTTATAGGAACCTGCTGCGCCGCATTTGAATCAAGTCCATTTAGAAAGCTTGATTGTCCTGTATTTGAACATTGACCGGCCACGGGATCATCGAAACGAATTTCTTTGTCTTCCCACTCTTTATCAATCATCTCTACCGTGTCATCTCTTTCTTCCTGACTCACAGTTTCTGCAATTTCTTTACGGTCAACTTCAAAACCAGAAACTTCAATCAACGAATCAAATAAAATAAAGTAATAACAATCTCGTTCAATTAAACGTTCAGATAGCATTGTCATTAAATGACAAATATCGCCTAACCATTCACGTGCATAATTAGGGTCTTGCTCACTTAAAAACTCTAAATAAAGTGGAATATAATCAGGTAACTGTGACGAATCGACTTCAAAGCCTTTGGTACGATATACGTTGATTAAATCGACCATTGCTTGACCTCTATCCCGAGATTCTCCGTGTACATGCTCAAATAACAAAAGTGAAAGTGCACGACCTCGATCAAATAGCAAGTCGTAACTTTCTTGAGCATCATATAAATCTCTAGCAGTTAACTGGCGAATAAAATCAATTAATTTTTCTCGCTTAGCGAAACTTAAATCCTGGCACTCATTCACTACATTAACTAAATCATCCGCAGCAGAAAAAAGTGTTGCTGTAGGATAGTCAAGCAATCGTGAAATTACTTTTAATATCAACACGACTACTCTCCTACCTTAAAAGTTTTAATCACATCACGACTAGACACTTTTTTCGCACCAAACATGTTGACATTACTATTACCAGTGCTACAACCATTACCAAAAGTAAAGCCACAACCACTCTTTTCACCATAAGCTTCTGGAACATTCATTTCTCGATGGCCAGTCGGAATAACATAACGATCTTCGTAATTAGCAATTGCCAAATAACGATACATTTCATCCGCTTGCTTTTTAGTTAAGCCAGCTTGTTGTAATACCGCTAAATCTTCCAAGCCTTCGACATTTTCTGCTCGCTTATAAGCTCGCATTGCTAATAACCTTTCTAACGCTCTAGCAACAGGTTCTTCATCACCGGCTGTTAATAAATTGGCTAAATATTTGAGTGGTATTCTTAAAGAGCGAATATCGGGTATTACACCAGCCATTCCTAGAGTGCCAGCTTCAACGGCATTTTGAATTGGGCTTAATGAAGGCACATACCAAACCATAGGCAAAGTTCGATATTCAGGATGTAACGGTAACGCCAACTTCCAGTCAACCGCCATTTTATAAACGGGTGATTTTTGTGCTGCCTCTATAACCGAGTCAGCAATACCATCTTTACGCGCTTGTTCGATAATCTTAGGATCATTTGGATCAAGAAAAACCTCAAGTTGTTTCTCATAAAGATCAGTATCAGAAGGAGTCGATGCCACCTCTTTAATTTTATCCGCATCATATAAAAGCACACCTAAATATCGAATACGCCCAACACAAGTTTCAGCGCAAACAGTTGGCATACCAGCTTCTATACGTGGATAACAAAAGATACACTTTTCTGATTTTCCAGACTTCCAATTAAAATAAATCTTTTTATAAGGACAACCACTGACACACATACGCCAACCACGACATTTGTCTTGGTCAATTAATACAATGCCATCTTCTTCACGCTTATAGATCGCGCCCGATGGACAAGCAGCAGCACAGGCAGGATTTAAACAATGCTCACATAAACGAGGCAAATACATCATAAAAGTATTTTCAAATTCACCATACATTTCTTTTTGCATGTTATCGAAATTTTTATCTTTACTACGTTTTTCAAACTCACTACCTAAAATTTCTTCCCAGTTAGGTCCCCACTCAATTTTTTCCATTCGTTTACCAGAAATAACCGAACGTGGTCTAGCTGTAGGCTGATGTTTGACTTCAGGCGCAGTATGTAAATGCTGATAGTCATAATCAAAAGGTTCATAATAATCATCAATTTCAGGCAAGTCAGGATTGGCAAAAATACCCGCTAACACTCGAAATTTTCCACCAATACGTGGCTGGATGTCGCCGTTAGATTTTCTAACCCAACCCCCATTCCATTTATCTTGATTTTCCCATTCTTTTGGATAACCAATACCTGGTTTAGTTTCAACATTATTAAACCAGGCATATTCAACCCCTTCACGCGAGGTCCAAACATTTTTACAAGTGATTGAACAAGTATGACACCCGATACATTTATCAAGGTTAAGTACCATACCAATTTGAGAACGTATTTTCATGTTCTACTCCTTAAGCTTGATCTGGGTTAGTAGGAAGAGCGCGTGGTAAATCATCAGAGTCAGAACCATCCAACCAATCGATTTTATCCATCTTTCTTACCACAACCATTTCATCACGATTACAACCAACAGTACCGTAGTAGTTAAAGCCCCAAGACTGTTGCGCATAACCACCAATCATGTGAGTTGGCTTCATGACAACACGCGTAACCGAATTATGGTGACCACCACGAGTACCTGTCATTTCGCTACCTGGTACGTTAACAATTCTTTCTTGTGCGTGATACATCATCACCATACCTTGATTAACACGCTGTGAGACAACGGCTCGACAAGCAATTGCGCCATTAGCATTGAACACCTCAACCCAATCGTTATCTTCAATATCAGCTTCTTTGGCATCGGTTTCACTCATCCAAATAATTGGACCACCACGAGAAAGCGTTAGCATTAACAAGTTATCTGAATAGGTACTATGAATTCCCCATTTTTGATGCGGTGTGATCCAGTTAAGCAATATTTCTTTATTGCCATTTTCTTTACTACCTTTAACCAAATCGATAGTTTTTGTATCAATAGGTGGGCGGTATGAAACAAATTGTTCACCAAAAGCTTGCATCCACTGATGATCTTGATAAAACTGCTGTCGTCCGGTAATCGTTCTCCACGGAATATACTCGTGTACATTGGTATAACCAGCATTGTAACTGACATGCTCATCTTCCAGTCCAGACCAAGTAGGAGACGAAATAATTTTTCTTGGTTGCGCTTGAACATCACGGAAACGAATTTTTTCTTCCTGCTTAGGCTTCGCTAAATGAGTATGATCACGACCGGTAAACTCACCAATTGCTTCCCAAGCTTTTACAGCAACATTACCATTAGTCTCTGGCGCTAAAGTTAAAATAGTTTCAGCAGCATCAATTGCGGTTTCAATAATTGGTCGCCCTTCACTAACTCCTTCATCTGTATTTCGATGATTTAAATCTCCTAACAACTTAACTTCCTCATCGGTATTCCAACCAATGCCTTTACCACCATTTCCTAATTTTTCTAATAAAGGCCCAAGCGAAGTAAACTTCTTATAGGTGTTAGGATAATCTCTTTCAACAACCATCATATTAGGTGCGGTTAATCCAGGAATTAAATCACACTCGCCTTTTTTCCAATCTTTTACATCAAATGGTTGTGCTAATTCTCCAGGGGTGTCATGTAACATAGGAACAGTGACAAAATCTTTTTCAACACCTAATACGCCTTCTGATACTTCAGAAAATTTCTTAGCGATCCCTTTATAAATGTCCCAGTCTGATTTAGCTTCCCACGCCGGGTCAACGGCTGTCGATAAAGGGTGTATAAATGGATGCATATCTGAAGTATTTAAATCATCTTTTTCATACCAACAAGCGGTCGGTAAAATAATATCGGAATACATACAAGTAGATGACATTCTGAAATCTAGTGTGGTTACTAGATCAAGCTTTCCGGTAGCCCCTTCCTCAACCCATTCTGCTTCCTCTGGTTTAAATCCATTACTATGGCCCAAGTCTTTATTCATGACACCATTTTTAGCACCTAATAAATACTTGAGCATATACTCATGACCTTTACCAGAAGAACCTAAAAGGTTAGAACGCCAAATAAATAAATTTCTAGGAAAATTTTCAGGGGCATCTGGCGCTTCTGCCGCAAATTTTAAATCACCACTTTTGAGTTGTTGAATGACATAATCTTTTGGCTCCATTCCTGCTGCTTCAGCATCTTTAGTGATTTGTAATGGATTACGATTTAACTGAGGGGCTGATGGTAACCATCCCATACGTTCTGCTTTGATATTATAATCAAGCATGTGTTTTGAAAATTCATTTTTGTCTGCAAGCGGCGATAAGACTTCATGTATGCTCACTTTTTCATGTCGCCATTGAGAAGAATGATTATAGAAGAATGATGTTGAATTCATTTGGCGAGGTGGACGAGACCAATCCAAACCGAATGCTAATGGTAACCAACCGGTTTGAGGTCTTAACTTTTCCTGACCAACATAATGGGCCCAACCACCACCAGATTGCCCGATACAACCACACATCATTAGCATGTTGATCAGACCACGATAATTCATATCCATGTGATACCAATGATTCATTGCTGCACCAACAATGATCATTGCTTTACCTTTAGTTTTGTTGGCTGTGTCGGCAAATTCACGGGCAACTCTGATCGCTTTAGTACGATCTAAGCCGGTAATTTTTTCTTGCCAAGCTGGTGTTCCGGGTACAGTTTCATCATCAAAGCTTGATGCTACATTTTCTCCACCCAAACCACGGTCAATACCATAATTAGCCATCATTAAATCGTAAACTGTTGCAACAACAATATCATTTCCATTAGTATCTTGAATGATTTTTGTCGGTACATTTTTAACTAATATATCTTCACCACCGGTATTAGCCCAATGAGTGTTACTCTCATCTGCGGTAAAGTTAGGAAATGCCACCGAAGAAATATCATTACCAATCAGTGATAATTGGAGTTTGACTTCATTACCGCTTTTGCCATCTCGCTCTTGAATATTCCACTTACCTTTTTCACCCCAACGATAACCGATAGAACCCGTTGGTGAAGTAAGTTCACCACTATCTTGGTTGATACCAATGGTTTTCCACTCTGGATTATTTTCTTGGCCTAAGTTATCAGATAAATCAGATGCACGTAGAAAGCGAGTTGATTTTAAAGAGTTATCATCATGCTTTTCCAATACAACAAGCATTGGGAAATCAGTGTATTGGCGAACATAATTAGTAAAGTACTCACTTGGGTTATCTAAATGAAACTCTTTTAAAATAACGTGACCAAATGCCATACCTAATGCAGCATCTGTACCCTGTTTTGGATTGAGCCATTCATCAGTTAATTTAGAAACTTCTGCATAATCAGGTGTAATGGAAACTGTTTTTGCCCCTTTGTATCTCACTTCTGTAAAGAAATGCGCATCAGGCGTTCGAGTTTGTGGAACGTTTGATCCCCAAGCAATAATGTAATTTGAGTTATACCAATCAGCAGATTCAGGCACATCGGTTTGTTCTCCCCACACCATCGGAGACGATGGCGGTAAATCACAATACCAATCATAAAAACTCATGCACACGCCACCAATGAGTGACAAGTAGCGAGACCCAGCAGCATAAGAAACCATTGACATAGCAGGTATCGGAGAAAATCCTATAACACGATCAGGACCATAATTTTTAGCCGTATATACATTGGCCGCAGCAATCATCTCATTGACTTCATTCCAACTAGAACGAACAAAACCACCTAAACCCCGTTTAGATTTATAGGAAGTCGCTTTTTCCTTATCCTCAACAATTGATCCCCACGCATCAACAGGACTCATTGTTTTTCTCGCCTCACGCCAAAGTTTCATTAAAGGCTTGCGAATTTTAGGGTATTTTAAACGGTTAGCACTATACAAATACCAAGAGTAACTCGCACCACGAGGACAGCCACGAGGCTCATGATTAGGTAAATCAGGTCGAGTACGAGGATAATCAGTTTGTTGTGTTTCCCAGGTAACTAATCCATTTTTAACATAAATTTTCCAAGAACAGGATCCTGTACAGTTAACACCATGGGTAGAACGTACGACTTTATCGTGCTGCCATCGTTGACGGTAGCTGTTTTCCCATTCGCGACTTTCATTGGTAGTTTCACCATGACCGTCTGCGAATTCGCCAGTTTTCTTTTTGAAAAACTGTAAGCGATCAAGAAATTGACTCATGTTTTTTCTCCGTTGACCGAGTACGAAGTTATCATTTCGTACCATCTAAAAATAATTATTTTTTATACTGATTTACTAAACTACTATTGTATTTTTTATCTGCGAATTTTTTCAATAACACTGTGGCTTCGTAGAGTTTTCTATTTATCGATTAAGGATTATGGAACTCCGCACTTTTTCTTAAATAGAACCACCAATTAATTAAAAGACATATACCGTAAAATACAGCAAATCCAATCAATGCATATTCTGGTGTTGTTGCTTTAATTTGCTCACCAAAAACTTTAGGAATATAAAAAGCACCATAGGCAGCAATTGCAGAAGTCCAACCAAGTACTGGGCCAGCCTGTTCTTTATTAAACACCATGGCAATTGTTCTAAAAGTAGAACCGTTTCCAATACCTGTTGCGGCAAATAAGACTAAGAATAAAACAAAGAAAGGAACAAAAAATTCTTCAGGAGTTGCAGAAGCGTAAGCAGCTTTCATATAATATGCAACACCTAAAGCACTCGCTACCATAACAATAGAACAAATTTGAGTGACTTTAGCTCCACCCATTTTATCAGCAATCCAACCACCAACAGGTCGAATTAACGCCCCAATAAAAGGTCCCATCCATGCATACATTAAAGCACTAGGACCGTTTGCGTTAATAGTGTTATGAGTCATAACACCATCAACTAAAATATGTTGATAACCAAAAATGACTTTAATTGCTAATGCAAATGCAGCTGAATAACCAATGAATGAACCAAAAGTCATAGTGTAAATAACACTCATTACCCAGGTATGTTTATTTTCAAAAATTTTATATTGGCGAGTTAAGCTGGTCCCAATCTCTCCTGGTAACATTTTTAGACCATAAACAGTCAGCACAACAACAATGACCAAAACAATTTCTTTAGGTACTCCAAAACCAGAACCGTTCGCTGACTCAGGTAACATTAACCACAGACCAAAAATAGCAGTAATAAAACCAAGCAATAACATCATTATAATTTTTGAAATTGAACTAACAGGGTTACCGATATTAGGAGAAACATGAGCCGCCCGAATGTTATTCATTCCAAACCAACCAATTAAAGCGAGAGGAATTAAAAAAACTAACCAGATAAACCCAGCATTTTGAATCCAAGTTTCACTACCTGCAGGTATTTTTCCGATTAAAGTACCACTAGTATTTTCCAATACCATTGAATCACCACCAAACAACCCAAAAGTCATGACTAATGGCACAAGAATTTGCATGGTAGTCACACCAAAATTTCCTAAACCGGCATTTAACCCTAAGGCTAAACCTTGTTGCTTTTTAGGAAAGAAAAAACTGATATTTGACATTGATGAGGCAAAATTTCCACCACCAAAACCAGACAATAAAGCGAGTAACTGGAATACCCAAAATGGTGTGTTTTTATCTTGCAGTGCTATTCCTGTTCCAATCGCTGGTAACATTAATAATGCAGTGGTAAAAACAATGGTATTTCGGCCACCACATAAACGAATAAAAAAGCTACTTGGAATTCTTAAAGTTGCTCCGGTTAATCCGGCAATTGCCATTAACGTAAATAGCTCAGATTTAGCAAATGGAAAACCTAGATTTAGCATTTGTACTGTGATGATGCCCCAATATAACCAAACGGCAAATCCACATAACAAGCTAGGAATAGAGATCCAGAGATTACGATTAGCAATCTTCTTTCCTTCAGACTCCCAAAATTGGGTATCTTCGACGTCCCACTTTTTGATATCAGACATTATTAACTCCACTCACCAAATTTAAATTTAATGCCTTCAATAAATGAAGGCATAATAGTTTGTTCTTATAAAATTTCGCTTTCTTTCTTTGCATGAATGATTGAATAGTTCATCCAAAACATACATACAGCAACTAATATGAATAACAACATAAAGCATGAAGATCTCACATTGGTGTAGTCAGATAAAATTCCGAAGAAGATAGGCAAAGTAAATCCACCTAAGCCCCCTAACACACCAACCATGCCACCAACAGATCCCATATTATCTGGGTAGTAGTCATGCAATAATTTATAAACACTAGCCTTACCAAATCCCTGAGCAATACCAACAACAAAAACTAACGCAGTAAAAATCCACACGTTTAGCCCGATATTAAAAGTCACATCGCCATTAATACCTTTCACGATGAAACTAGTTTCAGGGTATGACAAAAAGAAAAGACAAGCTGCCGAAATCCAAAAAACCCACCAGTTAACTGTTCTAGCTCCCACTTTGTCAGAAGCATAACCACCAGCAGCTCGAATCAAACCTGAAGGCAAAGTAAAAATCATAGTAATCAATGACGCAGTTTTAATATCAAGACCAAACTCACCGATATAATATTTAGGTAACCATAGCGCTAACGCAACGAACCCGCCGAAGACAAAATAATAATAAAGACCAAAACGCCAAACTCTTAACTCTTTTAAAGGAGCAAGTTGTTCAGCCATAGTTTTATGAGTGCCAGAACGTTTGCGCTCTTCTTGATGTGGGTCGTTATAAGTAAAAAACCAAAAAACGATCGCCATTGTTGCCATCGCAATCGAATACACTTTAGGAACCATTTGCCAACCAGCCGCAACCACAATTGTTGGCGCTACCAAGTTAGTAATCGCCGCTCCGGCATTACCAGCACCAAAAATCCCCATCGCGGTGCCTTGTTTTTCTTTTTCAAACCAGGCAGATGTGTAAGCAATGCCGATAGCAAATGAGCCACCTGCTAATCCAACAAATAATCCTGCTAAGAGATACTGCCAATACTGTGTCGCAAAGGCTAAACTATAAGTTGCAATAGCGACTAGAATCATTTGGATAAAATAAACAATTCGTCCCCCATAATAATCCGTTAATATTCCCAAAGGTAATCGAGTAATCGAACCAGTTAAAATAGGTGTGGCAACTAATACGCCGAACTGTGTATCAGATAAACCTAATTCTTGTTTTATTTTCAATCCAATAATAGAAAACATAGTCCACACCGCAAAGTTAAATGCAAATGCAACTGTGTTCATTGTTAAAACTGAATACTGTTTAGTCTTGTAACTAGGCATAATGATATCCTCCGAAAATTTCTCTTAGATGTTTTTCTAGGAACATCTTTTAATTCGAGACTGCCATATAAAAGTAGCAACCCCTGCTTTTACAACCTTGATCCAGATCACCCTCAACCTGCTTAAGCTTTTCAATAAGATTAAAACTACCACTAAAGTAGTAGGCAAACTAATTACTCAAGCATTTGTTTTTAAAGACTTTTTTTATCAATTCAAATTTGTTATGCTTATTTTGATATTGAGATAACTCTTTAGTAGTAGTAGGGTATTTGCCACACAAGAACATACATATTATTAGGCAATAAGCGACTTTTACTCTCCTTTACTCACTAGAAGATATTGACAGAAATTCCAACAATTTTGGGTTCTGACATTTTGAGTATATAGTTGTACTGTTCTTCTCTAAAAAATATTCAGAGAGCGAAATGCGTGATAAAACCAATAAATTAAATAATATGGATCCAGATCCTGCGACAACCAGTTCATCGTTAATAGCCAGAGCAGGTCAGATAATGACGGTGATCATCACTTTAGGACTAGTTAGCATGATTTCATCTATGCTGGTGTCAGAAAGTCTTAGTGGAGATGCCGCTCAAATTAATCATGCTGGTGCGTTAAGAATGATGGCAATACGTATTTCACGAGCTCACCTAATTGATACAACGAATGAAAAACAAGAAGTCGCAACTGAAGTTAAAGCTTTTGAAAAACAATTAACACAGCTTTTTTCTGGCGGCCTCACCAGCGCTCGTGAAAATCCGCTAATTGAATCTCACTATCAAACAATTTTAAGTTTATGGGAAAAACTCAAACAGCAAGAACAGAACACACCTGTGTATTCTTATGATCAATTTGTCAGCATGCTTGATCAATTAGTTTCACTATTACAAAAAGAATCAGAAAAAAAACTCAGTATGTTAAGACTAATCCAAGGTATTAGTTTACTATCAATTTTAGTTGTTGCCTTTGTTGTACTTTTTCGTTTAAACAGAAGTGTTGTAACGCCGTTAAAACAGTTAGTCGAAGTTGCCTCACAAGCAGGTCAAGGAAACTTTGAACTCAAAGCCAATGATAGTGCAGATAACGAATTAGGAGTTTTAGCAAGAACCATCAACCAAATGTCATCTCAGTTAAAAACAACTTATCAGAATTTTGAAGAACGTGTTGCTCAAAAAACAAACGAGTTAATACAAACTAATCAATCACTTGATTTTCTTTATAGAGTAGCTCGTCACTTATCAAGCAATGATTTTAGCTATAGCAAGCCAAAAATAACCAATGAACTAGAAACTATTTTAAGGGAAGGAAAAATTATAATTAGTGTCACCTCTGAAAATTTTTTTTCTAGACAAGACATCATCATTCAACAGACATTCGACTCAGATTTATGCTTACTCACTCACCGTTTCCCTTTAAAAAAACATCAACACACTTTCGGTTATATTAATTGGCAAACACCTAAAGACTATTCAATAAAAGAGTGGCAAACTCTCGCCCTTAAAGCTGTTGCAGATATTATTAGCACAGCTATTGAGTTAGAAAAACAAAGAAGTAGCCAAAATCGTCTATTAATTATGGAAGAGCG
Organism: Aliikangiella litoralis; assembly: GCF_052495765.1. Next base: position 925,972 of record NZ_CP199292.1, on the reverse strand, counting down.
TGCTGTGATAGCCAGAGAACTTCATGACTCATTAGCACAATCATTATCTTACTTAAAAGTTCAAATGAGTCTGCTGACTAAAAAGATACAAAAAGACGTACCTAAAGAACAAATCACTGATACAATGGATGATATAAAACAAGGGATTAATAGTGCTTACTTACAGTTAAGAGAATTACTGACAACATTTAGGCTTAAACTTGATGATCCTTCTCTTGAAAATGCACTCCAAGGAACCGTTACAGAATTTTCTTCAAAGCTTACTCATGCAATTTCGTTAGATTATCAAATACCACAAAATTATTTTTCAGCGAATCAGGAAATTCATATTCTACAAATTGTTAGAGAAGCTTTGTCTAACATTCAGCGGCATGCTAATGCAACCCAAGCAGGTGTATCCATTTCTATGCAAGAAAACGAAGTTGTGGTCGAAGTCTGGGATAATGGGAAAGGTATTGATAAGGTTACCCAAACATATGGACACTTCGGTTTAAGTATTATGCAAGAAAGAGCTAACTCGCTTAATTCAAAAGTAGAAATACACCCAAGAAACCCCAAAGGTACAAGCATTATTGTAAAACTAAATGCTAAACGAACAAATTATTTGGAAGTCTAAAAATGACAAAATCAAAAATATTATTGGTAGATGATCATCCTATGCTCAGAAAAGGTGTAGCTCAATTAATATCACTAGAGGATAATTTAAAAGTTGTTGGCGAAGCCAACTCTGGAGAAGAAGCAATTACATTATCACTACAAGTTAATCCAGACTTAATATTATTAGATCTTAATATGAAAGGCCTAAGTGGTATTGATACTTTAAATGCTTTAAAACGAGCAGGTATCACAAGTAAAATAGTTATGTTTAGTGTATCAGACAGTGAAGCAGATGTTTTACAAGCGCTTAAATTTGGAGTTGATGGCTATTTATTAAAAGACTCTGAACCAGAAGAGTTAATCGAAAAAATCAACTTGGCCATTGCAGGAGAACTCGTTTTAAGTGCCCCATTAACCCAAATACTGGCGCGCTCACTGCAGACTAATCATAAAAAAAATATCAGCCTGATAGATAAATTAACACAACGAGAGTTAGAAATACTCAAGTCGATTGCAGAAGGAAACAGTAATAAACTGATTGCTAATAAACTAGGAATTACAGAAGCTACGGTCAAAGTCCATGTAAAAAACCTTCTAAAAAAGTTAAACTTAAAAACACGTGTTGAGGCTGCGGTTTGGGCAGTAGAAAAAAAACTAATTAGCCGATAACTTAAATAGATATATTAAACAAATTATGTACCATTAATTTTCATTAAACGCCATTATCAATTCATAATAATGGCGAATAGATAAACCTGAACAGCAAACCTGATAACGACTACTATTTTGTTGTTTCCACTTTTAAAGTCACACCAGTCGCAGCCTCTGCACCATAAATATCCAAATACCAGGTTCCTGATGCAGGATAATTAAAAGTACAAGATTCATTACTGCCAGTCCGATAAGGTCGGCAATCAAATATTGAGCCTGTAGATTTCGCCGCTTTAGTCACATAAAGATCGGCATCCCCATTCTTACCTGCAATAGAAACCGTCATCGATGCTAAACCAACAGGAAGCTTATAGGTATATCGTAACCATTTGCCTTTTGACACACTAATGTTTTTTACATCAGCACCAACGGTATCAACGCCACCAGTGTAGCTTGCTTTTAAGGTCACATCAGAAAATTCGCTGTAAGCATTTATTCTGATGTAGTAAGTACCTCTGGTAGAAGTCATATCACAGGTTTCATTATTGCCTTCTTTATATGGGCGACAATCCCAGGAGGTATTAGTTGATGGCGTTTTAAACTTCACATATAAGTCTGCATCACCAGTTCCTCCACTCATTTCAAACTTAATGTCTTTTGCTCCGTAAGGCACATCAATTTTGTAAAAATAATCAGTTCCTTTGGTATAATTAGATATACCAGACCAAGGCGCCCCATTTTTTATCACATTAACAATCGGATCACCTCTAAATGCAGCAATTTTGGCGGCTGTTTTAGCCAATGCTCTTGCATTATTACTTTTTGATGTAGTTCCCATTGCCCGACCATTTCTTCTCTGATACGGATTTGACCACCAGTTAATTCGAGAGCAGCTTGGTGAACAGTTGTATGCCATGATAGTACGCCACTTCTTCTTGGTATCTTGATAACCATGTCCATAAGCAAAAGGTGTTGTTTTACTATCTTTCTCAGGATTATGTCGTGCGCCGAATAAATGTCCTAACTCATGACCAAAAGAATAATACCCGGTTGCGCAATTTTGCGCAGTAACAGCAAAACCACTACTTGCGGAAGATGCACCAATAGCAGCCGCTTTCCCACAATATTGTTCTTTCGGAGTAAGTAACATCACAACATCAGCACTATATTTATTTCTTAAAGTATGTGCATAATCCATATAACCATCATCAGTTGATTTAAGGCGTGGAAGATCTTTAGCCACTCCAACCGCATCGTAATTAATACTCGACAAATGAGCCATTTCCACTTCTAAATTGATATGGCTGTTAATGAAACCTCGATTCGTTTCAGCAATAGCTAAATCAACCATAGCAGGAATGTCATCCACTTCGGCAGGAACACCATTTGAATAAAGAACCAAAACACGAACCACTGGTGTTGATGCAGCGGCTAATTGACCTATACCTGCTTCAGGAGCGAACGATGCGTATTCATCGTATCCCACTTCTGATTCTGCATGATTCATTTCTGACTCTACAGATCCGTTTTCTGGCTCAGCGTCAATCTCAGATTCCATTTGCTCCATCTCTCCAGGAGGATGATCCGGTTGCATATTATTTTCATCAACTTCAATGACCAAGTGCTGTCCACTGGCTAAAGGTTGAATTTTGAATAAACGTCCATCGACTCTAACCGTCCCTGTCACTCTTCCTTCACGCAAAACTAAAATAGCATTATTGCTTATCAATTCGCTTTCAGAAGTTAAACCGTTATTTGTACCTTTAACGTAGGAATTACCTTGCCAAACTAAACTTCCTGACGCTCCTTCGCTTGCTTCAGATTTATTAAATTCTATTGCTATATCAGGCGTCAAATTTAAAGTTAACTTATCCGTATCAGCAGATAATGCACCTGGGTTAGTATTATAAATAAAAGAGTTTTTTATACTTTGGTCATTTGATTTTAGCCGCTCAACCTCAGAGATAGATGACTGTTTAACATTTTCTGAGACTATACTATGATTATCCCAACTAAATAATGATTCAGCATTAACAACTGCACTTGAGAATAATGCAGCACCTAACAATCCGATTATTTTGTTTTTTAATTTCATACCTATTACACCACCTTGCTCATAATTATTATTAACTCTTTCAAAAACGAGAAAAATTGAAAGTTGCATTTCTATAGTATGAAAGAAAAAACTTTATTCAAACGGTAATATTAACGACCTATTTAGGCATTATTAACAAGACATATAACAGAATAAAAACTCACAAAATAAAATAAATTTTCAACAAAAAAAACAGAAATAAAAGATAAATAGCAGCAGTATTATTAAATAATTTTTGCCATTCATCATAATGATTTAAACAACAAAAACAGCTAATAATTACAGTTTTGTTAAATCGTTAACGTTTTTGTAACAATACACTTACGTTTTATTTTTTATTAACCAACTATATAGACGTACTTATTCCTGTTATAGCAAGATTATTAAACGCTTCAACAATTTCCCTCGATAGCGTGGGTAAGATGTCATATTCTAATTATATTTTATATGTTAGTGCGTTTAAGAATGTTAATTCAAAATTATTATAAATAACTTAAAAAAGTAATCATGATATGACCTGCTCAAACTTCCAATAAAAATATTTAAAATAAAAGTGTCGCCATAGTTAAGTTTCGATTTTGAATTCAATTAATCCGCTCAAAACAAATGAGTCGCATGATGTAATTATTGCTCAGACAACATTAAGTCACCCAAAACAAAAAGCTTTTAACCTTATTTAAGAGTATCAAATGTTTTGTCAAACCAACTCAATAAAATATCAAAAAACTGTAATAATAAATTGCTTGACTATTCAATACTCACTCTATAACATCAACGAACATATAACCATACGATATATACAATTATTTTTTTATACCGTATGAATATTAATTCATAATAATTAACAATCGTAAATTATGTGACCGATTTAACTCACAACATTACAAGCTAAAATAAACATGTTCATTAAAATAATTGGATTTCTGTGCGATAACTGGCCTTGGTTTCGAAGAAAGTTTTGGCGCTATTGGTACGACAAATTAGCAAAAGACATTGATGTTTCCCTCTGGACAATGATGAATTATGGCGTTTCATTACCTGAAGATTATGACTTTCCTGCACTCGAAGAAAAAGATATGCCAGACAAGTATTGTCTTCAAATGTACCATTATGTCGCCAAAATTGCAGATGTTAAAAATAAACGAGTTCTAGAAGTCGGCTCGGGACGAGGCGGTGGTGCCCGTTTTATGGCGGGTTATCTAAAACCTGAAAAATTTTGCGCTATAGATATTTCTTCAAATCAAATTGAATTCGCAAATAAAAATCATAATTTGCAAAACCTAGAATACCAACTGGGTGATGCTGAAAATATACCTTACCCCGACAATCATTTTGATGCAGTCATCAATGTAGAAAGTTGTCATTGCTATGGCGACCTTAATGCATTTTTTAGTGAAGTATCAAGAGTTCTCAAACCTGGGGGATATTTTTTAGTTTCCGATTTAAGACACAAAAAAGACATCACCAACTTTAAAGAATCAATTGAAACATACCCAGGTTTTAAAGTTCTTGAAAAAGAAGACATTACCAATAAAGTCATTCAATCTTTAAGTGAAGATCATCCAAGGAAAAAACAATTAATAGAGCAACATGTTCCCAAAAATCAACAACCTGTTTTTGAAGGGTTTGCGGGACTTAAAGGTAGCGATATATATAACATGCTAGATAAAAGAGAAGTGGTATATTATCGCTTTGCCATACAAGTTAATTAATGGTGTGTTTTTATTAATAACAAACTAAGGAAGTGGAACTTTAATGTTGAAAGTAGCAAATACCTCTTCATATTATCCGCCTAATACAAAAGAAATTGGTAATTTTAATTCTCGTATTAATAATCGAGTTTATGTAGCCTCTTCAAATGAACTGGCAATAAACTTTGCCGAGAAAGCCATTGAACAATTATTGGAATCGGCTAACCTCAAAGCCGATTCAATTGATTTAATTGTTAGTACTTCGCTAACAATCGATCATGTTGCTTGTAGTCCAGAAGTTATTGGTCCACGTCTAGCTTATCCAATTCATAAGTCTCTAAATGCAATCAATGCGATGGTATTAGATTTAACCGCATCTTCATGGGGAGCTTGTATTGATGCCGCAAGGACTCTGGCATCACAAATGCAATTTAAGAATGTTATTATTGTTCGTTCTGAATGTACCGCCAATAGCATTTCTTCATGTGAAATTTCAAATTTTCGTATTTCAGATGGCGCTGCTGCACTATTACTTTCAGAGTCCAAACAACATGCAATATCAAATGCACAATATCATGTGCTTGACAATATTCCAAAATTAAAAATTAGGGTTAAAAATAAAACCAGTGCTCATGAGCCATTTAGAACAGAGTTTAATTACCCAATTGATATTAATGGTATTGAATATATTACAAAGAAACAAAATGAGGCTTTAAAGCTTTTTTTTGAAACGCACAATATCCCATCAACCACCGAAGTTTTTTTTGATAACTGGTTTGGTAATAACGATGATGTGATAAATGGCACTTTTAATATTCCAGAAAAACTTAATCAAGTATTAGATAGTAATGATTGTAAAGAAATTGTTATTGGAGAAATCGATTTATCAACGCTCGAAATGAGTTTTAGATCTTTAACTGTTGGCAAAAACATATGAACCCATTTTCAATAAAAAGTCTTGCTTGTCAATTACCTCAAATATCATACAGCAACAATGATGAAAAATTTAAACAGGTAAAAGACATTAGTCCTGGCTGGCATAGTTTCTGGGGGGTTAAACAACGTCCTCACATAGATCCATCATTAGGCGAGAACGAAGTTGTTCTTGCTGAACGAGCAGCACTTGAAGCATTAGAGTTAGCAGAAATAAAAGCGACTGATTTAGATTTAATTTTATCAAATTATACTTGCCCAGCTATTAATGATAATAAAAATATTGGTAATCATAGAGAAATATTACCTCGAATGGGAGATAGAATAAGAGATCGTATTGGCGCAACAAAAGCAATATGCTGGGATACAGAGTTAGAATGTTTAAGCTTCTTAATGAATTTACAGTTAGCACAAGGTTTAATAGCCCAAGGCGTATTTAAAAAAATATTAGTATGTAGTAGTGAAAGACTTTCATCAACGGCTGATTTTACAACCAAGTGGTCAACTATTTTTTCCGATGGAGCCGCAGCAGCAGTTGTTACAGAAGAAGATTCTGGATTTAAATTCCTTGGTTCCCATTGGGGAACTAACTCAACCTACTACGACCTAGGACTTTGTAAATGGCGAGAACCTTTTTACCCTGACAAGGAACATACAGAACCACAGTTTGATATGTATGTCACTATGGCTGAGTCAGGGGATCAAACGATGAAACTATTTGTACCTCAAGCAGTTCCTGCTGCGATACATACAGCAATTAGTAAAGCTGGTTTAACACTTGAAGATATTAATTATTTTGTATTTCACCAGCCTTCAAGCACTTTAGTCAGTGCATGGGCTCAAGGCGTTGAATTAAAAGAAGGCAGCTATTTGAGAACAGTCGAAGAAGTTGGCTGTTTAGGCTCAGTAGCAACCCCCTACACATTATATACAGCCCTCAAACAAGGAGCGGTAAAGGAGAATGATATAGTTTCTTTTGCCGGTGCATGTACAGGGTGGTCATTTATGTCTAGCTTGTGGCAACTAGGAAATATTAGGATTTCTGCATAATGGTTACACTTAAAAGTATTTCGCACTTTTTACCAGAAAAAATAGCGAATAACCATTACATTTCAAGCATTATGGAAACCAGCAATGAATTTATTGTTGAACGTACCGGTTTACATGAAAGACGCTTTGCCGAAAAAAAAACTTCGTGTAGTGATATGGCTGTTATAGCAGCACAAAGAGCAATAAAAGATGCCAATATAACACCACACGATATAGATTGTTTAATCGTTAATTCATTATCACCTGATAACTATGACCCAGCAATGGCGTGTCTAATACAAAGGAAATTAAGTTTAGAAAAAATTCCAGCTTTTGACATTAGAGCACAATGCAGCGGTTTTATTTATGCAAGCCAACTAGCTAAAGCGCTTATTGACACAGGGAGCAATAAAAATATTTTAGTTATTTGCTCTGAACTGCTCTCAAAACGGATCGATTGTTCTAATGATGGCAGAAACCTATCAGTTCTTTTAGGTGATGGGGCCGCAGCCGCTATTTATTCAAAACACTTAAACAAAGAAGATGGTTATATTGTTGATATTGACATAGGTGCCGACGGAGATAACTACGAACTACTTTATACCAAGTCGCCAGGAACCTGGGCCGAATCTTTTAGTGCTAGTTTGGGAGAAGACAATAGCAATATTTATTTTCGAATGAAAGGAAAAGAACTTTTTCAAGATGCCGTTAATAATATGTATCAATCAACCAGCAGACTATTGCAACGAAATAATCTTAACGTAGAGGATATTGCTCTGTTTATTCCACATCAGCCTAACTTAAGAATTCTTGAATCTGTTGCAGAAAAAATGAGTTTAAAAAAAGAGCAATTCTTTATTAACTTTTCCCAATTAGGCAATATGGCTTCAGCATCACTTCCTGTTGCAATTTCTATGGCTTCATCATTAGGTAAACTAAAAAAAGGCAAATATATCGTTTTTCTCGCTTATGGCTCAGGTTCTACTTGGGGAAGCCTTTTATATAAAAACAGGAATTAATTATTATGTCATTTTCTGAACTAATTTGTCCCTACTGTCAAAACAAATTAATAAACAGTAATTCTTTAATGTCATGCTCTAAAAACTGTGAGGAAAGTTTTGAATTTAAAAAGCAAAATGGTATCTTAAGTTTCGTGAAAAAAGATAGACTTAAAAAGCAAGACAAATATATTCAAAAACTTTACGACCTAGCATCCATCAACTATGAGTTTCAAATAAAAGCATGGTTTTTTGCAATGAGACTTAGTGAAAAAGAATTACGTCAAGATATCATCAACTTTTTTACTCCCAACAAATCTAAAGTCAACGTATTAGAGGTTTCTATTGGCACAGGTTCAAACATACCATTTATTAAAGAAAAGTTTCCTAATGCTAAAATTGATGGCATTGATATTTCGATGGGGATGCTTTCAAAATGCAAAAAGAAAAACTCTCATTTAGAAAGTGAAGTTAACATTATTCATGGTAATGGTTCATTTTTACCTTATCCAGATAATAGTTTTGATTATTTATTGCATGTAGGTGGCATTAACTCTTTTCACTACAGAAAAAAAGCACTAGCAGAAATGCTAAGGGTTATCAAACCTGGTGGTAAAGTTGTTATTAATGACGAAGGTTTTTCGCCAGAGTTAAGAGATAAGTTTTGGCCTAAATTAGTCTTTAACATTTTTGTTTCTCCTGTTGCATCGATAGAAAAAGGAGAGATAGATCCTCCTATGTCAGATATACCCAGCGAAGCAAAAAACATCAATCTAGAGTATGTTGGCAAAGGTTATTTTTGGGTATTAACATTTGAAAAATAGAGGAATTATATTATGAGTGAAGCAATAAAAATTAGTGATTTGAAAGAAATGCTATCTGATATTTTTGATATGGAACCTGATGAAATAAAGGATTCAAGTCATTTTGTAGACGACTTAGGTGTTGACTCTTTAGTGGCTCTCCAATTAATAGTTAAAGTCGAAAGAAAATATGGGCTTAAACTAGATGAAGAGTTTATGTCACAAATGACAACGCTTGCGAACGTACATAAGTTGCTCAATGAGAAGTTATCTGAAACTGCGTAATACAACTCATTGGTAAAATATGACTCATACTCGTAACAACTTAGTTGAAAATATTTTTCAACAATCTAAATTTTCAGATGATGATATTGCTATTGTAGAAGATGGTTGTCACCTTACATTTTCTTTATTAAAAAATCGTGTATATCGGTTTGCTGGAATAATGAAAAAAAACGGTATTCAACCCGAAGAAAGAGTTTTACTACTACTTGATGATTCATCTTTCTTTTTTGTTGCTTTTTTAGGTCTTATCTATATGGGTGCTATTCCTGTAGCACTTAACCCTAGAACAAAAGATTTCAAACACTTTTTGAATGATTCGGGTTGTGTTGCAGTTATATTGGACGATCACTCTTTTAAACTTAACCAAAGTTTTTTACCTAAAAATTTATCTTGCTTTATCAATAGCGTAAACAACCAAGAAAATACGACAAGATTAGATTTTAATATTATTGATGATGCCCCATATGGCAGTTGTTTAGCTGTTACCCCTCAATCTCCAGCATTTTGGCAATATACATCAGGGACCACCGGACTACCCAAAGCCGTAGTTCATCATCATGCAGGAATGTTAGCAAACTGTGAGTTATTCTCAGAATATTCTTTATCCATTAAACCTGGCGATCGTATTTATTCAGTAGCAAAAATGTTTTTTGGTTATGGATTAGGAAATTCGTTATTTTTTACCATTTATAATGGTGCTGTAGCAATATTGGATAAGCAATGGCCTTCGACTGAACGAATTCGCTATATCCTAGAAAAATATAAGCCAACTATTTTTTTTGCTGGTCCCAAAATTTATCATATGATATTAAACGATAAAGAAAAATTTGTTGAGCTGCTCCCGACGGTGAAAACGTTTTTTTCAGCAGGTTCTTTTTTACCAGAAAGTATATTTAATCAATGGCATAGGATATTTAATTCAAATATTTATGATGGTGTAGGCTGTACAGAAATGGGACATGTCTATTTATCAAATATTATGAATCCCAAAGCACCAGTGTCAGCCAACCAAATGATTCCGGGATACGAAGCAAAACTCATTAAAACCAATAAAATGGATATTAACATAAGTGTTCCTATTAAAAATAACAAACATGATGCTATTGGAGAAATGTGGATAAAAGGTCCTAGTCAATTCCTTGGTTATTGGAAAAATGGCAGTATTGATACTAGTGAAATAAAAAATGGTTGGCACAATACAAAAGACTACTTTTTAAGAATAGAAGAAAAAAATTATATTTATCATGGTAGAAGTAATGATTTATTTAAAATCAATGGTCGTTGGGTCGTTCCTAAATTAATAGAAGAAAAAATACTTAATCGATTTTCAGATGTTAGCGAAGCAGCAATAGTCAGTTATTCTGATAAAACAGAATTGACTGCTTGTTGTTTATGCGTTGTTCATCAACACTCAACAACAAATGATATTGAAAGCTATCTAGTTCAAAATATCGAAAGCTATATGCAACCAAAGTTTATTTTAAGTATGCATGAGCTTCCTAAAAACTGTAACGGAAAGATTGATAAAAGCGCACTTAGCTTAATCGTTAAAGAACACTTATCACAAGAAATAGTGGTTTAAATATATGTTAGCATTTGTAACAGGCGGCTCCAGAGGGCTCGGTCAAAGCATAACCATCGCATTAGCACAAGCAGGCTATGATATAGCTTTTGTGTCTACTCAAAAAGATGCCTCAGTAGAATCGGTCATAGAGACAGTCAAAAAACTTGATCGAAATGTTTATTATGAACCCTGTGATATATCCGATTTTTCTGCCGTAAAACAAATGGCTAATAATGTTATAAAAAAATGTGGCGTTGTTGATGTATTGGTTAATAATGCAGGAATTAGTGCTGATTCTTCTCTCGTAACAATGAAAGAAGAAGATTGGCATAAAGTACTTGATATCAACCTTTCAGGTACTTTCAATGTATGTCGTAATTTTGCTTTTGAAATGATGAAGAAACAAAAAGGCTCCATTATTAATATTTCATCGGGCGTAGCATTACAAGGCGGTTTAGGTATAACTAATTATGCCGCTTCAAAAGCCGGTGTCATTGGTTTTTCTCAGTCATTAGCCAAAGAAATGGGACCTTTTGGTATTCGCGTTAATACCGTTACTCCGGGCTATATTGATTGCGGTTTATTTGAAAAAATTAATGATAAACAAAAAGAATGGATATTAAAACATGTTCCGCTAGGTGTACTAGGAGATCCATCCGATGTTTCTAATCTTGTTGTTTTTTTAGCATCAGAGAAATCAAAGTACATCAATAAAGCGGTTATACCTGTTGATGGCGGCATTGGATTATAAGAGGTTTAATGTGAGTCGAACAGCAGTTATTACCTCAATAGAAATAGCAACTCATCATGGTATTGGTGTTGATGCGTTTTGGTCTGCAATGAACAATGAGGTTTGCTTACCACAACGACATGTCTTTTGTGATGAAAACCTAATGGAACATCAACAAGCTTACTCGCTTAGCAAACATTTGCAAGATTTACCTTACCATAATTATAAAGATGCAAGTGCTCTATCAATTACTTTAATCACTGAATTATTTAAAAAAGCAAAACTTGATCCATTTAAAGAAAATAAGGTTGATGTTATTTTAGGAAGTGGAATGGGTAATATCAACCATATTGAACAAGCATTTCATGATAACAAGAATATTCATCCCAGAGATCAATTCAATTTTGACGTCGTATGTGATATCGCTAATCATTTTAATTTTGTTGGTGAGTGTATTAATAATGCATCTGGTTGTGCTGCCTCAGGCTATGCAATTTCATTAGCATTGCAAAATATTCGCTCAGGTCAATCTGATATTGTTGTCACTGGCGGCATTGACCTTGGCGGGCGAGTTGTTCAAGGATGTTTTAACTCAATGAGAGCTTTAGATGACTGCTGCCAACCATTTTCTATCCATCGCTCAGGAACCGTTTTTGGCCAAGCTTGCGGTTTTTTATTAATTGAGTCTGAAGAACATTTCCTATCACGGAGCGGCAACACCGCTTATGGCTCTTTAGCCGGGTTAGGTTGGAGTTGTGACAGTTATCATGTTACAGCGCCAGAAACCAATGGGAATATGCAAGAAAAGGCTCTCATTGCAGCACTCAATGATGCACAAATATCACCTCCTGAAGTGAGTTGTATATTACCTCACGCCACTGGAACTAAACTCAATGATCAAGTCGAATATTCAGTATTAAAAAAAGTTTTTGATTCACAGCTAGCAGAGATACCAATTACCGCAATAAAATCACACACTGGTCACTCTGGAGGTTCTTCTGCTGCAGTGAGTGCTGTTGCAGCAGCTTTAATACTTAATACTCAAAAAGTTCCTCAAATAGCCAATACCAAACAATTGGAGCATGATGTTAATTTAAACTTTAATTCTCCAACAAAAAGTACAATCAATAATGTATTAATTAATGCTTATGGTTTTGGTGGTAATAATTATTCAATGCTCATTAAAAGGTATCAATAATTAAATGGAAAAGAGTGAAATAGCCATTAGCCAAATTGCAGTACTAAATTCAGTTTGCCGATCTTTCGAAGCAATCGAAAGTGACTCTCAAAATATAGTAGCGAACCAAGACTGGTTTAATGTTGATGAACATCTGGGGCCCCGAGGTCATAAGTACCTTACCAAGGGAACTAAATACGCACTTGCCACTATAAAGGCAATCTTAGACAAAGATGATTTTAACCAATACTATGATGAAACAGATATCGGAGTATTTACCGGTACCAACTTTGCTTTATATTCAACTCATAAACAAATGGATCATACCATTTTAACGCTTGGCTCTGATTTTTTAGAACCGGCTGAGTGTGCCAACTTTTCAATTAATATTCCGTCAAGTTTGATTTCTATTAGAAATAACTTTAAAGCATTTAACATTACTAATACCACACCATTTACCGCTGGTATTGAGTCTTTGATTCGTTCAGTAGAAGCGATAAAAACGGAATGTGCTAAATGTGTTTTAGCAGGGTCAATAGAAGATGATATGCCTGAAGATATTTTAGCAGCAGAATTAATAAAATATCCTCATGGCGGAGCCAGTTACTTTTTATTGGAAAAATATAGCAATATAAAAGACAGAGGTAAAAACGTTTTAGCAACAATATCAGGTGCTCAACAATGTTTTTTGCCCAACAAATTAACAGACATAGAAACTCAAGAAGTACTCGATAGAATCATCAGCAAACTCGACATTCATGATAAAGAACTACATGTATGCTTGCCATTAGCTGTTGATGATATAATGGAAAGGCGTATAAGTAACATTAAAACAGTATTAAATAAATATTTCTCTAATATTGTTTTTAATGAAAATAAGCTTTTTGACTATTCGTTTCTTACAGCACTACCATTGCTTAATTTAGCCAATCAAATAGCCAAAAACCATTCTACACTGATTGTTTCTATAGGCATTCATGGCAATACATCTTTTCTTCAAACTAATTCGGTTCAGGAAAAATGCAATGATTAATTTAGCAGCTAACCAACTTATTAATAATCTTGATGATTACCAACCAGCTATTCAGCAAGAGGTTGAATTAAGAAAACAACTAGATAAATTGGCATTGGTATTTATTCATAGAGCAATTTATTTAATTCATACAAAGAGTAAAAGTGAACATTTTTTCATTAAAGATCTTAACTTTATTGAAAGCTATACAAAACTTGTTCATCATTACCTTAACCTTTTGTCATCAAAAGGTTTAATTCGAGCAGATAAAGACTATTTATTTTTAGAACATCCTCCTGAAGACAAGGAAATAGAAAGTCTCTGCCACACCTGTATTAGTGATTTCCCAAATAACCAACAAGAAATCAATGTCATACAACGCTGTGGATTTAATTTACCTTTCGTATTAGAAGGTAAACAAAGTTTTATTAGTGTTTTATTTGAAGATGGTGACATTTCCGCTGTTGAAGTTTTTTATCGCAACAGTACAATTGCCAAAACTTATAACCAAGCTGTTGCGAATCTCATCAAAGAGCTTTCAAAAAATAATCGTGATATTTTAGAAGTTGGCGCTGGAGCCGGAGGGACAACCGAATTCATATTACCTGAGTTAAAAAATGATATTAACTACACATTCACAGATATATCAAAAGCTTTTTTAGTCAGAGCCAAAAGAAAATTTAAAGATTACCCATCATTAAATTATGCCATCCTTGATATTAACAAAGTATCAACTGATGAAAAGTTAAATAATAACCAACATGATGTTATCGTCTGCTGCAATGTTATTCATGTCGCAAAGAATCTATCATCGACATTAGATTACCTCCGTCAATTTCTTAGTAACAATGGTATTTTAATTTTATTAGAGATGGTCAAGCCTGACATATGGGTTGATATAGTATTTGGTCCTACAGAAGGTTGGTGGAGCTTTGAAGACTATAATGAAAGAGGTAATTATCCATTACTATCAGAACAACAATGGATAACACTACTAGAAAAATCTTCCTATCAAAATGTCCAATCATTATCTCCACTAAAACCATTTGGCGTTGATAGTTTATCTATTTTGATCGCAGAAAAAGGCAATTCATTATGAAAGCATTTGTAACTGGAGGAAGCGGTATAGTTGGATATCATTTAATAAACAACTTATTAAAACAAGGCTGGGAAGTCTATGCACTTGCCCGAAAAAATTCAGCAAATACTTATTTAACCAAATTTGATGTAAAACTTGTTTATGGCGACATCCTTGATACGGAACAGTTTAAGGCTGACTTGCCTAATGATTTAGATGCCTGTTTTCATTTGGCGTCTCTGACAGGTTTTTGGAGCAAAGTAAACAAACAGCAATGGAAAGTAAATGTTGAGGGTACTAAAAATATTATTCAATTAGTAAAAGAAAAAAATATTTCTCGTTTAATATATACTTCTTCAATTGCAGCTTGGGGCATTCCCACCCCTAACTTCAATGAGAGCCACCCTGGTAATGTTGAAGCAATTGGGTTTAATTATGGCTTGAGTAAAAAAGCTGCTGAAGATTATATTAAGACACTGGTAAAAGAAAAACAAATTGATGCTGTGATCTTAAACCCTGCAAATGTATTTGGCTCACACGATCCCAACAACTGGTCAAAATCTATAAAAATGACAATGCAAGGAAAACTACCTGGAGTTCCTTCTGGAGAAACCACTTTTTGTGATGCCGATGAAGTTGCTAGAGCACATATATCAGCATTCCATAAAGGTCGTTCTGGCCAAAACTATATATTAGGTGGAGAAAATCATAGTTTCGCCAGTTTTTTTCAATTAGCAGGAAAATTACTTCAGGTTAACGTCCCTCAAAAAATAGTTCCTAGTGTGATTTATCAAATTTTAGGTTACCTTTCTTTATGGGCTTCTTATATTACGAATAAACGTCCAGACATTAGTCCAGAAATCGCACAAATGCTCGTTGCAAATTTAACCTGTTCATCAGAAAAAGCAATAAAAGAACTCGACTATAAAATCATACCATTAACCAAAAGTATGACAGAATGTATTTCATGGATGAGACAGGAGAAAATGATATAGCTTTTATTAAGTATTACTTTACTAGGCAAAAATCAATAACCGCTAAATAATAACAATTAATCTTTACATATCATAGTTGATAAAAATGAAAAATGTTTTAATAACGGGTATCAGTTCGATAAGTAGTTACGGTCATCATATTGACGACACATGGCCATTATTACAACAACAAGAAAGTCTACCAGATATATTCTTATACAATGGCCCCGATGACAAACTTAATAAACAAGCTTACAAATTAAAAAACTTAGATAAGTTACCTGTTATAGAGCCGTCATTTGGTGAGCTATCTAATTACGCATTATATGGTGTTAAAGATTTATTTGCAGATGCAGGTATTGTTAGTAAAGACTACACAAAAGCAGGTACAGTTATTGGCACGGCTATGGGTAATATTTTAACCATTGAAGATGCCAATAGAGATTCACGAATAATCCAAAGCCAACAGCATTTTCATTTTGACGCAGGTTTAGACATAGCCAATTATTATGGCCTAACTGGACCTAACATTTGTGTTAGCAACGCTTGTGCCGCCGGTTTATTTGCTATATGTGAAGCAATAAAGATGATTCAATCTGGCGAACAAGAAATCATGCTCGTTGGAGGCATTGAAATTGGTGGACGAGTAGTTCGCGGAGCCTTCAACCGAATGGGCGCACTTGATGAAAAGTGCTGTAGGCCCTTTGATAAAGAACGTGGTGGAACAGTGTTTGGTCAAGGATTAAGTTTTTTATTATTAGAAAGCGATTCTCATTTTAAACAAAGAGGAGGTGTCAAAAAATATGGAAAAATACTGGGGCATGGTTTAAGTTGCGATGCTTTTCATGTTACTCGTCCGAGAATAAAGGGAGAACTGATTGAAAAAGCGGTTTGCGACGCTTTAAGAAATAGTCAACTATCTCCATCTCAAATAGATGCCATACTCCCCCATGCAACCGGCACACCACTCAACGATATGGTTGAGGGCGCAATGTTAAAACGTGTTTTTGGTAATCATTTAGAAAAAATAAAATTATGTGCAACAAAATCTCACACCGGTCATATTGGAGGAGGTTCTCCTGCTTTTGCCTCAGTTATTGCGGCAAAAATATTAGAAACACAAATGATTCCTACAACCGCTAACTATCAGTCCATTGATCCAAGGTGTGATTTCTCAAACAACATTTCAACCAATCAGTTTATAGCAGGAGAGATAAATAATATTTTGGTTTGTGCCTATGGCTTTGGAGGCAATAACAGTGCAGTGGTGTTCTCAACATAAATAATCAGAAACTTATTTTATAAAAACAAACTAGATATAAATAAATAGAAAGATGAATGAATATAAAATAGATATACATGGTGTTAAATGTAGTATTGTCGATTCAGGTAAGAAAAAAAGTGATCAAACAATTTTAGCCATTCATGGTAGGCTGGACAATGCCGCTACATTTTTTACTTTATGGCCACTAATGCCTGACTATCGTTTTATTGCTATTGACTTACCAGGTCATGGTAAATCAGAACATTTAGGCGCAGGTGGCTATTTCAATTATCTTGATATTATTGACACCATTTATGTTGCCATACAAAAATTAAACTTAAGTCATGTTATTTTACTAGGTCATTCAATGGGTGGTGCCTATTGCGCACTCTTTGCGAGTATTTTCCCTGAATTGGTCTCTCATGTGATAAGCATTGAAGCTTTAGGCCCATTAGTATATTCACCGGAAAAAATGCTTAACAATATCAAGATGAGTATTGTTGAAAGAAATAAAGTTAAACGTAAAAATACATTTATGAATTTGGAACATGCGATTAGCACTAGAGCCAAAGCGAGTCATTTACCTAACCACTTAATGAAAAATATTGTTAAAAGAGGGACTTTATCTAACGAGCAACAACAAATCGTTTGGTCTACAGATAAAAGAGTAAAACTACCAATGCTGTACGATTTAAACGAACAACAAGTTATGCAGTTTTTAGCAGAGATTAGTTGTCCACTTTTATATATTGAAGGCGATAAAGGGATGTTCAGTAATGACCAAATGATTACTCGAAATCAAATGAATAAACGTATGCATACAATATCTGATGTTACAAAAATAATAATACAAGGGGGTCATTATTTGCACTTGGAAAATCCAGATAAAGTCGCACAAGAGTCAGTCAACTGGCTAAAGTTAAACTCGCTATGTTTGAATTAATACTATCTTAATAACTAACCAATAAAGTCACCAAATTATAAAATAGATACAAGTCGATAGTCTTCACTTTTTGAGATTGAACAATGACCCAATAAAAATTGAGACATGGCTCACACGAGTAAGCGTTTTCTCTTAAAGCCAAACGCCAGTTGCTGTTTTATAGTAATAGTCAGACGAGTAACCAAAAGGAGTTGAATACCCATGTATAATATTCGAACCGAAGAACTTCAACCATCCACACTCTATAAACGCTCTGATCGATTCGTTGTTAACGATAGTGGCTTTTTCTACAAAACACGAGAGGGTGATTTGCATGGACCATTTTCGACAGAGTCTAGTGCACTGTTTGATCTCAATATTTTTTTAGAAATCATAGAAATAGAAAAGCAAATACATAATGATTATGGATTACAGCTTGCCTGGGGTTAATAATAAGTTAGACAAATTATAATGTAATTCAATAAGTTAGTCGCAATATAGGAAAGCCAATATTGCGACTAATTTTGATATCCTTCCTAGCTCTGAGCTTATTCACAAACCTAAGCAGCAGCGCATTGAGTAAATCTATTTATATACCCTTTTCACTTTTTCTAGTGAGTTTTAATTCACTTTCATCTTCTTAATAGCTATAAGCTATTTACCCCATATAATATAAAGTATTTACTTTATATATTAAAAGCGCTAACTTGTAACTCAAATAGCAATCAAGTGTAATACCAATGAAGAAGAATAAATTGATAACTCGTATTAAGCATTTCCCTAGTCTTATCTGGCTCTATTTAATAGGGACTTTCTTTACCCGTGGTAGTTATTTCATGGTATGGCCTTTTCTCTCTGTCATTTTGTACCAACAGTTTAATTTAGGTGCAACAGAAATTGGGTTGATCTTAAGTAGCTCAGCGATAGGCTCCTCATTAATAGGTGTTTATGTGGGTAACCTCTCAGATCGATTTGGTAGAAGAACAATTATGCTAGTGGGAGGTAGCTTTGGTCTAGTCGCTTTTTTAGCTATGGCTGTCGCAAACAGTTTATGGATATATGTCGCTGCAATCACCCTCAGTTCTTTGAGTCGAGCTTTATGGGATCCAAGTAGTAAAGCGCTTATAGGTGATTTACTACCAGCTCCCATGGATCGCGAACTAGCACTACAAATTAGCTATTTTATGACAAATGCAGGCGCAGCTATTGGCCCTTTAATTGGCATTTGGCTTGGGCTAACAGCCCAGCAAGAAACTTTCACGATAACGGCCGTTGCTTATTTTCTGCTAACTATAGGCATGTACTGGGGATTTAACAGAAATGTACACTTACTTAAACGGCAAAAGCTTAGTGAAAAAAACTTTAGACAAACTATCGGTGTATTACTTCAAGATCATTTATTTTTAGTTTTAATTCTCGCTAACATACTTGTCATGTTTGTTTATGCTCATTCAGAATCTTCTCTCATTCAATATTTAACACAAGCAGAAGCCGCTGAGTTACTAAAATTAATCACCGCGATGGTTTTCACAAACTCTATGACAATTGTTATTTTTCAATTTCCATTATTGAAAATGATGATAAAAATGTCTATCAATCAACGAATTTATGTCGGTTTATTACTGCTTCTCATTGCTCAAGTCATCTTTATTTATAGCCCGACTGATGGATATTGGATATGGATTTTTGCCATGTTTATTTTAAGTCTGGGAGAAGCCATACTATTTCCAACCATGAACATTCAGATAGACAGGTTAGCACCAGCCCACTTAAGAGGAAGCTACTTTGGCGCCACTTCATTTTACTCTTTAGGGTTTGCCAGCGCTCCAGTTATTGGCGGTATAATGATTGATCAATATAGTGGAGCCGCTCTTTACCAATTAACCAGCTTTCTAACAGTTGTAGTGATTGGCCTCTATTTAATGTCTAATAAACTCAAGCGCCCTGACTTTATCGCTGAAGCCTGTGTAGCGAAATAAATAAGAAAGCACAAAATAAAACGCTGAAATTAAAATGGTTGAAAAGGTAGCTTTTTATGTAATTGAATATCGACTGAAGATATCTTGGTATTATAAACCATCACTTCAACCCCACAATTAATCGCTTTTTTTAACAAACCTGAGTAATCGGGATCAATATGCTCGGCAACAGAAACTTGCTTAATTCCAGTATGCTGAACGAGAAAAAATAACACGGCTCTTCCTCCTTGCTCAACACAGCTCATCAATTCTCTTAAATGTTTCTGACCACGTGTTGTCACGGCATCCGGAAAAACCCCCCTCCCCTTGTCCTCCTTAAGCGTCACACTTTTCACTTCAATAAATGTGTGACGATCATTTTGATCTTTCAGCCATATATCGATTCGGCTATTTTCCTCACCATATTTGACTTCTTTTTTTATTTCACTGTAACCACTTAAACTAGTAATTTTTCCATGGGTAATTGCTTCGTAAACTATTTCATTAGCAAAATGAGTGTTAACTCCTATCAATTCACCAGCTAAGTTTTCTGATAATACCCAAGTATACTGGTATTTACGTTTTACATTTTCACTATCCAACACCCAAGCTTTCCAGCCTTGTTGCCAGCAATTTTTCATAGAGCCCGTATTGGGACAATGAACAGTCATTTCTCCCACTTTAGGGTGAATAACATCGGCAAGAAACCGTTTATATCGTTTAATTAATACGACTGGTTCAAGAGGTTTTGAGAATTTCATCAGAGAAAAGTTTGAAAATTAAGTATAGAGTAGGGGTTAAGGATATCAAAATCAGCACAATTTGTATCTAACATAGAGACTTTCCTTGTCTCTATAACAATCCGATTAGAAAAAGAGCTAGCTAACGACTAAAAAAGATTTCCGTAGTTTGCAGCCCATCGATACCAGTCTCTAAAGATTGATTAGCCAACAAACGATTTAAATTCAACACTTCACCTTTTAATGGGACACACTCATCAGTTTCAGTCCGCTGAGAGTTAACCGTCATTAACATCGTTGGAGATAGTTTATCAACATACCAAAGTGTACCATTTGCTTCTTTCAAAATAGTGCCGCTTGGTGAATTAACGAAGGCATCTCCCTCGCAGGTTTCAGTTAAGTAGTAACGCTTTTCTAATGGCCATCCTAATTCACCTTGAGAATTAACCACAAACTTGTAGCCTGCATCAGTCTTACCTGTGAACAACCCTTTTTCTAAGTCCATAGGAAGTAAATCTGAAATAACTGTCCCATTTTCATCTAGCAGGGCCACATTATTAAAACCCATAGCACCATTTGATTGCTGGCTACTGATTTTAGGTGCGCTTTCAAGCGAAGAAAAACGGTCATTAAGTAACAAGAATTGATCTTCTATATTTTCACGCCAAGCATAACTTTCTTTTTGGAACTCCAACAAAATCGTATTTTGCTGATTGACTTGCCATAACTGCCAAAAAATACCAAATAATAGAAACAAACTAATTGCCCCAACTCCAATTGATACTTTTTTATAAAAGCTCTTAGACAGTTCTTCACGAGCTTCAACAAACTCATCATGTGATTCCATTCTATGAACCATTGCATGCTCAAAGTGTTCTAAAGTCTGATGAAACTCTCGGGTTAATTTGCGGGTTTGTAAATTAGTATATCGTTGAAATTCTTCTATATGCTGAGATTTTTGGCGGTTTAAATAAGGCTCTGCTTTTTGTTGCCAAAATGACTGCCAACCGGGCTTTTCTTGGACATACTCTACTTTTTTGACAGGAACTTCTACAACCTTTTCTGTTTTTTCAACGGCTTCTTGTACAGAAGGCTCTTTCTGTTCAAACTCAACCAATCCTAATTTTTCTAAAGCTTTAAAAAGATAATCTTTTTCTAAACCTTTGGGTAAAACGTCCACAGCCCCCAAGGCTCTTGCTTGGCCAACATATACATCACCTTGTTTAGCGGTATACATCATGACAGGAACAGTTGCAGTCAAAGGGTTACTTTTAATGACTTTAATGGTTTCTAATCCATCCATACCAGGCATTGTATGATCAAGAAAAATAATATCAGGCTGGTTATGTTGTAGATACTCCAGAGCTTCTTCTGCTGAGTAAACAGCAAAACTCTTTATACCAATAGTTTCCAACATATTGGCCATCACTTTACAAGCCAATCGAGAATCGTCGACGATTAGCGCATTCTTCTTCATTAGGATATCCTTATATAATTATGATTATTATAGTCAAAAAGGCCATTAAAAATTAAACTCATCTTAAGTAGCTCATTGTATCTAATAATGAATCAGAAGTTGGGGCTCACTTCACATAAAAAAGCAGGTAATATTGCCATTAAAGTAATAAATGAGCCCCATTTCTAATCCCGACTTACATCATATTACTTTTAAATATATGCTATTTTCAAAAGTGTTGTTATTCACTGGTATAATTTTTGGGATTAAAGGGGGGGTTATCTAAAAGCCTCGGGAGAAATAAGTATGCGCAATTATCGCTTAATTTACTCAGATTTTTCCAGCAAGTTATCTGACTATCACTACTTACTAAGAAGTTTATGGATTGGACTATTTGGCGCGGTATTAATCATTTTTAATGCCTATGAATCAGGTTCAGGTTTTAGTCAACCTTTATCATTTGAAGGTTATATTATCTACGGCACAATCACCCTCTTCTTCTTTTTTAATTATCTATCATTAAGAAGCAGCAAAATGCAAAAAATACTCGCCTGTCTAAGTATCGTGAGCTTAATTTATAATTGCAGGTTAGCATTCATCGCTTTTAGAGACTATGAACATGATTTTATTTCAGCATTACTACTAATCGTTTACTCAGCAGTCATGCTTATTATTTTGTTGCCCCAGAAATTTTTAAATAAAAAATAACGTCTTAATCGTAAAGCACTAAATCTTTGCCCGCATTTTGTGCTCGCCTAATAAGCTCACCGCAAGCTTCAAGCATTCGTCGTAAACTCATTTGAGATGAGTGGCTTAAACCAACACTAACGGTTAAATGTTTTTCCCCTGTATCAGTTTCAATTGATAGCTTTTTAATTTGAGCTCGAAATTCATTCATTTGATTCTCACAGTCATCCAAAGACATTCCCCAAACAAATGCCACTAGCTGGCTACTATTTAATCTTGCTGTAATAAACTTTCCAAACTTCTTATCGAGCTGTTTGGCAAATTGAATTAATACAGAATCACCATATTCACTATGTATATTATTAAACTCTTTAAAGTCATCAATTTCAATTACTGCAAGCGAGTACTCAATAGCTTCTTCTTGACAGTATTTTATTTGTCGATTAGTAATATGATAAAAATATTGTCGGTTATAAAGATGAGTTAAATAATCTCTATTAGCTGAGTCTTTAATAATTTCAATTGCTTCTAAAGACTCAATATTATGCATGACTCGGCAATAAAACTCTTCTTGATTAAAGGGCTTACGTAAAAAATCATTCGCTCCATTTTTAATAAACTTAGCTGACAAAGATGCATTACCTTCACCAGACAAGCCAATGATAGTTAAATCTTGTTTATCATATTTACCACGAATTAACTTCACGAGTTCAAACCCATCAATATCTGGCATATTATAATCAGTAATCACTAACTTAATATCGGGTTGCTCAATTAGCATTTTTATTGCCGTTTTAGCTCCGTCACTTTCTACCACTTGAAACTGATATTTTTTTAATAAATTAGCTGATTGTTTGCGCGCAACTAGCGAGTCATCAACCACTAAAACTTTAATTGTGTGATTACGCTGCAATCTCTTAATCAACTTCATGGCATAACCATAAGAATACCGATTTTCTTTAACCACATAATCAACTATTCCTTTTTGAAATAACGAGTCCCGTTTTTTTTCATCGAAAGTAGCGGTCAAAACAAGCGTTGGAACTTTAGATTTAAGAGTTAAATCCACGATTTCACCTTTTGGCGCATCTGGTAAATTTAAATCAACTACGGCAGAAAAATATTGTTGACCATTTTGCTGAATAAGAGCCTCTGCTTGCGCATAAGTTTCGGCAAAGTCAGCCTCAAATTCACTAGCTTCACTTACCAGACGGCGCATAACTTTTAAAACCAATGCACTGTCCTCTACAAATAATAGCCTTTCCATCCTATCAAGCCTTTGAAATATATTCAAAATTCTTTTAAGTATAGATTAAATTATGTGTTATACACTGATTAACAAATGAGTAATCATCTCAATACGCAGGCGTTATAAAAATGAGATATTCCCTGACCTGGAAAAAGTAAAAATTATTTAACCTAAAAAAGGTGTAAAAGTAAGCTTTTAACTGTACAATTGCGCATTATTTAGCGGTGGTTAAATGCATTGAGTCGCATAAAAATACCACTACATAATCTATAGACTAATCGACTACTATGAGCAATTGGATTAGTCGTTATATGAGGTTTTTCACTAATGGCTGAGTATTCCCTGTTTACTTCTGAGTCAGTATCAGAAGGTCACCCCGATAAAATTGCCGATCAAATATCTGATGCGGTATTAGACGAAATTATAAAACAAGACAATAACGCCCGTGTAGCCGTTGAAACGATGGTTAAAACGGGTATGGCAATTGTTGCAGGTGAAGTAACAACTAGCGCCTGGGTTGACTTAGAAGACATTGTACGTTCTACCATTTGTGATATTGGTTATACGAGTTCAGAGATGGGGTTTGATGGTCAAACTTGCGCAGTAATCAATGCAATTGGTAAACAATCACCCGATATTAACCAAGGTGTTGATAGAACCAGTAGAGAAGAACAAGGTGCTGGAGATCAAGGGTTAATGTTTGGTTATGCAACGAATGAAACAGATGTTCTTATGCCAGCGGCAATTACTTGGTCTCACCAATTAGTAGAGCGCCAAGCGCAAGTTCGCAAGAATGGTACTTTATCTTGGTTAAGACCCGATGCAAAAAGCCAAGTGACTCTCCGTTATGAAAATGGCAAGCCAGTAGCGATTGACGCAGTTGTACTTTCAACCCAGCATAACCCTGATGTTAGTCAAAATGATATTCAAGAAGCCGTACGTGAATTAATCATCAAACCAATACTTCCAGCAGAACTTATTCATGCAGATACCCGATTCCATATCAACCCAACAGGTAATTTTGTAATTGGTGGGCCAGTTGGCGATTGCGGCTTAACAGGAAGAAAAATTATTGTTGATACTTATGGTGGCTCAGCACACCATGGTGGTGGTGCTTTCTCAGGTAAAGATCCATCAAAAGTTGATCGTTCTGCCGCTTATGCAGGTCGTTATGTTGCGAAAAATATTGTTGCTGCGGGCTTGGCGGATCGTTGTGAAATTCAGGTTTCTTATGCAATTGGGGTTGCCGAACCAACCAGTATTAGCCTTAATACCTTTGGCACAGCCAAAATTGGGGAAGCACAATTAGCCGACTTAGTTAAAAAACACTTCGATCTTACCCCCTATGGCATCATACAAATGCTTGATCTGATCCGCCCTATTTATCGTAAAACTGCAGCATATGGACATTTTGGTAGAGAAGATGCAGATTTCTCTTGGGAAAAAACAGATAAAGCAGACGCTTTAAGAGCCGATGCTAACCTATAATATAAACTTCAGCTTTCAAAAGGCTTATTATAAGTAAGCCTTTAACTAAATCATTGAGGGGCGCTGCAGCAAATTAGCTAATCATCATGCTATTTTGTCACGCTCGATGAGATTAGTATAAACCAAATTAAGGGCGCTCTAATTAACTGGAGAGAATCAATGTCTAGTAATAATGACTTTTACGTCAAAGATCTATCTTTAGCTGATTGGGGACGAAAAGAGATCGCCATCGCTGAAACTGAAATGCCAGGTTTAATGGCTATGCGTCGAGAATTCGGAGATAAAAAACCTTTAAAAGGTGCCCGTATTGCTGGCTCACTACATATGACCATTCAAACAGCAGTTCTCATCGAAACCTTGATAGAGTTGGGAGCTCAAGTCCGATGGGCTTCGTGTAATATCTACTCTACTCAAGATCATGCCGCTGCCGCAATAGCAGCAAAAGGTATCCCGGTATTTGCTTACAAGGGCGAAACCTTGGAAGAATACTGGCAATTCACGCATAACATTCTTGATTGGGGAAATGGCGAAACAGCAAACATGATTCTAGATGATGGTGGAGATGCCACCTTAGCTGTTATTTTAGGCGAAAAAGCAGCCAAAGATGCAAGTGTTCTAGAAAATCCAACCAGTGAAGAGGAAACTTTTCTCTATGCATCAATCAAAGCTCAATTAAGCAAAGATCCTGAGCTTTATAGCAGACTTTCAACCAATATACAGGGTGTAACTGAAGAAACGACTACAGGTGTTATGCGGCTGAATCAAATGGCTGCAGAGGGTGCGCTTCCTTTTCCAGCAATCAATGTTAATGACTCAGTGACTAAATCTAAATTTGATAACTTATACGGTTGTCGTGAATCACTACTCGATGGAATCAAACGTGCGACTGACGTTATGATTGCCGGAAAAATAGCTGTGGTATGCGGATACGGAGATGTTGGTAAAGGTTGCGCCCAATCATTGCGTGGCCAAGGTGCGACAGTCTATATCACAGAAATTGACCCCATCTGTGCCCTGCAAGCAGCAATGGAAGGCTTTAGGGTGGTCACTGTTGAAGACATTGTTGACCAGGCAGATATTTTTGTGACAACTACCGGTAATTTCGACATCATCCGACATGAGCATATGATTGCGATGAAAGACCAAGCAATTGTTTGCAACATTGGACACTTCGACAATGAAATTCAAGTTGCTTCTTTGAAAGAATATGAATGGGAAAATATTAAACCACAAGTAGATCACATTATCTTTCCTGATGGCAAGCGTATCATCATGCTTGCCGAAGGGCGACTGGTTAACCTCGGTTGTGCCACAGGCCACCCAAGCTTTGTTATGTCTAACTCTTTTACCAACCAAACTCTGGCACAAATAGAACTTTGGTCAAATGGTGATGAGTATAAAAATGAAGTTTATATTCTTCCTAAGCATTTAGATGAAAAAGTTGCCCGTCTACATTTAGAAAAAATTGGCGCCAAATTAACAGTATTAACTCAAGAACAAGCTGATTATATCAATGTTAAAGTAGAAGGCCCTTATAAGCCTGAGCATTATCGTTACTAATCAAGGCTATCAAGACGAGGTAAGTACTTACCTCGTCTTCAGTTATTAATATGCGATACCATCGATTCTACACACCTGATCAACTTACTCTCCACCAAACCTATTTGCTACCTAAAGAAGCAAGTCATCATTGTGTACAGGTATTACGGTATAAAGTAGGTGCAAGACTCAATTTATTTAATGGAGATGGCTTCGACTACATAGCCTCTATTAAGACAATTGAAAATAAGCAATGCATTGTAGAAATAGAACAACAGGTCGCGCTAGCGAATGAGTCACCACTAAAATTACACCTATATCAAGCATTAGCACGTGGCGAAAAAATGGACTTAATCATTCAAAAATCTGTTGAGCTTGGAGTCAAAGAAATTACGCCCGTTTTCACAGAAAGATGCAACGTTAAACTCGATGGTAAAAGGTTACTCAAAAAACAACAGCATTGGCAGAACATTGCGATTAGCGCATGCGAACAATCAGGACGAGGCGAAATACCTAAAGTCAATCAAGCCATTCACCTAAAGCAGCTGAGCCCAACAGAAAACACAAAGCTGATATATCTTGAACCAACAGCGACTCAATCATTAAACAGTATTGGCAGTCAACAAACCAAATATCATGAAATTGGCTTACTCATAGGCCCAGAAGGCGGTTTCTCAAACTCCGATATTCAACATGTTAATACACTTAACTCACAAGCCATTAGGCTAGGGCCAAGAATTTTAAGAACAGAAACAGCCGGACTAACTTGTATTGCTATTTTACAAGCCCAATTGGGTGACTTGTGTTAGCCAAAATTATCGTTTCCTTATTACTCAAAAAATCAGTATTTTGACAAAGTTTACAGCTAAGTAAAAAGGCCAGATGTAACTCATCTTACTTTATAATAACCAATAGGTTAGGCATACTCCCAGCAACAATAGCTCCAACAAAGGCCATCTACTTTCAGCCAGCAACCATAATCTGAGGTTGCCAGCTAAGAATATTCAATAGCTAATTAAATGGTTGTGGGCGGGGCGTCTTATTCGTTGAAGGTGGTAATATCGGCATTGAAAATAAAGGTTGCTCGCCAGTCAATGTTTTCAAAAAAGCGACGATTTTACTATTCTCATCACCAGTAAACTTTCTTCCAAGCTGTATTTCTCCCATAATATCAACCGCTTGCTCAAGCGTATCGACATTACCGTCGTGAAAATAAGGATAAGTCAATTCAACATTACGCAAAGTAGGCACCTTAAAAACATACTTATCCACTTGCTTGCCCGTTACTGCACTTCTTCCGACAGCTGGATTATCAGTTATATAGGGCTTTATTAGCCCCATTTTTTGAAAAGAACTTCCTCCAACGGCGGGACCATTATGACAAGTCACACAGCCACTCTCTTTAAACAACTGATATCCTTGCAGTTCTTTTTTAGATAACGCAGACTGGTTGCCTAACAACCACTGGTCAAAACGTGAGTTGGGAGTTACTAAAGTTTTTTCAAACTCAGCTATAGCCTGAGTAACTTGATTAATTTCAATTGTTCTCTCGTTAAATACTTTCTTAAAAGCGCTCACATATTCAGGAATAGAAGATAACACGTCAACGGCCAGTTCATGTGTGAATCCCATCTCTTTAGGGTTAGCGATCGGCCCACCCGCCTGCTCTTTTAGATCTACCGCACGGCCATCCCAAAATTGAGCTACATTCATACTAGAGTTAAGCACTGTCGGAGAATTAATAGGGCCTTGCTGCCAATTATGCCCTATAGATGTTTTTAAATTATCTGTTCCCCCCATGCTTAAGTTATGACAGGAATTACATGAAATAAACCCTGATTTTGAGAGTCTAGGATCAAAATAAAGTTTTTTGCCTAACTCTACTAAAGGCTTATTTGTCAACTTAGCCGGTTTAACTGGCTGAATAGGTTCACTTGTCGTCATTGCAGTCGCCGAATTAATCAAACCACTGAAAATTAATGCTAAAGATATTTTGGTATTCATTTTTCTCTCCTTTTTGGGATAAATAGTCAGACACCCAAATGATGCAAGCGGAGGATTATATACACTCCATTCTTTCATTAATGTGTGCACATTCCTCTCTACTTAAAGAACATGAGGCATATAAATAAAATAATACGTTCTTTATTACAAAGTGAGATTTAAAATATCTCGCCAAAATTAAAGTAGATATCTATAAAAGTTTTAATCATTTTATTGAACACAATTGACCTTATTGAACAAGCACGCTAATAGCGCTTGCAATCAAATCAATTGCTCTCTAAATTAAGAATCCGTTTTGCGAATCGAGCTTTAACTAATGGTACAAATTTCTCAGCCCTCTCTTAGCAATATTAGTATCTATCCAGTAAAATCTTTGGGTAGGATCCAACTTGATCAAGCAGAAGTCACAGTGCTCGGATTAAAAAACGATCGCACTATGATGCTGGTTGATGAGAAAAAAATGTTTATAACTCAGCGTAAATACCCTCAACTAGCCCTTATTCAAACACAGCAAAGTAACGACGCACTCTTAATCAACGCCCCTAATATGCCAGCATTAAAAGTTAAACCGTCGGACTTTGAAACAACGCCTACTCAAATAACCATTTGGAAAGACCTATGTCATGGCTATCTAGCCAATCAAAGTATTAATCAATGGTTTAGCCAATATTTAGGATTTCCAGTCCAACTGGTTAATTACGCTCACAAACATCCTAGAAAAACCGATCCGATTTATTCCCAAGAAAACGATTATGTCAGTTTTGCCGATGGCTTCCCTTTATTGGTTATTTCACAAGCATCATTGGACGACTTAAACTCACGCCTAGAACAGCCAATATCAATGGCTCGTTTTCGTCCAAATTTAGTGATCGAAAATTGCACAGCTTACGCTGAAGATAGCTGGAAAAGCCTAAAAATAGGTAATGTTACCTTTGAGGCAGTAAAAACTTGTAGCCGTTGTATTTTAACAACAGTTGATCCAGAGACTGGTATAAAAAGCGATAATGGTGAACCACTTAAAACACTAAGCCAATATCGCCGTACCGATAATGGTATCATATTTGGTATGAATCTAATTCCAAGAACAACAGGCTCAATTAAACTCGGTGATCCTGTTTATTTCTGAAAGAATAACCTTAAACAAGCCAGAGATAACCCAGTTATCACTAGCATCATTTTGTCAGATTAAGATACAATCGCCATTTGTAAAATAGCTTAGCTACAAAATTGTGGTTAACACTGATTAGTATTCAAGTCGAGTAAGTACATCAAATGTCAATTAAAAACTGTATTATCCACTCATTAAAGCGCGTAGGTGAAAGCGGAGAAATTAATCTTAAAACTCGTGAGTCTGAAAATACACCTGAAGGCCCTATCGTTTCATTATTTACTCAATTAAAACAAAGCTTTCAACGAAGTGCACAAAGACAATACGGCCTATTTGATCCTGAACAAGGCGATAACCCATTACCTGGCTGGCTAAAGCAATATGAAAATGAATCGATGGGATTCGTAAGTGTTTCAAAAAATATTGCTGAACATTTGAAATCTAAATTAGAAGAAAGTCAAGAAGGTTTCAGCGCACATATTTTAATTGCGGTTGAAGAGTTATTAGAAGAGTCTCATTTGTATATTTTTTGGATAAACCACACAGAAGCCCAAACGATTGATCCTGAATTGGATATTGATTATGTTAATTATATTGATGCCAGTAAATTAAGCTTTGTAATTAAATTAGATTTTAATCAGTGGAAGGTAGAGAATTGGCAACAATACCTATCAGTTATTTCGAGCCGCGGAAACAAAGAACTAGCCCAAGCTTTTTTGCAATTTTGTGGTTTCATTTCAAGTGTCAACTTACAACAACAAACAGATGAATTCTTATCAATTGTTGATGAATATGCTCAAACCTTAACCCCAGAAGAAAGTAAACAGTATAAAAATAAAATTGTTGATTACTGTGTTGAACAAGACATGCAAGGTAACCCGGTTAACATAAAAGAGCTTTCTGAAGAATTAAATTCAAAAGAACCCGAGCACTTTGTTGAATTTGTCAATAATAAGCAAGAAGAGCCTAAAGAAGAAATCTATGCACATCGTAGCAGCTTAAAAAAATTCGTCCGTTTTTATGGTAGAGAAAAAGATCTCAGCATAAGCTTTTCATCTGATATGATGGGAGAAAATATCATTTTTAACCAAGAAAGTGGGGAGTTAACATTAAAGTCAATACCAAAATCACTACAACAGCAATTAGCCAAATATTTAAAACAAGCTAAAACAGAATAAATGTTTAAGTCGTCAATAATTTGAACTTAGCATACTCCTTCAGTTTAAATATTTTGTAACAGTGAATAACCCCTATGGCTTTGTCGTTGTATTAATATTATGAGTTTATATTGATATACTTCTCCTAACTAAAAGTCAATACAACTCAATATTTTTAAAATCTAAAGAAGATCGGTGTTAAAAATGAAAAAACAACTTCTTTGCTCTGCTTTCATAATCACCTTAAGTTCATGCACTTATCTCAAGTACGCATCTATTCAGTCGGAATACAACCGAATTCATAATGCCACTCCAGGGCAAATGAATTTAAAGCATATGATAGATAAAAAAACGTTTTATGTGCTTGGAAAAATCATTAACCAATCATGCCAATGTGCTCAATACCCAATGGCAATAGCAGCATATTCAAATAAGTTTAAACCAAATGAAAGAGTTGACACCATGTATTTTGCTAATTCAGATACACATTATGGTCTCAACTTGCCGGAAGGGAGCTATCAATTATTAGTCTTCGCAGATAAAAATAAAAATAATCTTTTCGAACCCAATGAAGTAGTTGGAAATAAAAAAATTACTCTCAATAATCAATATGCACCAGAAAATGTGTTAGCACACATTGATATAAAACTGAATCAAATAACACAGCCCAGCTGGGTTCAAGCAATAAAACCTCCTGTCGCTAGAGAGTTGCACAAATCACTTTTTTTCCCAGGGGGAACAATTCGTCATTTAAGCGATCCTATTTTTGACAAAAGCACTGTGACTTTAGGTATGTATGATCCAGCCGCTTTTCTAGAGAAAGTTCCAACAATGTTCTACGCACTAGAGGAAGAACTATCCTATAAAATTCCTGTAATCTTTGTTCATGGTATTGCAGGAAGTCCTAGAGAATTCGAACCAATTATCCAGAATTTAGATCGAAACCGTTATAAACCCTGGTTTTTTTATTATCCTTCCGGTGGCGATCTTAATCAGTTAGCCACTTTGTTTTATCAAATTTTTTTATCCGGAAAAGTCATTCCACAGAATGATACGCCAATGATTATCATCGCTCATAGTATGGGGGGACTTGTTGTCAGAGAGGCACTTAATCAATATGAACAACATCCAGATGAAAATAAAGTTGAACTACTAATTACTATGGCCAGTCCTTTTGGAGGACATGCAGCAGCGGCAACGGGTGAAAAGCACGGGCTAATAGTATTACCTGCATGGCGTGATTTGAATCCAAACAATCAATTCATCAATAATTTATTTAGGAAACCACTAGCAAACACAATTAATCATCAACTAATTTATGCCTACCAAAATGATAGCACATTAAAATTTGGAGACAACAGTGACGGCGTTGTTGATTTATTAAGTCAACTCAATATTAAAGCCCAACAACAATCAAATAAACAGTTTGGTTTTAATAGTACACATACAGGGATATTGAAAGATCAAGAGGTTATTCAGTATATTCATAAACAAATCAGTCAGGTTAAAAGTATATTTCCAGAATCCCACTTAAAACTTCTTTTTCAAGGTGGTTATAATATTCCCCTAAATAATGAATATCCTCCAATAGTTCGCTATTTTATTCAATCAGTAGGAAAATATTTAGCAGGACTAAGTCTCGGAAAAATTCCTCCGACTCACCCCAAACAAGAACAATTTATTCAAGTAACCAAAGGTAAAATTGAAGCGACTACAGACTTAGAAAAAGCCTGGATAAAGTTTATGAAAGAATATCCAGAACTGATTAAATAGTGAGTTCTCATCTATTTTTAAAATATTACTTTCAATAACCACAAATAGAAAATTAACAGAAAAACCATTTTATTTAAGTCAACACTATCTTAGTCAACTTGAATTCATATTACTTCACACATAAATCAGGCAACTATTCATCATGGAAATTCAAGTTATTAATACTGCGAAAAAACACTGACAAGAATAGTTTTTTAGCTAACACAATTAATTTTGAGCTAGGGCAGTCTTTCAATTTTAACGACTTACTGGTCAGTTATTTTTTAGGGTTAACATCAAACAGTCTTCAATTTTTGATAATCACTTCGGAATTAAACCAACAATAGCTATTGAACGATTAAAATAAGCATACAACCAGGTATGCTAATTTATTTTCAGCTCATAAATTATCTGTTGACTATTATTATATTTTTTTTCAAACAAAGTAATAGCCTTATCGATACTGACTTGATTAGGCTTAAATTTTCTTCCAGACAATAAAAACCATGCCTGACTAAACTCTTCTAGATACACACGCCAATTACTTCTTAGTATTATTGTTTTAGATAATGAAAGTAAGTAGGGGAAAATAGGGTGTCCATGCCAACGTCTAATTAAATGAATTGATTTAGGCCACGGGTTAGGATATAAAATAAAATGTTTATCAAAAATAATTTCATGCTGAACACAAAGCCGCCAAATATCTTCGCAATTAGCTCTGAGCAACAAACAATTATCTGGCACTCTATTTTCAATACCATTTTTATTTAAACGCACATGAGACTGATCAATCCCAACAACAAAACAGTTGGGATTTTGTTTCGCAAAGGTTATTGAGCTCATAGCTGTACCACAACACGAATCAAGTATTAACTCTTTTCCAGTATGCTCATTCACTTTACTCTGCAAAACCAGAAATGCATCCAGATTATGTTGTCTATATGGCTTTCGATAGTGATTTTCAATATGTTTAATGACAACATCATTCAATTTTTCATGCAGACCAGATTGGTTGCTTGTTACTATTTTTGAATGATGCATACTAAACTATCTCTCAATAAAGTTATAAAGAATCTGAGTAATTTTTTACTATATCACAGAGACAATCCATAGCCATATTAACATCTTCTTTCTGAGTTTCCCAGTTACTAAAAGCCGCACGAATAATACGTTTACCTTGCCACTTTCCAGGACTTAAAAAAAGTCGACCATCCTGATTAATCATTCGAAGAAAGTTGCTAGTTTTTTCATCTGCATCGGGTTGTGATAAACCGCTGCAATTGGGGCGAAACAGTACTACATTTAACTGACACGGCAGAATAAGCTCATATTCAGATGATTCATTAATTTTTTGAGCAAATCGTTTGGCTAAATTTACGTTGCTTTGTATCCAGCTAGCAATCCCCTGTTTACCATAAACCAATAAGGTCATCCAAACTGGTAAAGCCCTAAAACGACGAGAATTCTCGACCCCTAAAGACATAAAGTCTGGCTTTTCAACATTTGAAGTTAAATAAGGGGCTGGAACATTACAATTATCAAACAATATATTAAGATGGCGAGTTAAGAAAACACCACTTTCATAGGGAACATTTAGCCACTTGTGGCTATCAAGTGTAATAGAATCAGCACTTTCAATTCCCTTACTTTTCGTTTCATTGCCTGTTATTAGTCTTTCAAACATGCCAAAAGCAGCGTCAACATGTAACCATGCATTATGCTTTTTCGACAATAATGAAATTGTAACCAAATCATCAAAATCAGTAGCCGTCACCGTGCCAACACTAGCAATAATAATTTTGCCGGGTGCAGAAGATTGCTCTAGCATTTGTGTTAAATGCTCAACATCCATCGCTTCTGAGTTAGGTAAAGCATCAACAAGTTTAACACTATTTTGCCCTAAACCAGCCATACCAAGGCTTTTTATCATACTGGAATGAGGTGTGGTAGAAAATATATCGACATCTAACCCATAAGCACCTTGCTTAGCAACATTAATATTTTGTTGTAATCCTGCAAACTGCCTAGCACATAAAGCACCGAGAAAATTAGAAGCTGTTGCACCAGTAGTGACAATACCATCAAAGGTATCCGGTAAATCAAATAATTGACATAACCAGCGTAAAGTCTGACGTTCAACTTCGGTAGCAATAGAGTCACCATCACTCGATAAGTTTTGGTCAAAAGTACTGACTAACCAATCTGCAAATGTTGCCACAGGTGTTGCGCCGCCAGTTACAAATCCCCAATAGCGAGGACCTCGACCAGCAGAAAGTTGCGGTACTATATGATCACAAAAAAACTCAAGAGCTTGGTTAAACCCTTTGCCGTTTGAAGAGACAGGTTGTTGCTTCAATTGAGAACCAATTTCAGCAACATTTTTTTCATCTAATTCAGATAAAAAATTTCGTGTAATTTGAGAAAATACTTTTAAATAAGAATCAATTTTTTGCCAATCTGCTTTTAATGGTTCCATTTTGCTTACCTTAACTAATCACAATAATTCTTAGATTAACAAACCTGTCTAAAGTAAAAACATATACAGATAAATGATTATTCAAAGTAACCAGATCAAAATTCAGTAAAAAAGTAAAAGCACCAAGAGAATACTTGGCACTTTTAACAGAGAGAAACTAATTAAAACTGATACCTTATTGAAAACTCAACTCTTCTAGGTGCCTGAAATGCAGTGGGAGATAAAAAGTTAGGATTAATTTCATTATTATCTCTTGCTAAATCTTTTTGCTGATTATATTCAGTAACAGTATCTAAATTAAAAGGGTTGAAAATATCAACTTGCAGC
This sequence comes from Aliikangiella litoralis, assembly GCF_052495765.1. The sequence continues at coordinate 890,228 of NZ_CP199292.1, read as the reverse complement.
GTAAGATTTTCAATAGCATCGGGCTTGTAACTTGCTCCCATATCAATGGTGTATAACCAATCACTTCGACCATAATCGCCGCGATTAGTTAACTGTGGATTGCCATTTTCATCTTTACAGTAAAAACTTGACCCTGAATAACGCTCAAAATTAGCATAGTCAAACGCAGTATCTCCAGCATGTGTCGTACCTGGCGCACCTAACATGCCATCAAGCGGAATATAGCCAAAACAACTGAGTGGCGACCCAGAAGAAAAACTCACACGTCCGGTAAGAGTAAGCTCTTCAGTTAGTTTGTATGCACCATAGGCTTTAATTTGATGACGTCTATCATTAGGTAAATAACCATCACTACCTTCTTGGAATTTGTAATGATCAAAATCTTGAGTTGCTCCCGCATCTTCTTGACCTAATGTAGAATTAACATAGCCTTCAACATTTCCCTCACTATATGAGAGCAAATATGAAACATTCACAAAAAAGTCATCAGAAAAACTCCTTTCTGCTGAAATTTCTAATCCTTTATAAGTTCTTTCGTACTCGGGCAAATTAAAATAACTGTTTGGTATGGTCACGTGGGTTAAATTACCATCATGTTCCAAATCCATAAATAAACTTAAATCATTTCCTGGATTAACAATTAAACATCCAGACATAGCACTTGGATCAAAGTTTGTATATCCATTATCTTGCGCCCAATTATAAAAACCATCATGCGCACAAAAATCATCCATACCATCACGAACAGTTTTATAAATCACTTTAGCCCCAGCAGTCCACTCTTCATTTAACATTTTCTGATACCCCAAGATTAACTCATCTTGGTGCATAGGATTTAAGTCAGAAACGGCAATCACTCTTGGATCAGGTTCTTGTATATCAATAATTTCACCACCAAACTGAGCACCCAATCCAACTGGAGAACCTGTGGTAGGATCCCAACCATCAACATAATAAAATTTTTGTGTGTAAGCTTCTGTTCTAGTTGCTCGAATATTGGTGTTCGCTGCGATAGGAATAAAATATCGACCTAAACTACCATATAATTTTTCACTGCCGTCACCACTCATATCCCAAGCAAAACCAAGTCTTGGCGCAATCAAACCATCAGCTTCAACAAATACATCTCCGTTAGCAGCATAGTTAGTAAAAGTTTCATTACGTAACCCTGCATAAATCATTACATCATCAGTCAACATCCAGCTATCTTCTATATAAAACGCTGTATTATCAACACTAAAGTTACCGGATTGAGTGGCATAAGTTCTATGACGTACTGTAAGTGTGCCTTCACCAACATTCACCCCATTAACTGTTCCACCATTAGCAGCATTACCTGAAATATAACGATAATAATTTTCTCCAGAATAAGTTACCCCAGGAGAGAAAGAGATAAACTCTTGCTGGTCATAACCAAATCTAACGGTGTGATCACCAACAGTCCAGTCAAAGTCAATTTTATAAGCCGTTCTTTCATCACCGTCTGAACGAAAATTTAAATCAGTAACAGTGCTTTGTGCAGAGTTCCAACAGCCAATCTTAACTCGAGTAGTCCAAGTTAAATCACCACTGGTATCATATGCATAGGGACAATCTCCACCTGGCAATGCTCGGGGAACTCGGTTATTATCTCGGTTAGTTAATTTACCGTACATAAATTTAACACTGAAATCATCAGTGATGTGACCAATATAATTTGCGATAGTAATATCACCGCCATTTTCTTCAGTATAACGTGAACCTTCAACTCCATGTGTACCTGTATAAAACTCGCCCTCATTGTTATCGTAACGAATGATCTCTTCATCACTTTCATTTTGAATATAAGTTAAAGATATTTGATGATCGTCAGTAGCAAACCAATCCAATTTAACTAAAGCGTTTGGAGACGAGATCTCCTGATGGGTACTGGTCGAACGGTTGTACCAGTCATTGGTATAATTTCGTCCTTCTAGGTTAGCAAAAATAAATAATCTATCTTTAATAATTGGCCCACCAACAGAAAAATTATAGGCAATTCGATCATTGTAATCATCGGAGTCATAGACACTAAGCGCCTCACCTTCAGGATCCGCTTTATCAAAAACATCTTTTTTAGCCGCTCTTAAACTATCTGGTGTATAGTAAATAGCCCCGCCAAACTTCCACTCATTAGTACCACTTTTGGTGACGATATTAGTAACACCACCTAGCGATCTGCCAAATTCTGCGCCATAACCCCCAGACTTAACTTGAGTTTGAGAAATCGCATCAAATGGCACATTAGCATAATTCAAAAAGGTTCTAATATTAGTCACATCAAAACCGTCAATGTAATATCCATTCTCAGCAACGGATGCCCCACCAAACGATGGTAAGTTTCCAAAATCATCATCCCCTTGAACAGTTCCTGGTGTTAACATGGCAACATCAACAACATTACGAGCAACAGGTAATAAACTAATCGTCTCATCAGTAAAAACCATTGTTGATTCAGATGAGCTCATATCAATCGAAGAAACTCGTGAGCCAATCACTTGTACAACATTAGCATCTCTTTCTGAGAAATCTACAGCAGAACCGGTTCCTATTTTTACGATAACTTCTTGTGTCGTCCCATCACTGCTAGTGACAATATAACTACCTGGAGGTACATCTTTAAAACTAAAACGTCCATCTTCTCCAACGGTAATTGTTCTTTTAGCTCCAGTAGTTTTACTCTTATAAGTCACTGTTGTGCCAGAAACTGCTTCACCATAAATAGAGCCAGTACTATTACTTGCAGCACTGACAATATTTGGACTAAGTAACATGGCAGAAACAGCGAGAGCTGTTAATGTTTGTTTAAACATGTTTATTGATTTTTTATTATTCATTGATTCTTCCTGGTGTCTTATTATGTTTATTAGTTTGTCATTCAATTTTTTATTAATAAATCCAGTTAGTTTTTATTGAATTTTTATTGAATTTTTATTGAATGCCACCACAAAATATCTTAATTTGTAACAAAATACAAACACACATTTCAAAAAGATCAGCATTATTTTTTTAAAAATGAGATTAGTTTATTGAGTAAGGTAGATTTAAAAAAATAGAAACAAACTAAGCAATGGCAGGCGATACAGGCATGTATCAGTATAAAATAAATTATCAGAAGAATTATTATAACAAACAATAAAAAAGCCAGATTTATTCTAAAACTGGCTTAAAGAAATAAGGTTTTAAAAATTAGCTAGAAAAAATTGAGCACTAACCTATTCAAAATTTTACAACTGTTGTGCAAAAGATGCATACTGTCTTAAAGAAACAGGACGACTGACGTTAGTCGCCTCTTGAGTAAACTCTTTAATTTCGTTCACTGTTTCCATAATCGCTTGCGCTTTTTTTAATACAACTTTACCTTCTTCAGTAATGCCGACTAAACTTTTTCCATTTCTTGAAAAAATCTCAATTCCCAATTCATCTTCAAGTAAACGAAGTTGCTTGCTAACACCTGGTTGAGAAGTGTATAGACGTTGAGATGCAAGCGTAATGTTCAAGTTACTTTCTGCAATGGCTAATATAAATCTAAGCTGTTGAAGTTTCATCGCTAATTTATCTCCTATCTTTTTTACTACAAATTAAATAGTTTATACATTCAATGAAAATAACCATTTTTTAAAGTGACAAAACAATGGCTTTTCATTACTAAACAGCATCCGCATGAACACCAGCAACTGCCCTACCCGAAGGATCAGAGTTATTGGCAAAACTATCGTCCCAAGCTAATGCTTCTTTAGTGCTACAGGCAATAGATTTACCACCAGGTACAGTTGCAGCCGCACTATTGCTGCGATATTTGGATGCAAATATTTTGCGGTACAACAAACCTTCTTTGGTATCAGGCGTATTGATTGGAAAATCAATTGATGCTCTTTTCATCTCTAAATCACTGATTTGAGACGTTGCATATTCTTTTAACGTATCAATCCAAGAATAACCAACGCCATCAGAAAATTGTTCCTTTTGACGCCATAAAATCTCTTCAGGCAAATAGCCTTCAAAAGCTTGCCTTAAAATATGCTTTTCTATTTTCCCATTACCACACATTTTTGCTTCAGGGTTAATACTCATTGCAGCATCAAGAAAGCACCTATCTAAAAATGGAACCCTTGCTTCAACTCCCCAAGCAGACATTGCTTTATTCGCTCGTAAGCAGTCAAACTGGTGCAACCTTTCTAATTTTCTCACTGTTTCTTCATGAAACTCTTTTGCATTCGGAGCTTTGTGAAAATATAAATAACCACCAAAAATTTCATCGGCTCCTTCACCAGAAAGCACCATTTTAATTCCCATAGATTTTATCTTTCTGGCCATTAAAAACATCGGTGTAGAAGCCCTAATGGTCGTGACATCGTAAGTTTCTAGGTGATATATAACATCAGCAAGCGCATCAATACCTTGTTGCACTGTAAAATGAATTTCGTGATGGATAGTACCAATTTTATCTGCGACTTTTTTTGCCGCTGATAAATCAGGAGAGCCTTTTAAACCAACAGCAAAAGAGTGTAATTGTGGCCACCATGCAGGACTCTTTTGATCATCTTCAATTCGTTTTCCTGCATTAAGTTGCGCTAAAGCAGAAATTAGAGACGAATCTAACCCGCCAGATAATAGAACTCCGTAAGGAACATCTGACATCATGTGTTTTTTAACCGACTCTTTTAAAGCTTCGCGTATAACATCTGGAGAAGCAGTATTTGAGGCGACATTTTCATAGTTTTTCCATTCAGGTTTGTAATAAGGTCGTATTTCACCAGAATCACTATCTAAGTAATGGCCAGGGGGAAAACTATATACTTCATCACAAACATCCGACAAAGACTTCATTTCTGAACCAACAAATAGTTGGCGTTTATCATCAAAACCATAATACAAAGGAATAATGCCAATTGGATCTCTAGCAACCAAATAGCGATTAGACTGTTTATCAAACAAAATAAAAGCAAACATGCCTTCTAACTGGTTTAAACGCTTTTCGAGCTGTTCAGTACTAACAACTTTGTTTTTCTTGACATCTTCTGCATATAAACCAAGTATAACTTCACAGTCAGATTTCGTTTGAAACTGATATTCGCTTACCTCTGTTTCAGCTAGCTGACGATGATTGTATATTTCACCATTCACTAACAATGCTAAATCACCTTGCTCACTGAGTAATGGCTGTTCGCCACTTTCAATATCAACAATTGCTAAACGCTCATGGACTAATACTGCAGAATCGCAAGTCCATATTCCAGACCAATCAGGACCTCTGTGACGCTGTTTTTGAGACTGCTCTAATGCCAACCCTCTTAGGGCTTCAGAGTCGCCTTGAATGTCTAAAATACCGAAAATAGAACACATGGTGATTTTGCCTTATACCAGTTTGTAAAATTATAAATATAACAGGATTTATGAGAGTGGTAGCACACCTTCATAAAGCAATATTTTATAATCATTAACCAAATTGACAAAAAAGTGAATAGCAATCAATAAAAACAAGTTTTTTAGTGAATATTATCTAATAATAAGCTAAAATTTTGATAATTCATTAAAATGACTTAAAAAAAAGCAGATAAAACTTGCAGATCGATAATTTGGATAAAAAAATACTGAATGCGCTTATAGAAGATGCCAGGATCCCTTACGCAGAACTAGGCAAGCGGTTTACTGTCAGTCCGGCGACCATACATGTTCGTATTGAGAAAATGCGTGCAGCAGGCATAGTTGTGGGAACTAAATTATCTGTAGAACCTAAAAAATTGGGTTATGACGTGAGCTGCTTTATAGGAATCACATTAAATAATGCTGGGGATTACCCCGAAGTAATAAAGCGCCTTGAAGCCTTTGATGAAGTCGTTGAAGCCTATTATACTACTGGCAAATTCAGTATTTTTATCAAAATAATGTGTCACTCAATTGATGATCTTCAGTGGGTATTAATTGGAAAAATTCAATCAATTGAAAAAATAAGAGACACCGAAACGTTTATGTCCTTACAAAACCCTATTCACCGTATGATTAAAATATAGTTATTTTTCATATAGTTATAAGTATTCCTATCTAAGCTAACTGATTATAAATTACTCTTTTAACAATTGAAAAATGTACTCTCCAATACGAGTATTCTCCCAATATCCTCTTAAAAGCTCACTTCCCGGCCCCTTGGCATAAAGCGGTACATCAACCCCGGTATGACCATAACTAGACCATCCAGTATAACTTCTATTAGAAATAATTTTTGCCACCAACCTTCTACTTTCTTCCCAATTTTGTAAATCAGCCTGATTGAGTAAATTTATTTCTGGTGTCGTTAGTTTTAAAGATGTCGCTTTATGAAATTCGGCAACTAAATCACCCGAAAGTTGAGCATCGGTAGTAATTTTTGCAGGTGTATGAGAGAACGTACGTATTACATCAACATCCCAATAATAATTATCTTTTCCACTTTGATAGCTACCTAATGATAACCCCCCGGTTTCATGATCTGCGGTAAGAATCATCAGAGTGTTAGAATTTTGATCCGTAAAGTTAGAAACAACTCGAATAGCCCTTTCAAAATCTTGCATTTCTGAAATAACGCCAACAATATCATTATCATGAGCGGCCCAATCAATTTGACTCCCCTCAACGACTAAAAAAAAGCCATTCGGATTTTTAGATAATTGCTTAATAGCCGTCTGAGTCATTTCTGCCAATGATGGCTCACTCGCTTGGCGATCCCACATTTTATTCAATCCTTTTTTTGCAAATACGCCTAAAACTTGCTCTGAATCAGATGCTAAAAGCGTTTTTTTATCTTGTACTAATTGATATCCCTTTAACTGAAACTCTTTCATGATATTTCTATCTTTTCGTTGTAAAAATAGCTCTCCACCTCCTAGCAAAATATCAACTAAAGGTTCTCCCTGATATTGGTTATCAAAAAGCTGATTAGCAATATTTTTTTCTTTTTCACGATCAATTTGGTGTGCAAAAAATGCAGCTGGCGTTGCATGAGTTAACTGAGAAGTCACCACTAATCCGGTTGACATACCCCGTTGTTTAGCTGTTTCCAACACCGTTAATAACTTTTGCTGATTTGTATTAACAGATACCGCGCCATTAATTGTTTTCTTACCTGTTGCATAAGCCGTTGCAGATGCAGCAGAATCGGTAATATTTTCTTGTTGATCGACAGAATTAGTATTTAAACTACCAACTAAAAATTGATCAAAAATAAGCTCTTCTTCAGCTATTGTATTAGGGTCGTCATTAAACATTCTTAGAGCCTTTATGTGAGCTGGCCCCATACCATCACCAATCATTAAAACAATATTTTTAGGCTTATGTTTTTCTTGTAAAACATTCGTATACAAACAACCACTTAATAAAAAGCAACTCAAAAGACAATAGGTTAAAGTTTTCATTGTTATTTTTATAATCAATAAACGTCAAAAAAGCGTTATAACATACTTAACTCAGTACACCCAAATGACATTTAGAAAACAGGGATTAAAAGTTTCAAGCCAATTATTTTTTTGTAAAGAATGTTTGGCATATAAAAACCATTTAGGTATGCTTACCGCTATTCAAACTAGCTTAAGCAATAAACCTATGCATCGACCTATTGGCCAAATTATAATACTAGGAGGGTATGGGAATTTTGGAAAAAGAGTTGTAAAAAATCTTTGCCAACACCTATCAATTAGACTTATTTTAGCTGGTAGAAATATCGATAAGGCTGAAAACTGTTGCCAAACACTGTCCCAAGAAACAGGCCATAAAAATTTAATTCCACTCGCTCTTGATATTGACTCTCAGCAATTTGAATCAACGTTAGTAAAACTATCGCCCGATATTCTCATCCACACTAGCGGCCCCTTTCAAGGACAAAACTACAAAGTCGCTAAAGCATGCTTAAAAGCTAACTGTCACTATATAGACTTAGCAGATGACCGTCGTTTTGTTTGTGACTTTACTCAGCTAAATCAACAAGCTTGCCAACAAAATTTATTGTTTGTATCGGGCGCAAGTTCAGTCCCCGGCCTTTCATCAACAGTAGTCACTCATTTTAAAAGCGAGTATCAATCAATCGACAGTATAGACATTGTCATTGCACCAGGAAATAAAGCTGAGCGAGGAAAAGCAACGGTCGAGGCTATTTTATCTTATACTGGAAAACCAATTTCTCTATTTAAGCAAAATCAATGGCAAACAGGTTATGGTTGGATGTCATCTCGTCGCGTAGATTTAGGTGATATTGTTGGTAAGCGATGGGTAGCTAATGTTGATGTCCCTGATCTGGAATTATTTCCTCAATACTACCCTGGAGTCAAAACGGTTAGCTTTCAAGCAGGTTTAGAACTAGCGGTTCTGCATCATGCTATGACAATGATGGCTTGGTTAGTTCGTCTAAAACTAGTTCCCAACTGGGCCCCAATGTCAAATATTATAACAAAAGTCAGCGAGTATTTTATACACTTTGGCACTGATATTGGTGGTATGAGAGTAGAAATTAATGGTATTAATCAAGATAATAAACATCAAAAAACAATATGGAAATTAATTGCTCCTGACGGTATTGGTCCTTTCATCCCTTCTTTTGCATCAATTATTTTAGCGAATCAATTAATCAACGGTGAGATAATTGAGTTTGGTGCCAAAGCATGTATAAACCTTTTTTCACTTGAAGAGTTTGAAAAAATTGCAGCACCTTTAGGTATTTATCATATAACAGAAAGAAGCTATGGATAATTATTTGCTACTAAAATTAATCCACATTCTAGCCGCAGTTATTGTAGCGGGAACAGGCACGGGAATTGCGTTTTTTATGTTTATGGCTGTACAATCAAAAGATAAGAAAGTTATTCAAATAACAACGCGGTATGTCGTATTAGCTGATTGGTTATTTACGGCTCCAGCAGTGATCATCCAACTCATGAGCGGTCTAGCATTAATGCACTTACTCCACTACTCTTTTTCATCTTGGTGGTTTATTGTTGTTATCAGTTTATTCATTTTTATTGGCATATGCTGGATACCAGTCATTTTAATTCAATATAAACTAAGGGCGCTAAGTAATACGCCTTCATTTGAACCAGAAAGCAATTTAAGCTTTAAACGACTCTTTAAATACTGGGTTTCTTTAGGGATCCCTGCTTTTATCAGTATAATTGTTATGTTCTGGCTGATGGTTTTTAAGCCTTTAACAACCATGTGATTTTGTAATGTCTTCCACTCAACAAAAATATATTCGTTTCAGCTTGGCCTTTGTTTGGATATTTACCGCACTAACCTCAGCATTTTTTGATAAAGCAACAGGTGCAAAGGTTCTCTCTCAAATTAATATCAATGGAGCTTTATCCGATGCGCTTATTTATACTGCAAGCACACTCGACTTTATTATTGGTGTCTGGATAATTAGTAATAAAAAGGCTCAATTATGCTGCCAAATACAAATAGTAACTATCTTTCTATTTACTATTTTATTAACAGTTATAGCCCCCCAATTTTGGCTTCATCCATTTGGACCATTAACCAAGAATGTTCCCATGCTAACCCTTATTGTTTTCTATCGAAACAATTTGCAAACAAATTCTGCTTAACAATAATTTTTATCTCATTAATAATACAATGAAACAAATCTATACTTTATTATTTTATAATTTTTAACTAAAGTTACACAAAATTAAACAGGGATAGATAAAAATATCAATGAGCTTAAATTTCAGACAGATTTTACCTTTCTTCATATTAATAAATTTAGTCATATTTAGTGCGAATGCTCAAAATCAAGTAAGTGAACGAGTCAAACTCGACCACCAACTTCCTTTTATTGATTCAAGCATTCAAGTCGATGCATCTCTCGATGAAGCCGTTTGGCAACATGCGCTAAAAATAGAGCTAAAATATGAAACGATGCCAAGAGAAAATATAGCTCCGCCTGTTAAAACCGAGGTATTCTTGTTTGAAAATGGTCAGAAACTATTTGTTGCTTTTAAAGCTTATGATGACGACCCAACAGCAATTAAAAACTTTTTAACTGACAGAGATAACATTTGGGACACCGATTTTGTTGGTATAAAATTTGACACTTTTGGTGAAGCTCGCAAAGCATTTCAATTTTTTACTAATGCCGCTGGCGTTCAAGCAGACGCAATCCAAGAAGATTTTAAAGGAGACAATTCAAACTGGGATGCCGTATGGTCAAGTTCTGGGCAAGTAACAAAAGACGGCTACATTGTTGAAATGGCCATACCATTTAAGACTCTTCGCTTCCCTGAAAGCGATAATAAACAAGCTTGGGCAGTTGAACTACTCAGGTTTTATCCACGTGAGCACCGCCACCGCATTGCTAACACCCCTTTCAATCGTGATATCTCTTGTAAAATTTGTCAATTTGATAATCTGGTCGGTTTTGCAGATGCCAAGCCATCACAAAACCTCAGCTTAATTCCAACTCTGGTTATTGGTCGAATTGATAATAAAACACCGCCAAGCAAACAATGGAACAATGGCGAGTTTGATGAAGAACTTGGGCTCAATTTCCGTTGGGGGATCACACAAGATCTCTATTTAAATGCAACAGTAAACCCTGACTTTTCTCAAGTTGAAGCCGATTCTCCACAACTTGATATCAATAATCCATTCTCAATATTTGTTGAAGAAAAGCGGCCATTTTTTCTAGATGGTGGTGATTACTTTGAAACCAGAAATCAACTGGTTAATACCCGCAACATTATCGCTCCAGGCTATGGCGTTAAAGTTTCCGGACAAACGAATGGTCATAGTTTTGGAATTATGACTGTCGATGATGATCATACGAGCATATTACTCCCCAAGTCTATCAGCTCAAACCTGACAATGCTTAACAATAGCGCTAGTGATAACCAGATTCTTCGTTACTCTTACGACCTTGGTAATAAAAATAATATTGGCATACTTCATACTAACCGCTCAGCGAAAGACTATAGCAATAAAGTAACAGCAATTGATGGAAAGTACTGGTTAGATCAGTACCACTCTATTGGTGCACAATATATGTCTTCGAAAAGCCAAAATCCGAACGATCTAATCAATGAACATGGCTTGAGAAAAAACCAAAAAGGTGACGCGCTAACCGTTAATATCCAACATGATTCGAGAAATTGGTGGGGTTACTTTGATTACATAGAATACGACAAGGATTTTCGAGCTGATCTTGGTTTTATTGATCGAGTTGATTACGATAAAACAGTTGCAGGTTTAGGCCATCGTTGGTACTCAGCAAATAAAAACTCATGGTGGAATGAAGTCACATTAGGGGGCGACTGGGATCATACTTTTGATAATCAAGGGAACAAGCTTGAAGAAGAAACAGAATTAAATTTAGAAATATTTGGTAGTTATCAATCAGCGCTAATAGTTGGTATTGGTAAAAGAAACCGTTTTTGGGGTGACAAGTATTTTGATGAAAATTTCCACTCTATAGAGTTAAGCTCTCAACCTTTTAGTGGAATAAAAGCACTTTTAGGATTTAATTGGGGAGATCAAGTCGACTTTGTTAATAGCCAGTTAGGTAAAGAATTTAAAATCAATCCAGAAATAACTTGGCAAATAACACAAAACTGGCTAACAAAATTTGATTATGAACATATTAAGTTTGATGTCCCAAATGGGAATTTATTTACAGCCAGACTATCCAACTTTCGTCTAACCTATTTGATGAGTGTACGCAGCTTTTTACGTTTTACAATGCAAAAAACTGATATTTCAACAACTCCTCAACTTTACCAAAAACCGGTTAACGCTACTTTAAAAAACTTAAGCACCCAACTGCTATACAGCTATAAAATAAACCCACAAACTTTATTTTTTGCAGGTTATGCTGACGATGGTTATCAAGATGATAATCTACAGAATATTGAAAAAACGGGACGTTCCCTTTTTATGAAATTTTCCTATGCCTGGCAACTTTAAGGCTCAATAACGAAAACAATACAAATAAGACCTAATCACTATTTTTAGCGTAACACCAATCAAGCGCTTCTTGATAACTAGCACAAGTGCCAATCACCCATGATGACTCTTCGGCGAGAAACTCATAAAAAGAAGCTCTGGCCTGACCAGATTCATAATCAGAAACAACACTAACATTTTTCACACCTGGGAAACTTTTCGATAATGCTAAAATATAAGCGGCTAGCTGTCTAATATCATCAGCTGTGATTTGTGCGTCTTTAATCGTTGACCAATCAGCAATAATATAGCGCAACTTTTCCATTCTAACATCTTCTCCAACGAGCATAACAGAATCCAAAAGTTCCTGTCCTGTCACATCTCCAGAATAGTTGACGCGTAATAATTCATCAGAAATCCAATCATGTACAACAGTCATTAACTTCTCCCTATAATAAAACTAACATGAAAAAATATTATAATATTTATTATTAGATATAATTGACTTAATTATTTTAATAATTGAGCCACTTTTAATTGTAGTTCAGGCACTACATTTTTTTCAAACCACAAATTCTTTTTTAACCAAATATTATTTCTTGGGCTAGGGTGAGGTAGTGGAATTATCTCTGGTAAGTAACTTTCCCAGGCCTTAACAGTTTCAGTAAGGTTTTTTTTAACCTTATTTTTTAAATAGAACTTTTGGGCATATAATCCAATAGCTAAAATCAACTTAATTTCACATAACTCATCTAATAATAAAGGATGCCAGTTTTTTGCACATTCTGAACGAGGTGGTAAATCGCCTGACTTACCAGTTCCTGGGTAACAAAATCCCATAGGCACAATCGCAATTTGTTGCTCATCGTAAAAACAGCCCTCATCAATCCCCATCCATTGTCTTAATCTAACCCCGCTAGGATCATTAAATGGTATCGAAGATTCATGTACACGAATGCCCGGCGCTTGACCTGCAACAAGAATCTTAGCCGTTTTTTCGGCCCGAAATACCGGATTGGGGCCAAGCGGTAAATGAGCTTCACATATCTGGCATTGTTGAATATCAGCTTTTAAATCTATAAAACTTTTACAAGTCATAACTATGGCTCTCAAGGCTGTTAGCTTAATTAACCTCAACTCTGGATAAGGAAATTCAAAATAATTAATAGAATCATTTTTATTTTCAATGACTTAAAACCCAATTAAATTGAATTGCTGTTTCCACTTGAGTTCAGTGTGGCTATTTTTGTGGATATCAAGGCAAGTGACTGCCGCAATAGCGAGCTATTGCAAAGGCGCTTAACGCTGAAAGCCGCAAAAATAGACGCTCTGATGATTTTTCTTATCCAGAGCTGAGGTTAATTACTCAATGAATATATTCCAAGTTGATATGTACCAGTCATTTTACAATTGAGTTTTCAGAAAGCACCATTTTTTCTGGATATATTAGAGCGTGTAATTTATAGCAAATAAAGTCAAACTAATTTAATGCTTATGATTTGTAACTTTAGCTATATTAGGGTATTTTATTTTTTCACCTTTATCGACATTGTGAGCAAAGATAAAGAAAACTTGGTGATGCATGAACTGGAAAAGCTGCGTGCAACAACTGCTGGGAGGCTCCGCGGCATCGGTAATGGGCGCTTCGGCGGCCAAGCGAACTATCCAGCCTTTACTCAATATTAGCTGTACGCATATGGCTAAAACCCGGGTATTAATGGGCATTTAAATCCTTATAAGAGTCGTGCTGAAATGAACACACTGGTACATAATCAGGTGGGTTGTGCGATGAAAACCTTTGCACTCTTAATCAAAGATCTGAGAAGGGATTAAGTATGCAATGGCTAAAGCGTCTGATAGGTGATAATCATGATTTAAAAGGGCCAAATGTAAATCAGGTAGGTTATTGTATCTGTTATTAATACTTTGAGCGATTAAGTCTATCGCCGTCCCCGTTTATTTTTGGGTTCTTCAAAATTGACTTTAATCATTTTGCCACCAAAATCTCGGCCATTTAATCCTTCAATAGCAGCTCTTGCCTCATGCCCTTCCATTTCAATAAAACCAAATCCTTTGCACTTTCCCGAAAACACATCAACGACCAGTTTAATTGAACGAACTTTGCCAAACTGTGAAAATAACTCAATAACGTCTTTATCTTTCGCTGTTTCTGGTAAGTTTCCGATAAAAAGCTTTTTCATAAATATATCCTTAGTCAATAATCGGCAGAAAGATTTAAACACCAATTAAAATAATTATTTCAATAAAACGGGTAAAAAGTTCAGATCGCTGAACTTATGAATTGAATACGCTTGCAATGAATACGTTTGAGTTAGTTGTGCAATTCAAAAGCACTTCAAGATATAGAATTCGTATTTTAAAATGACAAGAACAGAATAAAATCTGTCATTATTGTTTGTCAGAGTATAGCCAAATAGTTAAGAGTACAAGCTAGATTTAGATTATTTACTAAAAAAATAGAAAAAAATGAAAGTTGACGAAGTTTTAACCAGCATCACTCCTAAGCTTATGCTGCTCCCAAGTGCTGGAGAGTAGATTTTCTAAATCTTGGGTATATTGTGCACTATCAAAAACAGCTGAACATTTTTTCTGAGTAACGATCTTTGATTGAATCACAGCAAGCTCATTAGGTGACAATGCCAAACGAATAGCAAGCGCTTTATAAGTGTCAATTGAATCGCAAATTAATTCGTCTAAAGCCATATGATGTAACAAACTAGCAGCCACTCTGGAAATAAACGTCTCTCCGGCAATTGTAATAACAGGTACCTCTGCCCACAAAGCATCACTTGTACTGGTATGCCCATTCACAGGAAAAGTATCTAACATTAAATCGACACACTGTAGCCGAGCTAAGTGCTCACTTGCACTACACCGCTTTGCAAATATAACCTGCTTGTGGTTGATTCCTTGCTGCGACATAAACTGAAGTAAAACCTGCTGGGTTTCATCATCCGAAGACAAACACCAAAGTATACTATTCGGTACTTGCTTTAATATGTCACACCAACAGACAACAATTTCTGCTGTCATCTTATAACTTTGATGGAAAGCGCCAAAAATGACCCCTTGCTCAGGTAAATCATATTCACTTCGTTTGGGTGCAGGTAGTAATTCACGAGTATTATCTGTAGGTTGATAACAGCTATTTAAATAAATCATCTCTTCTTCAAATTGAGCCGCTTCTGCTTGCGAAATAAACCGATCACTAATGGCATAATCAACAAGCTCTTTACCCATTGTTGCGGGATAACCTAAAAAGTTAATTTGTATTGGAGCAGGACGTAGAGATAAAATTTGTGAACGAGAGTTTTGTGTAAATCCTTTTAAATCAATTAGAATATCAATTTCATCAGCTTTAATTATTTGAGCTATCGTGGTCGATGATTCTCTTTGCACCTCTCTAAAATGCTCAAAACTTTTAATTAAACGGTGACGCATTGGTGATTGATCATCTGGCCCATATGAATAAGCAAAAATTTCGAACTTAGCCTTATTATGTAATTCAATCACTCTCGCTAACAAATAAGCCGTCGCATGTTCATGAAAATCGGCCGACAAATAGCCAATTTTCAACCGTTGATGTTCGTATTGTATTTTAGGCAAGTTGCTTGATGTTAATTTTAATCGATGCATTTGAGCCCAATGATGAGCAATTTTTAACTGTTCGTCAGCCGTGCTATCAGCTAATGTAATAAAACTAAATGGCGGTAAGTCAACGGCAACATGATCATTTAATAGTTGACGACAAAGCTGAAGCTGTTCATCAGCTTCAGACCAACGACAACATTGGCGTAGCATATGTAATAATGGCGCTCTGGCCTGATGATAATCCGCTTTTAATTGTAAAGTCTGCTGAAAATATTGAATCGATTTAGCATACTTTTTTTGACTAGCATTTAAAATACCTAAATTATAATAGGCTTCTACAAACTGATTATTTTTAACTAAAGCTTTTTGGTAAAATACTTCTGCTTGTTCAAACCTCAACATGGTTTTTAATAAATTTCCAATGTGATTATACAACTCAGCAGAATGAACGTTTTTCTCTAACAGCCACTCGAATTGTGCTAAGGCTTTTTCGTAAGCACCTTGCTCACGATAACAAAGCGCCAACACTAACCGTGAGTCAGCATAATTGGCTTCAATATCAATCGCTTTTTGACAACAATTAATTGCTTCTTCAAATTGCTCTAATTTCAGCAAAGCACTAGCCATATTTGTCCAGGCAATATAATGAGCAGGCACTGACTCTACAACTTTACAGAACTCAACTAAAGATTTCGAAAATTCACCTTGTTGCAAATAAATAGTGCCAATATTATTAATCGCATCAACCTGATTTGGAGAAGCAGATAAAACTTTTTCATAACTATCTAGTGCAGTTTGCAAGTCACCCTTTTCTAACTGGCAATTACCAACAGCTAAGTAAGCTTGCCAATTTTTTTTATTCACAGCAATAGCGCGATGATAACACTTTATAGCTTCTTGAGTATTTTTCAAATTTTGAAAACAATACCCTTGTTTCAATATTAATTCATCATCAGCTTTATTAGATTTAATAACCTTAAGCATTGTATCTAATGCTGCCTGAAAATCATTTAAAACAAAATAAACATCAACGAGCGCCTTAATGTACCTTAGCTCATTAGCATTTAAAGCAATTGCTTCTTTTTGATGTTTAACACTAAGCTTTATATTATTTTTTTGGCGATACAAAAGTCCTAACAGATGGTGAGATTCAGCATTTTTACGATCAATTTTAATTATCTGTTCATAAGCTTTCTTCGCTTTATTTAATTCACCAGACTGATGATAAGTAACAGCTTGAGTTAAAAGTTGATGCGTTTTTTTTTGTTTAATATGATTCACCTTAATCCAAACTTTTTAATACTATCGAACAATGTTTATCACCATATATAAATATTATGCCTTTAAAACATAATTGACTAAAAGTTGAACTGCTTCATCCATTGAGCGACTTGATTAGAATTATAATCTTCTTGTTGCTCTAATCCATGAATTAAACTTTGAATCTCTGTTGGTGATTTGTTTTGGCTCAATTTTGCTTTTCCCTCTATTGACTCAATAGAAATTTTAAACCCAACAATTGCTTTTAGCATAGCCGATAACTTTTTAGTGTCCATTTTTTTTATTGTCCAAGGCGTTTCAAACTGAGACTCGTGCATCTCACTCAAGCGATTTAATAAATTGAGTAGTTCGCAATCATTCAGTAGCGTCGCATGACCAGAAACTTGCACACTCATAAAATTCCAAGTGGGCACATTCCCTTTGTCAGCATACCAATTGGGTGATATATAAGCATTCGCGCCTGAAAAACAAACCTTTAAGTCATCTGCATCACACAAACACTGCCAATGAGTATTCGCTTTGGCAACATGTGCATAAAGAAATTCACCAGCCTCATCGAGTAAAAAAGGCAGTTGATTAATTTCTAATTGGCCTTGATAAGTTGTTATCAACTGGCCAAAACTATGCTGTTTAATATAAGCCAGTTGGGCATTTCTATCATTTAATTGAAAATGACTAGGACAATACATTACCGTTTTTTCTTTATCAGAAGTTAATAATTTCTCGACTTTACTCGCTAAAACTTAACCCTTCAAGCAACGATTTGATATTACTGTTATTTTTTACTATCCAATCACTCATCGCGGCGCTTATTTAGACTATAATTAATTGATTAAAGTTAGGAAAAATGCAATATTAGCTAAATATGTGCAAGATTACTGGTAATGCTCAGCATTTCAAGTGTAACTAATATGGCAGTATCTGCCACATTAAAACAACGAATATGTGTAACGCAATACCAGTATTTAAGTAGTGATAATGACTAATGATCAACGAGTAACGGTTATTTATTATGATGAAAAAACAACTCCCTATTTTATTTACCTTATCAACAATAGCCTTACTGGCCAACCTGACAGCATGTGGCGGTGGAAGTAGTTCAGGAGATGACAACAATAATACCACTCCAACCTGGACACAAGGCGAGTTTCTAGCTGAAAGTCAGTTTAAAAACCTTTGTCAAACCCCTCGTAGTGGAGGCTCATTTCCAGATAAACAAGGTACAATATTGCATGAGAACCACTATCTACGCTCTTGGAGCAATAACACCTACCTCTGGTATGACGAAATTCCTGATTTGAATCCTGCAAACTATAACTCGCCAATAGACTACTTTGAGCTATTAAAAACATCCGAGTTATCGCCATCCGGGAATACCAAAGATAAATTCCACTTCACCTATGGCACAGAAGAATGGGAGCAACTATCACAATCAGGACAATCTGCTGGTTACGGAGCGGAATGGGCGTTAATTGCAACAGCTCCGCCCAGAAAAATATTAGTGGCTTTTACAGAACCTGATTCACCCGCCAGCTCATCTGTTGCCACATTAGCACGAGGAGCAGAAATTCTTTTTATTGATGGTGTCGATGTCGTCAACGCCAATGGTACTAATAGTGTTAACATAATTAATGCTGGACTTTTCCCCCAAACCGCCGGGGAAACACATACCTTTGTAGTGAGAGATTTAAACAGTACAGATACACGGAGTATATCCATGACTTCTGCCATTATTACTTCACAACCTGTAAGACAGGTATCGACCATTGCGACAGCGACAGGCGATGTTGGATATATTCTTTTTAACTCACATATTGCCACAGCAGAAAGTGGCTTAATTGATGCAGTTAACCAATTAAAAACCGCTGGCGTGAATGATCTAGTGCTGGACCTACGCTACAATGGTGGTGGTCTACTAGCAATTGGTAGTCAATTGAGTTATATGATTGCAGGAACAACAGCAACTCAAGACAAAATATTCGACAATACACAATTCAATGATAAACACACAACAATAAATCCAGTTACCCGAAGAGCTTTAACACCCACTCCTTTTTATAACCAAACATTGGGCTTTTCAACAACAGCAGGACAGGCACTACCTACACTAGACTTAAATCGCGTTTATATTCTTGCAACAGATGATACTTGCTCTGCCAGTGAAGCAATTATTAATGGGTTATTAGGTATTGATGTAGAAGTGATATTAATTGGCTCAACAACCTGCGGAAAACCTTATGGTTTTTATCCACAAGATAACTGTGGAACAACTTATTTCACCATCCAGTTTAAAGGCGAAAATCATAAAGGTTTTGGGGACTACTCAGATGGCTTCTCTCCTGAAAATACTGCCGGTACTGTTGGCTCAATTGTTGCCGGCTGTTCTGTTTCAGATGACTTTACTCATGCACTAGGCAATTCAGACGAAGCCCAACTAGCAGCCGCCCTAGCTTATCGATCAACAGGAAGTTGCCCTACACCGACAGGAAAAGCAATCAAACAGTCAGCTTACACTAATCAGTCAATAGCCAATAAGCAAGACGATGGACTAAATATAAAAAAACCATTTAGGTTAAATGATAAAATTTTTGGAATACCCAATCAATAATTAACAAGTGCTTATAAAATGAAGAAACTCTACTTTGTATCATTATTAACAATTAGTTTTGCATCTTTATCAGGATGCAAAACTGTATCTTCAACCAAAAGCCAATATGCTATTATTAGCCAACACTCTGCCGAGTCCTTAGTTGAGTTAGAATCGGTAATAAATACAGCTATTGGAAAAGGAAAAGTAAGCTTAAATGATGATACGCTAACATCAAATAGCCAATTAATCATTGAAAGAAAACAGCATCAGTCTATAGAACATGGAAAAATAATGGGTAGACATGATGAAGTGCCTGAGATTTTTAATTTAATTTTAAAAAATGATCAGTGTATGTTAGTGCATCAACAAACGAAAAAAGAGTGGCCGCTTTACAAAGCTCAATGCAAACCCTATCAATTAAGCGCTCAATAATCGTTTATTATTTTTTCACGAAGCGAATAGCAAATCGGTCATGCTCACCATTAAATACTTGCCAACGTTGGGTATGATCATCTTTAAGATTTTGTAAAGCCTGGCTAGTTGAGTCAACGGTAAAACCCGCTTTTTTTAGTTCCGAAATAACAAAGTTTTCACCTATACGATGCAAACTTCTATTAACCGACAAACCTGCATCAGCATCAGCGGCATTATCTAAAATAATCAAACTACCATCTGGCTTAAGAAACTGATAAATAGTGTTTAAAACAGCTTGCTGATCAATTCGAGAGTTAAGATAAAAATCATGTAGCGCAAAAAAGATAACCGCCGCATCTAACGAACCTTTTTTAACCGCATTTTCTGCTAATACCTCTTCTAACTCATAAAGCAAGTGTTTGCGCAGAGCAATAACATTAGGTAAGCGCCCATTTTTCACTCTTGTAGCTGACACCCCCTGAGCATAAACCTTACCTTTATTACCAACTAACCTAGCCAACAATTCAGTTGTATGTCCGCCACCAGCACCGAGTTCTAACACTTTATTATTCTGCGTAATTTGGGTAAATGGTAATATAAGTTCAGGTTTACGAGTTTTATCTTTAATTTTATCTTGTACTGAACGCTGTGGATGCTCGATTACTTGAGAATAAAGCTCATGTCGACTTGATGCATAATTAACACTCGTATAAAGAGAAGTTAATGACATTAAAGCAATGAGTCTAAACCGTCCTATTTTAAATCTATCAATATTAAATTTACCCATACTAAATTCCTCATATCATTCGCCAAGTCAGTTATAAGTTAAACAACTCAACAATCTACCAAGCAAATCAATAAAAACTTTAATACAAACTAATCTTGTATTCAACGATAACCAACGAGTAAAAAGAACAGCTCATCGCAACCGGCTCTTAACTCAGTCACAATTCATAGTAGTTTTAGAAAATTTAAAAAAAAGAAATGGGTTAGCTTAATTCATAGATTTTAAACAATATAAAATCTATGAATATTATTAACAATATTATGACTTTATTTGACTTACAATATAATCAAGACCACCAGTAATAGCAGCAACTTGAGCTAAAACACAATTTTCATCGGTAACTTTAGGACTATCGGGATAAACTTCTGTCGTTGTACAGTATTGGCTATTACTAAATCCAGTACAAAGCCACAGTTTTTTTACATCGTAACTGATAACTCCTTCTTGAGAAACAGGCTCACCAATAATATTTCCATGTTCATCAGAAGGAGCTATATGAGTCACTTGTTTTACTGATTTGATAATGGCCTTTTGAAAATCATCGACAGGATTGAACGTATCAGCAACTAAATAAAAACCATCAGGAATATTCCAATCAGGTTGTTCAACTGCATCTCTTGCGGCCAAAGCAGGACGAAAGACAGTGTTATCCGTATCTGTCGTTTCATGTAAATCGATATGTACAGTAATGTCACCATTAAGTGATGCAACACACTCCATTAATCTTGCAGACTCTTCAGCAGGAGAATCAGTATAAAATGATCGATTAGGATCAATTGCTTTAGGGTTCCACCGATTAATTGTTTCATATCCCCAAGGGCTCACACATGGTGCGACAACAATATTAAAGTGTTTAGTATAATTTAACGCATGTTTTTCTAAAAAACGAATTGCACCATGTACTCCACTAGTTTCATACCCATGCACTCCTCCAGTAATTAAAGCCGTCTTTTTCTGCGTATTCCAATCACGTGTTTTAACAACATATAAAGGATAGCTATTTGTCTCATAATCAAGCGCACCATATTGCTCAACATCAAAGTCATTTTTTAATAAATCAATTTTCACCACAACATCATCAAAATATGATCGTTGAACCTGTTGTTCAAAAAACCATAACGCTTTTTCTTTATCCCCCCACCTTTCATTACTTGCATTTGCATTAATCTTATTTTTATTCATGATACAACCCGCTTTGTTAAATTTTTTTTATTAATTGAGCACATGCTTTATTAACATTAAAATGATGCACTAGCATGAAACATTACACTTCAAACAATTTATTAATAAAACATATGCTGACGTAGTTTTTTAGATTACTTTAATAAAAAAGTACTCTATATTTCTTTTTTCAGTTATTGAGTAAACTCAATTTTTATTTATTAGAAGCCGTATTTTTTATCGATTTAGTATATAAATTTTACCACACAACAGACTAAAAAATATAAAATCAAACATTTTTACAACCAAATCATATTTAATTATTCTAATACACTATATAAATAATATACAGTTTCTATTAGTCACTTGAAAGTTCTCTTTACCACTGACGTGCTCTTAGTTTTATTTGCTCAAATTCTCATTGTTGACAATCAATTTTTTATTTTTTTGCTTTTATGAACCAAGTCAATATTCCAAATAGCAATAACTGGTATAAATCGCAACCTGTTTACTAATTCTTATATTAGCAAGTGTACGGGTTGATAAGAAAAGACAAAACTTCGTTCACTTAAAATCATTAACCTTTAGGAATTAAAGATTATGTTATTTTCACATAAAAAAAAGTATCGTTTCTTAGAGATGCTTTTAATCCTTCCCTTACTCTTAATAGCTGCTTGCGACCAAGATGATCCAGAAATAACCGTTAGTGTAAAAATACAAGGCGACGGTAAAGGACAGGTGACAAGTGAGCCAGCTGGCATTGATTGCAACCAATCATGTCAAGCTGATTTCACAAAAGATTCCGGCAGTATTACATTAACAGCAGTGCCAGCAGACGATTCAGTTTTTGTTGAATGGTCCGGAGATTGTGAAGGCGGTAGTACTTGTACAGTTGATAGCAGCGGCAATCATTCCGTAACAGCTATATTTAATCTAAAACCCGTCTCAATGGTCAATTTGTCAGTTGAACGTTCAGGTACAGGTTCTGGTACTGTAACTAGCGCACCTGCTGGTATCAATTGTGGTGATACTTGTAGTTCTGAATTTGCAGAACTCTCTGGATCGGTCACACTAACAGCGGTTGCAGACGATAATTCCGTTTTTGTTGAATGGCAGCAGGACTGTACAGGAACAGATACATGTACGGTTGACACTGATGCAGATCACAAAGTTGTAGCCGTATTTAATCAAAAACCAGTACCAACTATCGATATCGTAGTCACTCCAAGTGGTGACGGTAGCGGGCAAGTAGAAAGCACACCTGAAGGAATTGATTGTGGTGACTCCTGTGTTGCATCATTTACACAAAATGATGGCACAGTTACTCTTCAGGCTGAAGCCGCCAATGGTTCTGTTTTTGCGGGTTGGCAGGGAGATTGTCAAGGCACCAATGAATGTGTGTTAGATACCGAACAAAACCATAGTGTCACAGCGACTTTTAATTTAATTCCAGTACCAACAGTAACACTATCTATTACAAAAACAGGTAAAGGTACTGGTAGCGTAACGAGTCAACCTGAAGGTATTAATTGTGGCGATACATGTTCTGCAACTTTTGCTGAAAACATTGGAAATATCACACTAACAGCGACACCAGATGTAGAATCTATTTTTGTTGAATGGGAAGGTGATTGCCGGGGTTCCTCAACAACTTGCAGCATTGAGACAACGAGTGATCAAAATGCTACTGCAGTATTTGAGCCTAAGCTAAATTTAACCATTAATGATATAACTCTCATTAACGCTGATACAGACTTACCCATTAATGATTACGATCCCATTGCTTCAGGAACTACACTAGATTTATCTTCTCTACCCACTAAAAACCTTAATCTCAGAGTCAACACTTCAGATTCAGTAGAAAGTGTTCATTTTGTTATTGATAAAAATGAGACGAGAATCGAAAACCAAATACCATTTTCATTGGGTGATGATGGCAATGGGGATTATAGCCAATGGCCTTTAACTTTAGGTGAACATACTCTAGCTCTGACACCTTTTTCACAAGATAATGCCGAAGGGCAGTCTGGCACAACAGTCAACTTTACCATAACTTTAACTGAAGCCAGATGGTCATTTTCAGAAGAGATAATTAAGTTTGTTGGTAAAACAGGTGGTTCGGAGATTACTTCAAAAATATTGACCTTAACTAATACAGGTAATGTTTCATTGGATTACCAAGTGAGTGGTGTTCCAGACTGGTTAACTACCACGCCAACAAGTGGCACTGTCGTAGAAAATAAAACAGCCGATATTGAATTTCAACCAACGGCTTGTACTAAAGATGGACGTGACGATGCAACAGTAACTTTTACTTCGGGTAAACTGACTCAAGAAATAACGGTTTCGAGAATATGCTCTACAAATGCTAGTATCGACTTCGCAATGGATCGCTTTTATATTTTACAAAGTGTTCCCTCTATGGATACACAGCAAAAAGCAGATGACCAGGTTGGTCTGGTAATAGGACGTGAAGGTCTAGGACGTGCTTTTGTTACTGCAAGTGATACTACCGACTTGACACCTGATATCATTTTAAATTATCGACTCAATGGTGGTGAAACCAAAAGTATTAGCTTATCTGCGCCGAGCTCAGTACCTACAAAAACAGATGAAGCTAAGTTAAATGACACTTTTACCGTTGAACTTGCCGAAAACTTTTTTGCGGCGGGATTAGAAATATTCATCGAAATTGATCCTGATAATCAAATACCAGAGCTTGATGAAACGAATAACCGATTCCCTGAAGCAGGTTATTACTCGCCTAATATGATCACCGTTGATACTTTTAACATCACCTTCGTACCGATTACTTATAACGGTACGCCAGCAGGTGATATGTCTGAAAGCAACTTAAGACGATTACTAGAACCCACTTGGAAAATGCACCCATTAACCAAAATGGATATTCAAGTGCACGCACCACTCGAAGTAACCGATTTAGGTTGGAACGAGATGCTCAGAGAAGTCAATAAACTACGCCAGGCCGAAGGCAGCTCACGAGCCTATCACGGTATTGTAAAAACTGGCCCAGGCGGCGGTGTCGCTGGTATTGGTTATGTTGGTCATGTAGTAGCGGTCAGTAAACCATACTCCGGTACTATCGCACATGAATTTGGGCATAACTTTGGTCTACCACATGCACCTTGCGGCGGACCAGCTAATCCCGATCCTAACTTCCCTTACGATAATGCTCGAACAGGTGTTTGGGGTTATGATTTATTAAACAAAAAGTTAAAAGCACCAACACTAGCTGATTTAATGAGCTATTGTGGACCAAACTGGATTAGTGATTATAACTATAAAAAGGTCGCTAAGTTTCATTCAAACTTATCAGCCAAACAAGCACAACAAGCTAAACAACCTGTCGCTCAAACGGTATTACTGATTGATGGAACAATTAGTGCGGAAACATTATCAATTGATACTGTTTTTTCACTTAATACTGTGGCACTTGCCAATGAAGAAGGCCCTTATACTCTTAAAGGTTTTGACAAAACAGGAACAGAGTTATTTAGACAATCCTTTAAAGCTTTTGCTTTATCTCACGAATCGTTAAGCCATTTTTCAGTTAACGTGCCAGTGAGTAGCTCATCACTTAATACTTTAAACAACATACAAATTACACAAGGAGACAAAATACTCATTAATCGTCAGGCAGTAATTAACACCAAGAAAACAAATAAAAGCCAACCAACTCGGGCGGTTAGCGTTGGCCAAAATAATATGACTCAAATTACCTGGGATACGCAAATTCACCACGCAGTTATGGTGAGAGATCCTATCAATAACCAAATATTAGGTAGTAGTAAAACAGGTAGTTTATTAGTACGCCCTAAAAGCAATAAAGTTGAAATTATTTCATCGAATGGGTTAATAAGCGACAGTCAAATATTAACTATTCAGAAATAACCTTTAACACCTCTACTCAGACTTGTGGAATACAGACAAGTCTGAATCTTCTTTTAGTCATAGGACTAGAACTAGAAATGTGCTCGCAATAACGAGCACATTTTTTATCTTAGACTAAGGTTTAGCATCAAGTTAGTTGTTAATAATTAAAGAAACATCATCAATTCGAACGCTCTCACCTGTGCTATATCCCATTAACTGCCCCCTAACTCTCACTTGATGCCAACCAGCCACAGTGGGTGTATAAGTACCATGAGTTGAGTTGCTAGACCAATTGCCCGTTGAATTATTACCTTTACTCGAACACAAGGCATTATCGCTATTTGATGGTGATAGAACAGTAACTCCCCCACCAGGCGCAACTATTTCTAAATTAATATTGTACCAAGTAAAGTTATCTGCTGATTTAACTTGGCACTCTGCATTATAAAATACTGCTCTCTTTGTGGTGTTACCAAAATAAACCCAGCGAGATGTATTATTAGCATTATCTAATGGCAGTAAACGTAATACACCATCACTGTAAGTATTTGGATTTGTTCGGCTAATCGAAAAGTCAACCGCAAAACAACTTCCTGATAAAAAGAACAAAGCAAAACTAATACTGGTTTGAATGATTGAGTTTTTAAATTTCATAGTAAATCCCTCTATTAAGTTAGTTAAAATGCACATCCTCAACTATCCCATATAATTAAGGTAACAGTGCTCTGTGAGTCCTAGTAGGACAAATCCGTTTGTATATTCACGCTATTATTAGCTTGTTGTGCTAATCCATCTAAAAAACTATTAGCTTGTTGGTTAATCACTTCAGATTTTTCGTTGCTTAATTGAAATGCCACTTCACTTTTGACTTCAGTTGATATATTAGGATTGTTCAGCAGTTGTGAAAAAGCCAAAGAACGAACAAGAGTTGAAGCATCATTAAAAACAATTTCACTTAAAATAGCTGGAGCTAAAAAAATACTTTTTTGTTCAGCCCCCCATAAACTCATCGCTCTAACTTTTTCATTAGTCGATTCAATTCCTTTATTGATTAGCAACTCGGCCTCCTGCTGATTAACGACATTGAGTTGCTGAAGCATTGCCATATCGGGTTCAACAGAATATTCATTTTCTCCTTCATATACCTGATTAAAATGCTTCGAAGCGAATTTGTGATTGATAGATTCGTTTGAATCAATGGAATATACAGCAATAGAGTTAAGTTGTGTATTTTTATAAAAAAATGCATAGTGATACTTTTCAAATAATAACTTGAGCGCACTCTCTAATTGAATCGTTTTTATATCAATAGTCATTAAATCATCTTGAGAACTTTTATCAGGAACAAAACTTAAACCTGTTAGTGAAGATATTTTTTCAAGTAACAGCGTCAACGGATAACTATCCGCTCTTATGCTGAGCTTTCCTCCTACGTAAGAAACCAATGGTTCCTTGCTTGAAAGAACAGTATTTTCAATATTATCTGACAATAGATCAGCTTTTAAATTGATTGCTTCATTATCTCGACTGTTGATAGTTTGCTCATCAACAGTCGCATTATCCCAATGTTCAATATTGCTCATTGAGGCATTATTTTCTTCTATGATGTGAAGCAGTGATAATGCTAATCCGCCTACTATTGAGGTAAAAATGAGTGCTTTTAGATTTTTCATATTATCGTCCTTGACAAAAAAGAAAGTCATTCCTTTTTGATATAAAGTTAACCTTCAATCATACTAAGAAATAACTTTGAGATAATATAGAGACTAAATCCTAATTAGGTGTAAGTAATTGTTACTCATCGATGCAAGTCAGATAGTTAAAGCTATCATTGAATTAAGCATTCTCTTAGTGACTTTAAACGAGTTCTACCGATAGGGAGTTGCTGTTGATTGGTTAAAGTTAGCCAATATTTACTTCCTTCTTGCGATATTATTGACTGAATAGATTCTAATGGAACAGCATATGTCCGATGAATGCGCTGAAAGTTTTCAGGTAATACTGCTAGCAACTTATCTAAACTTTTGTCATGCAAGATAACTTTTTCGTCCTGCGTGTGTATCTCACAATAATGTCCATCGGCTTTGAGATATAGCACATTAGCGATGGGCAGCAACTCTATTTTACCTAAATATTTATAACTTAAATACTTACTCTTTCCTCCTGAATTTCCGTCACGCAAACGGTTAACTGCTTTTTGAACTCGTTCTTGAGTGAATGGCTTAGCAATAAAGTCAAGTACGCCGATATCAAATGCTTCAATCGCCCTATCAGTATTTGCTGATACTACTATCGTATGAAAACTTTTACTTACCTGCTGCTTTAATAAATCAAAACCATTTTGACCTTGTAAATTTAAGTCTAAAAATAGAACATCAATAATATTGTTAGCTAGGTAATCGTTGGCATCATCTAAAGTATTCAACAAATGAAGTTGGAGTGTCTGTCCAGCAAAAGCATTTTCGACAAAACGTTTAAGCCGCTTTGCCACCATATATTCATCTTCAACAATAATAGCTTTCATTACCCTACCTTTTTATCAACTAGCATATACCCATGGAAATGTGAGTGTGACTTGCCAACACTGATGTTCAAATTTCGATTTGACATCCCAGTCGCTAATAAAACTCTCTTGCAGCCTTGCTTCTATATACTGACTGCCTAAACCAGAGTTAATCATATTAGTTGATAAATTATTATTTACAGGTGAACTAAATACTAATACATTGTTATCACTTTCATGGATTTGCTCTAAAGTAAAAGTGACTGTTTGTTGTTGATAGTTATTATGTGATATTGCATTTTCGATTAAAGTTAATATAACTCCCGGTGGTATTTGCACCATTAAATCAGCCACTTCGCTATTCAATTTGAAATGAGTGTTTGAGCGAAATCCCATCACATCTAAATGAGCACAGCACAGCGAGACTTCATCTTGCAAGCTAATCAACCTTTGTGATGACATTTGAGCAACCATACGAAACTCATCGGCTAATGCGAGGATAAACTTGACCGCTGTTTTCGGAGAATCCTCTATCCATTCCTCTACCGCTGTTAGTGTATTTAATATGAAATGTGGTTGAATGTTTCGCTTAACCAACTCTAACTCCAGTCGACCTGCCGCAATTTGACTTTGAACTAATTGTTTTTGTCTTAACTGCATTGTACGAGTCAACAAGTAAAGCATGAGACTAATTAAAGCGCCAAAAGAAACGAAAAAATATTGATCCATATACGAGTAAGTATGAATTGCAATAGGAGCAATAAATAAAATCAAACCCAGCAACATGAGCCACGCATCTTTTTGGTTGTTCACCACAGCATAAACACAAACAATAATAGAGGTGCTAGTGCCGATTAAAAATATATAAAGACTTCGGTCGTCAAAACCGTCTCCCTCCAACAATATAGCAATTTGCAGTATTAAATTCAGACTAATTAAAAATATCTTTAACCTTTTTGTTAGCTGGAAAAAAAACATAAAGAAAAGGCTCAATAAACATGAAACTAAACAAGATAAAATTAATACAAGATAAAGCCTAGGAACTTGCCAATCGTAACTATATCCCCACAAACCTCGCCAGGATTCAACAACAAATAATAAAAAAATAGTCAAACACAAACCACTAAACCATAAATAGCTTGGCTCTCTTAGCACAGAGAAGTAAAGTAACAAATAATAAAATGCGATTAATAACAATGCGCCAGACATTGTAATTGGCAAGGTTGCATGCCTAAAAGGTGCTTGTACTAAAGATTGATAATCACCGATAAAACTAAAAAAGGAGCCGTTAGATAAGTAATTTTGTGCATGATGAGTTGATACTTTAAGGCTTAACGTATGTGTCCCTATAGTTAAATAATCTTGAGGAAGCAACATCACATAATCAATTTGTCCTGGCTTCTCGGTATTTTTACTCTTACCTACGACGCCATTGCTGCCAATGTACTGACCATCCCAATAAGCTTGATATGCCCCCAGCATGCTCACAAAAATACCTTGTGGCTTTTTTGATATTTTTGAAATTTCAAAATTAACTTGAACCCAGAAATTTTTATCTTTTAATGGAATACCTCCAAACGAAATTTTAGTCCACCGAGAGTAATCAGATACAGGATTAACAAACTCTGGGTTGTCAACTTTCGTCATGAAATAATTCTTACCGATAATCGGTTGATATTCAACTTCATTCTCACCTTGCACATTGAAAGAAAGTATTAAAAATAAAAATACCAAGCTAATAGAAAGTTTAAGTGACAAAGATACTCTCCTTTACTTTTATTATATCAAGGAATTACCGATGATGATGAGTTGTTAATGAATTTAATGAGCAGTTCAGGAAATAGTCAACCAAAACACCGAAACAATTAATTAATATTGCATAATCCAGCTCACGGAGCTTAATAAAGGTATGATTATGACAATCCGACTTATTTCATTAGCACTATTATTTTTTTTCTCATATATTAGTACAGCAAACACCTCAGCAACCAAAAATAAATTATCAAAAGTAACTCTGGATAATGGTGAAAAACACTCTTACGATCAACTACTCGAAAAATATCAATTAACAGGATTAAGCTTAGCTGTCATTAATGATTATCAAATAGTCTACACTCATACGGCGGGATTCAAAGAGTTTGGGCAGGTAGACAAAATCGATATTAACACAGCATTTTCTACCGCATCCATTTCAAAAGCAGTAACAGGTACTATTGCTGCGATGTTAGCAGAAAAAGGAGCTTTAGACTTAGACAAACCTGTGAGTGATTATTTAAAACGTTGGAAAATACCAAGCTCACCTTATAATCAACATTCCCCCATTACACTAAGGCATTTATTAACACATACAGCTGGAACAAGCCAAAGTGGCTTTGCAGACTTTTATTTAGGCGATGATATACCAACTCTAATTGAAAGCTTAAATGGCGTAAAGTTACCCCGTTATAAACACCCAATCTCAATTAACTTTAAACCAAACACAGACTGGGATTATAGCGGTGGAGGTTATGTTATTGCGCAAGTTGCAATTGAAGATATTACTGGAAAATCTTTAGCCCAATTAGCTGAAGAAATGATTTTTACCCCTCTAAAAATGCCAAATACTACCATGTATCAACATGGTCATTCTAAATTTTTAACTAATGTGGCAAAAGTGCATGATGGCCAACAAAAAGTGATTGGAACCGGTATTCCTATTTGTCCCCAAATAGCCCCGTCAGGCATGTGGAGCAATTCAGTCGATATGGCTAAATTTATTATTGACTATCAAAAGGCATTAGCCGGGAAAAAGTCAAAGGTTATTTCTCCTTGGGTTGCCAAGGAAACAACCAAGGTTCATACCATCAAAAAGATAGGTGGCTGGGGAGCAGGCTGGATGCGTTTTGAAGCAACAGGCAACCTCGACTGGTTTTCTCACGGCGGCTCTAACACCGGTACAGGGGGTCATGTAATGGGCACCATGGAAGGAGGAAAAGGCATAATCGTTATGATTAATGCTCCAACGCAACAAAGAATCCCTGCAATAAAAGCGATTATTAATAGTATTATAAAAACCTTAAACTGGGAGCAAACACTAACTGCAAGCCAGCAAAAAGTCCCTACATCAATCTATAATAATATTACAGGTCGGTATCTATCGCCATTTGAAACAATTGTTACTAT
Source organism: Aliikangiella litoralis (assembly GCF_052495765.1). The sequence continues at coordinate 858,905 of NZ_CP199292.1, read as the reverse complement.
TGAACAAGTAAAAGATAAATTAATTTATCATGATCCAATTCAAGCTTGGGACACCAACCTGGTCCGTGAACTTGTTTACATGGGCGATAATAAGTTCGCCTTAAATAACTTCAGTAATCAATTAAGCATTCAAACCAATCCTGAAGATAAGCAACAATACCTAACTTTTTATCGTCAGAAGACTCAATTAAAAAATTATGCCATGCGCAAACTTTCTACAAGCGAGTTACTTCCTTTTGAGGTGGCTAAAAAAGCCGATTTAAAGTCGACGTTAAATGCTTATCGACAATGGATAAAGAAATACCCCGACTCTAAATTATCAAGCGCACAATCATTAAACAATGCAGGTTATCAAGCGTTACAATTAAAAGACTACCAAACAGCGCTTAACTTATTTAATGTGGCAGTTCAACTTCATCCGAATAATGCCAATGCATTTGATAGTTTAGCTGAAGCATCCATGATAACAGGGAATAATCAACTCGCTAAAAAATATTATAAGAAATCTTTAGCTATCAATCCTGAAAATAAAAATGCAAAAGAAATGTTGATTAAACTAAAGTAAAAGTTAACCAGAAGAATATGGCATTTATATCGTATTAATTGCAATATAAATGCCTGTATCTTTCATACCTTAACTATAGAGAAACAATCACTTTCCCAATATGTTGACCATCACCAAAGCGCTGCATAGCTTTTGATATTTCATTGAGAGGATAAGGTCCATCAATTGTTGTTTTTAGCTCACCGGATTCAATAAGCAGGCTAATGTAGTCCATCCCTTTATTGGCTTTAAGCGCAACAATTTTAAATTTTTTCTTACTCAATAGAAAAACAAGATGACTCCACACTAGCAGCAACAAAAGTCGAGCAAGCCCCCCACCAACAGTTACATAAGTTCCTCCTGGGGCAAGCGCTCTCCAATAACTAAACACCGAACGATTAGTTTTAGTATCTAGGATTAAATCATAACGATGTCCATTTTTGGTGAAATCTTTTTTACGGTAGTCAATTGTTTTATTAAAGCCTGCTTGCTTCATCACAACTAACTTTTCTCCAGTATCAACCCCTGTCACTTCTGTAGCACCGTTAAGCTTAGCAATTTGCAAACCAAACATACCAACTCCGCCGCCTGCACCATTGATTAAAACCGACTGACCTTTTTTTATTTTGCCTATTTCAACTAAACCTTGAAGCGCCAATATGGATGCATGTGGAATCGAAGCCGCTTGTTCAAAACTGATGCAATCAGGTTTATGCATTAAAGCTTTTTCATTAACACAAACATACTCTGCAAAGCTTCCAAAGCCGTACGCAGAAATATCACCATAAACTTTATCTCCTTTTTTAAATGAAGAGACGTTTTGACCTACAGACTCAACAATACCAGCCAACTCCATTCCAGGTATTGTTTGTTTTGGGTTAAAAAGACCAAACATTACTCGATAAAAATAAGGCTTACCACGAACCATACACCAATCATAGTCATTCACTGCTGTAGCACAGATTTTTACCAATACTTCCCCCGATTTAGGAATAGGTTTATCTAATTCTTTAATTTGAAGTACTTCAGGGGTTCCATATTTTTTAAACACAACAGCTTTCATAAACGCTCAGATAAATTTTTTCCAGTCCGTTTTAACAACAGCACCAATTTCGGTTAGTAAATTCATTAACCCTAAATGAGCCCGGTCAAAGCACAACTGCTCCTCATACATACCATTTAAAAAGCTAATCGCCTTTTTGCTACCATCATCAGGTTTACCGGGGCAAGGTTGCTTGTTGCTAAAATCAAATGTATCGCTGACATAAGCTTCAGCAAACCAATCAGCAAAACGCTTTGTATAAGGAAGAATTTCACTTTCAAACATTGCCTGATCAATTTCCGCAGAGATTATTTTAAGTGACTGATAGACCTCTCGTAATTGCTCACTGCTACCATTTTCATAAGAAACCTTTACTAATGCAGGTATTAATTGCGCACATTGCTGAGTAAAAGCATCATCTAAAGCACGTACACAACCAAAGTCGAGTATGCCTAGCTTTCCATTAGGTAGGAATAAAAAATTACCGGGGTGAGGATCAGCATTAATTCGCTTGAGTTTGAAAACAGAGTACCAAAAAAAATCAAATAACAATTGTCCAAAATGATTTTTTTCTGCTTGTTTAGGTTTTGTTTTTAACCATTCGGCTAAATGCAAACCATCTAGCATCTCAAAGGTAATAACACGTTTTCCAGAATATTCTAGAAACACCTCAGGAATAATAACATTAGGTAACTGAACCTGATTTTTAAACCATTGTATATTGTCAGCTTCAACTTGATAATCGACCTCTTCTCTTAATCGTTCCTGCATTTCCTTCATCATTAATTTGAGAACCTTTTTATGTGGTAACAACTCAGTTGTTTTAGATAAAGTCCAAAATAATTTTTCAATAATTTTTAAATCACTTTCGATAGTAGATGCAATCCCAGGATATTGAATTTTTACAGCAACCAATTCATCATTAAAAGTAATACCACGATGCACCTGACCAATGCTAGCGGCTGCAAAAGCTTGAGAATTAAAACCTTTAAAAACGTCACTTGGCGGCTTTCCTAGCTCTTGAACAACTTGTTTTCTGACCAAAGCTTTATTAATTGGAGGAACTTCATAGCAAGCCTCTTTTAACTTCTTGCGAACAGATATCGGTAAAATATCGGCTTCCATACTTAACAATTGAGAAACTTTTAATGCGGTTCCTCTCAACTGACTTAAAACCGCAAAAATTATATTACCAATATTTTCTTCATGTTCTAACTTGATCTGCTGTTTTTCTTGTTCATCCTTAAGTAAAGTTTTAGCTTTATAGCCAACATACTGCATTCCAAGTTTAGCTGCGGTCATGCTGGTGATTGTAGTACGTTTTATTTTTGAGGTAGGTATACTATCAGTCGTTGAAATTTTTTCGTTCATCTCTTTAACTATCTCTTATCACTTTGTCCGGTTAAGGGGTACTTTGCTATCAAAAGCATTAAACGCTGTTTATTTGCGCTTTCATGGTTTATTCAAAATTAAAATGACCTTGCTGAAACGATTTTATTTAAGAAACCACTTCCCATAAAACGAAACAAATGTGCTTTGATGAAAAAGCTGGCTAAATCAGTTATTTTACTAATAATACCTGTTTTTAATATTTCAATGATTAATGACAATGACATATCAACCATTTGCGTCGTATTGCTAAACTCGTCTGAATCGTCTTTTATCCAATAGAGCAATACCGCTAGAATATAATCATTGGCTAACTTAGCAATAGATGAAGTGAAAGGTGAGCGGACTATTTCACCTGTATTTTCTGCTTCAATCAGCAGATCTTGAATAACCCCAACAAATTCTTTTCGGATCGGCGCAACATCATCAAATAAAACACTTGGAGACTTCATAATCATTTTTAAACTATCATTAACAAACTCTCTATCAGGTAATAATTGACCTAAATAAATATCAATTAATAGTTGAATTTTTTCTTGTAATGTATAGTCTTCTAACTCATCTTCAGCAAGAAACTCTTGCACAGACTCTTCAGCTTTTAAACCATAATAAGCAAAAATCAGCTTATCTTTACTGGCAAAATACTTATAAATCGTTGCATCCCCAATGCCCACTTCACGAGCAATCTGCTTCATTGTTGTTCCATCAAAACCTTGACTACTAAAAAGTTCAACCGCATTTTCTATAATCGAACAACGAATTTCAGCTTGCTTTTGCTTGGATACCTTAGCCATATTCAAAACACCATATCGTTTAAACAGTAAATAAATACAAATATATAATAGATCGTATTTATTAATAAAACAAGAGCCATACTTTATTTGTAGAAAGACACATACTTATTAGCAACAAAAAAACACCAACTATTTGATATTAAAAGAATTTATTTTTTGCATGTCAGCAAGTTAACCAGAAAAGCTTAAATAATCAGAGAAATCCCTACTAGGTAAGAGATAAAAGACTGGCATTGGAACGCGAGTAGCTTTAATTCAAGAGACACAGCAAGCGATAATACTCGTGTCAACTCTGTGGCTATTAATGGCATCAGTGTTTCAGCAATGATTACTTTGAATCAGGGAAGCAACAGACCCGCTAGCCTTAGGTAATAATTCCCTTACCGGACTTTTGGCTCACTATTTTTAGTTGGCTTAAATACAGGACAAAGAGTAATCATATCGCTTTAAGTTCAAATAAAACTTTTCATCTCAAATAAACTTCCGTTAATTGATTAACGGAAGTTTATGAAACAAGAGTTACCTATTTTATTTACATCATTAAACTGTTTTAAAACTTACAAACATTTAGCGGGCCCAATATCTTTCCAGTCACTACTAGGACCCGGCTCACTTTGTGTCCACCATTTAGCCGACCAACGACGTGACTTATGATCGACTTCATCACCACTTTGATAAGATTTACCTGCCTGCCAACCTAACTCAACATCACTCACTAGCGTCCAAGTTGTATTACTGATCGATGGTTGAGAGCCTTGATTCCACCAATTGGCTCGCCACACCAGTTGTTCAAAATTAACCTGGTTAGCTTTTACATAAGTTGCACTTGAATCCCATGTTGGATATTGATCAGCATTGGGATCAGTCTGCACACAATCATTGCCAACAACAACCGTCAACTGGGTATCTGCTTTAACCGTGTGAGTACCATCACTCACCGCAACACTCACAGAATAACTGGTCGTTTGCGAAGGTTTATTAGCAGAAATTGAAACCGTTGCCGAGTCAGTATTGCTCGCAGATAATTCAGAAGGCACTGTCCAAGCATATGACAAAGGATCATTATCAGGATCTGAGGCTTTGACACTAATATTAATTTTACCTGATGCATCGACTCGGTATGAAGATTCAAGAGAAACATCCGGCGGCAAATTCGTTTGTTGTTTTTTAATATCTAAAGCATAACTCTCTTGAGAGCTCGTTAACCAAACTTTATTGGCATAAGGATCACGCGCATCATAAACAACTTGTTGTTGGGCATCTTTTACACCAAGCTTAACTGCATTAGCATGCTTTTGATTAACGCTGTTCGCTAGTTCTTCAGACCATGCTTCAATGCTTTGATTAGACTCAGTGATTTTGAGTTTTTCAAACACTTTTTCATTACCCTGTGGAGTAAAAACTCGAAACCAGATTTCATCTCCAATATTTGCCTCATCACCTTTTTGAACATAAAAGCCTTTATCATTCCATTCATCAGGTGGAGTAGTCACATTTTTAATTGTAATATCGCTGCAATTATAAAACCCTTCTCCAGCCGGATCCCGACGTTGCCAGCGAGTATAAAGAATTGCATCACCATCTCTATCAACGGGTAAACTCACTTGCATTTTGTACATGTTTCTACCACCAACCTTAGTCACACTAACATTGGCATGACTGTCGACTAATTCTAAATCTGACCACTTTAAAGGTTGGCTTGCATCATAACTTGGTTTAGTTAAATAAAACTCCCAAAAACTGGGATTGTGTGGAGTCGCTGCATAAAATAAAAATTCAAACTCTCCATTAGCATCTAATTGAATATCGGTTCTTTGCCAATGCGGTGAAGGAACATCAATTCCTCTTTTAGCACTGTCGCCTGAAGCACATAAACTACCATCTGGAATAGCCGCTTTAACTGCTGCTATATTTTCGTAATCAGCAACATTCTTAGAAAACTCAATACTTTGCACAAACTGAAAAGTGCCAGACTTTAAAAATGCCGCACGACAACCTAAATTAGGTATTGCAGAACCATCATCTGGCCACCAATAGCCGCCATCATCAGCACAAAATTGCTGTCGAGCTTTTGGAAAATCGGTATAACCATGTGCATTGGCTAGTGAACTATAACCAACAGAAAGTACTGAGAGCATTGCTAAGGCTGTTTTTTGTATTTTATTTATCTTTAATGAATATAACTTTATCATTATGGTTTCCTCCTATTATCGTTTTATTAAAGGTACTACCACACATCTGCCTAATTTAGATCTCCTCAGTATCCATTTGATGTAATGAAATTTCGACGAAAAATGACACCGCTGTCATAGGCTTTATAAAGACTACTCCAATAAAAGAATGAAAGAAATAAATAAGCTTATTTTTTAGTTATAAATTGAACACAATTAGCATTTATTAAAGTAAAATGTGTAATATTCACTATGATTTTTTCGATGAACAGGGAGATAGCCTCACCTCCCTGTTTACTAATGTTGAACAGATAGAAAAACATCAATTTTTACTTTTAATTTTTTTTAATGTTATATTTAATATTAACACTCTTTAATTATGTTTTTCTTTGATAACTTGTTCAGTAAACATTTCTAGCTTTTTTCTAAGTTCCAATATAATCATTTCACTCGTTGTTTGTTTGGGTTGTTCAAATAAATTGATACTAAAATTTATTTTGAGTATTTCATTAATCTGCTGTTCCATTTGCGCATAACTGAGTGCGAGTGAGTAGATAATGTTTTGATGGTCATGGTTGGATTGATGTTTGACTAATGAACACAAAAAACATGCTGTTATATCCATCACTTCTCTAGCACATAATAAAGTATTTTCGATTTCTTGTTGTTGGAAGAAGATTTTTTTATTAGATAATTGTTTATTCATTAGTAACGCCCTCGATTGGGTGAACGAACAACCAAGGGTTGTTTTCCCGTTTGTACGGCTTCTAAAAACTGATCAATTCTAGTTACCAAGTCATATTTTACTAAAGGCGTGTTAAATAACATGTCGGTGTTGTATTGGTAGTTGAAGACATCAATATTCATTTCAATCAGTTTTAAGTTAAAGCGTTTTTCCATTTGAAAAAAGTTACAGCAAAGAGAAAAAACTTCATACTGCTCTTTACTATTATCGAATTTAAATAAATAAGTGCCGAGTAATTCACCAGACAATCCGTATAAGTTTCTGGCATCTATTAATAATTGTTCAGTTGCTTTGTGTGATTGTTTTTGATTAAAAAAATCATTGGGTGGTAATTGCATTTATTGAATTCCTTTTGTGTTTCTTTTGCTAACAGTTTTAAGTTGTGATTTTAAAAAACTGGTCATACTGCTTATGAATAGACTTATGGAAAAAACAACATCCAAAAACAAGTTTTTCAACTGACCAGAAAAACGCCTAAACGCTTTTTTTTGCGTTCGATATCATTCATTAGGTCCCATTAACCATGCACTTACCCAGCTTCTCAAACTGGGTTATGACGGATTGTTTAAGCTTGCTGGTGGCTTTTTTAGGCACAGCAATGCTTAATTTGAATATCTCAAATATCAAACAATGCGTCTGAAACAGGTTAAAACGGGATTAAATAATGATTTTTTTCTTTAAGAAACAGAAGGTTAAATGTAATGCGTGGAAATTAGTGATAATTGTATGACACCTAAGGTGTCTGAAAAACTGGGCTCGCGCTGCTAGCGACAAAGCTTTATAATAAAGATAAGTCATGGTTATTCTCCGAGAGTAACTGTGGCCTAGCTCTGGGTGGTAGTTGCTGCTACTGCCCGGGGCGTCTAACGGCCAACTAACTTTTAAGTTAATGGTTTTAGTTTGCAACTGATAAATCGTTCAAACTTTATTTTCTGACCTCTGTTTTTACAAACAGAAAAAAATGCCATTCAAACATTTCAGCTCTTGCAAAATGACCGACTGAATGCAGTCGATTGCAGGAGAAATACTATCATAAAAAAGCAGTAAAAACCTAAGAAAAAATAGAAAAAAACAACGTTAATATTTTGGATATTAGCGCGTAGTTTTTTATGCGTTTTTGAAAATGAAAATCGATTTGTTTGAGAGGTTTAATTTAAGTAAAAAATTTATGGCTAGGTACGCAGTAGTAATCAAACTTAATTTGAGATAATGGCCTGTATATAATAAATTAGTTTTTTCGTTCTTTGCTGCATTCCTATTTTAATGTAGACTGATGAAGTGATCCTGAAAGTTAAAAACTGCGGGAGATATTAGCTATCTTTGCTGTGTATAGTAAACTGTATAACACAAATTTTATATATATCGAAAGGAATAATGATATGCATACACCTATTGAGTTTTATATAAAGATACCTGTAAATCTTTTTAGAGGTGGCACACCCACCAAACCAAAGTTCGATTACCTCAGAACAATGCCTCCTAAAACAGAAGAACAGGTTTATGATGTAAAAATTGATCCAACAACTCAAAAAATTGACTCTAGTTCTGGTGGGTTGAGTTTGTTTGATAAGCCAAATTTCTCATTTGGATCTGACTGGTGGATATTACCAAAAGATACACCATTACCTCACGGTTTTACTATTTCAAAAGATTTAACTGATGGTAAGTTTAAAGGACATTATTCCATTAGGTCTCTCTCAGATATTCACGTTGATATATGGAAGAAAACTCTTAGAGACTGGGCAGAAGAATATGCCATCAATTTAAATGAACACCGAAAAATTAAGGTAAAATAGCATGTTTAATACTATGGAACTTCGACTGATTCGTTATTCAATCAAACAAACAATGGAAAACCTTCAAAAGAGAAAATCTATTCTTGATCCTGAGAGCGATGATTCGGTGGAGATCACAAATGATCTAATGATGTATCAAAATATTTTAGAAAAAATAAATGAAACACCTGATGTATAGTTACAGAAATATTCTTGCGAATAAATAGGCTATTCTAAAACTAATAAGCTTAATTTAAGATATTGACTTATTAGGAATACTAAACAAGGATATCTTTAACTTTTATGAACTAGTCTGAAACAGCGTTTTTCTTAGTTGTTTTACGTTAATTCATTTTTACCAGGAATAAAAAGTGCACTTGTATTTAATTGCAGTTAATCTTATTAAATCCAGAGTTGACATAGCAGTCAAGTTAGGTAAGTATTTGATAATGATTAAAAAGTCGAAATGCAGTTAAACGGTTGTTTGAATATTAATGAGATTAACTGCATAGAATATGCTGTTCTTGGGCATCAAGTCAGAAACCATTTTATGGCTTATAAAATACATAAATGGGATTGAGCCACTGCAACAAGAAGCAGTGAAATTTGTAGGGATTGCGCCCTAAAAAAATAAAGGAGTTGACGTGCCAAATTTTCAGCGTTACTGTAAAAGCGAGAGCGGACACGTTGAAGCTCGGCTTGCTTCCAAACTGATCCGAAATCGCTTTTACAGTGAAGCCTGTCTCGTCGCCGTATTTTCTTTGTTTTCTTTCTCGCGTAAACTCGTTGTAACTGAATGGTTAATGTAGCGTGAAAAGAACCATCACTCAACTTATAGATATGACTAACTCGCCAAGAACAAGACGCAGTAACAGACAAAACAGAAAAGCGTTTTGCAGTTATGCTCGGCGTTAAGCACCATTGGATATGGCATGAAACATAGTAAAGAGAATACGATTGAATACCTCAAGAATAATGGATTTCCTGCTGTATTTATTGATCTTTTTGAAGGGCGAGAAACACCAGATAGTTTTGATATCATATTCGGAGTGCCCGAAGAACTATATATGTGCTCCGAAAGCGAACAAAAAGGAATAATTCCAGAGCGGTATCAACCACTTTGGGATAATGGAAATTTCGATGCGATATATTGTAGCGTTCAGGATTCCAATGAAATTGTAAAGGTCTATATAGAGGGTGGAGAGGAGCACTATAAAAGTTATCTTCATTTTGCGGCACATACTATAAATCGAGTTTGGGAACATGAATGGGATGAGCTAATTGAAGATTTCACTCAAGCCCTTGAGATACCTGATTGGTTATCAGTTTTATCTTTTATAGAAAATAACCACGAAAAAATACCTTATCAAGAATTTGAGGTAGCACTTAATGATTATGTATCAGAGGCTACAAGTAAAAATGCTTAACAAGCACCTGCAATCGACCTCCGGCCACTGTCACCTTTTGTGCAAAAGACGCACAAAAGCCGCCAGTAGCCTACGGCGTTGAGGCGGGCGTTATATGAGTGAAAAACGTGGTCACTAAAATTTTGAAGTATTTACTTGTAATAGCTCTCGGTATTATTCTGGCTGCGCTAGCTTTGTTCAAATGGGAGTCCAGCGAAACTAATGTTGTTTTAGTGAGTACCATAGAATCAATGGTTACCGGAAAGATGGATCCTGATATAGAAATCGTCTTTCAAGAGAATGTTACGATTCCAGAACTATCTAGAGAGTATGAAATTATAAATTCGGATAATCTCTTACTTTGGGGCTACGAATATAGAATAAAATTTCACTCAGGGCACGAAGTTGGAATCGATGTGGTTCCACAGCTATTTAATAAACCTGTGGCTTATGTTTACTTTGGTATATAACCATGCATTGGAATCGACGCGAAATACGCGCGTCTCAATTAGGCGTTAAATTCAAAAGAGGGATCGAGTGAATATCTATTTTTCAGATTATTTCGGGGTGACCAAAGAAGAACTTGATGCTTACGGTGCATTCAATGTGTCGCTCATTAATGACCTCCCAGTATTCATCGATCCATTTCTGCTATTTGGAAGTGAGAAGGATGAGTATCAAAACCTTCATCAGGAAATAATTAAATACATCACCTTTCTTAGGGAGATGTCAGATAAAGGTGTTATTTCCAAGGGTCTAATAAAGCATTGGTTCCTGTTCCCAGAAGTAAAGCAAAATTGGCTTGGCTATAGCAAAGTAGGGAATGGTGGCTCGGGATTGGGCGCGAAGTTCGCTAGCGCACTAAATGAAAATTTAAGTTCTATTTTCAATGATTTTGGCAATGAACAGATAACGAAAAGTAGCCATCTCGAAAAGCTTTGTTTGATAAAGGACGGAGTGGGAAAAGACTCTATCAGTGACTTCACAACGAATTTGATAAAAGGATACCTTTGCGAATACACCCAGACCTTTGCAAAGGATCATTTAGATAAATCGAGGTCTAAAGAGGTCAGTGTTAAACATGCAAAGTTTGACTATCAAACTCGAAGATGGATATCAAAAAGATACAGCTTGCCATATATAGACGGTGATTTCGTTTTACTAACTCCAAAAGATATTCTTACGAAGGACGAGGCATGGATTAATAAGCATGACATCATTGGTGACTTTGATGAAATAGCTGAATCTATCCCAAATATTGAGCTGCGGGCTCAAATCAATGAATATCTCTTAAGACAGATACCAGAGCGCGCAAATCAAAGAGAAATAAATCAGGCAATATCTAGAACACTTCTGAAATTCCCTGTTCTGATTGATCACTACATTAGATACAAAGAAGACCATGGAGATGAAGCTGTTGCTCTGAGCGAACAAAAAGTAAAAGAAACTGAAGCTGTATTTATACGGCAGGTGACCAATTTAGTTGAAGTGCTTCGAGCACAGAAAGTTTTCTACTCCCAAAAGGGTGATACTTTCGAGGAGGCCTACAATAGAGTTATGTTTCTAAAGCAGGTTATTGAAAGTAACGATGGGTATCGTCTGTTCTATGTAAAAGGAGTGCCGGTAAAGCGAGAGTCTGATCTGCAGCTAATTTTTCGCCTAACTTGGTACGCTGCAGAAGACGATGTAAATGCGGAGGTCAATAATGGTCGCGGCCCAGTAGATTACAAAATATCCAGAGGCTCAAAAGACAGCACGCTCGTTGAGTTTAAGCTAGCTAGTAATAGTAAGCTTAAACAAAATCTTGCAAAGCAAGTCGAGGTATATGAAGCGGCCAATCAGACCAAAAAATCAATAAAAGTGCTTCTCTATTTTACTGATTCAGAACTAACGAAAATTTTGAAGGCGCTTAAAGAGTTAGAGTTAAGTCAAAGCAAGGAATTAATTTTAATCGATGCTAGAGCCACAAATAAGCCTTCTGGATCCAATGCAAAGTGAATTTAATCGGGTAGCCGGAGGTCTCTAACCTCCAGCCCCCACACCACCCTGCATGCGGTTCCGCACAGGGCGGTTCACTTAACTTACCCGTTAGGGTAATGAACTTTAATCCATCCTGTTCTCAACGAATATAACCCCTCCTTAACTAAATAATCGTTACCAATTGCTTGATTGATACCCGGTGTTTTGGAACTACGCCAAGGGCCTTTGCTTGTGATCCCACAACCAACAGCCGCTTGGAGCCTGACACCACGTTTTAATAGATTGGCGACCTTAGTTCTTGGTTTTCGCCACTGTCTCCAATAACACATTCGAACTCTGCGTCTTATCCAGTGATCAAGATCGACACAATCTTGGTAAGCGTTAGCGATACCAAAGTAGTTAATCCAACCACGCAGATATAAACTCAATTTATGCAACTGATAATGCATACTGACGCCCCAGTTTCGGTTTGTCAGAACACGCACTTGTTGCTTAAATTTGTGTAGCGTTTTCGGGTGCCATTTGATTTTACCGTTGGAAAAAGTAAAACCTAAAAACTGACTTTGGCTCACTTTAACTACTTGGCTTTTATCGGGGTTTACCACCAACTTTAAGCGGCTTTCAAGATATCGAGAAACACTGGCAAGTACTCTTTCACCAGCACGCTTTGACTTCATTAAGATAATAAAATCGTCAGCGTAACGAGCAAATTGATGACCACGATTTTCCAGTTCTTTATCCAAACTATCGAGTAAAATATTCGACAGCAAGGGTGAGAGTGGACCACCTTGCGGTACACCTTCAGTGCTTGGCAATAGTTTTCCTTTATCCATAATTTCCGCTCGAAGATAATGACCAATTAATGCCAGCAACCTTTTGTCCCGAATACGAACAGCTAGTTTTGACATCATCAGATCATGGTTAACCCGATCAAAGAACTTGGATAAATCGACATCAACAGCAATACGCCGTTTCTGTTTAATCAACCTTTGAACATGTTTGACCGCTTGGCAACCACTTCGGTTTGGCCTAAAACCAAAACTATTTTCTGAAAAGGTTGGCTCAAATATCGGTGAGAGTATTTGTGTAATAGCTTGCTGAATAACTCTGTCGAGAACAGTCGGGATCCCGAGAAGACGTTTACCGCCATCCGGTTTATCAATCTCTACACGTCTGACAGGACTAGGACGATAACTTCCATTAATTAATTGAGCTTCACATTGTTTCCAGTGTTGTTTCGACCAATCAATAAAGTCATCGAGCTGCAAACCATCGACACCAGCCGCACCTTTATTTGCACGAACTTGTTTCCAAGCCCGCTTGAGATTGTGTGCTGCTAATATATCATCGAATAGATTGTTGTTTAAGGCTGGTTGCACATCAGCACGCTGCGCAAGATAATCGCCGGACGGCGTAGTTGAATTGTTCAAGTGAGACATGACTCCTCCTTAGGTTAAATGTTCAGCCCTTCGCCGTGTCATACCCATTACGGTAAGCGTTTGACTACTATGGCTTCTGCTGACTTCTGAAAGATCACCATTTCAATTTCTTGAAATAGCGCTTCCGCACTAGGCTGGGTTGCTGCTGATTTGCTCGCTTTCGATTGCAACAAATCGAAGCGCCAAGAGTTGACCAACCAGTCTCTCACTGGTACCCTCCGCAGCGTTAGCGCAGGACGCGTGTCTTTCAGATCTCCCCGAATAAGAATATTAACTTTCCCTGCGCAACTACATCATTTACGGTGGCCGTTAAATCACATGGCTTCGTCGTCTTGTGCCAACTCGCCTTCAGCCTACGCCTCATATGATGTTCTTGTTCATTAGCTCGCAGTTTTGCTAGCGGCTTCCTTTGGACCGTTCCTCACAGATTAGCCCTTGCCATTCACTAGTAGTTATCGTCTAATTACATCAAAGTGTTCGACGGTGATTTTCCTACAGAGGACTTGCACCTCATTAGTTAATACCCATGTCGGGCGTACACAAGCGCATGTTGTCGGACTGGTTTTCCGCTGCGCTACAAACCAGCCGCAAATGCGGGCGTTATACGAACAAAGAAGAAACTACTCAACTAAAGCTATGAATACAGTATCAACATTCTTGGTAGTTCAAGTTCTACAAACCAGCGCTCGAAGTGTTGTGATTTGTGAACGACAGGATAATGTTGATTTTAATTTTGAGTCTGGAATGTTGTTAGATGGCATTTCTGTAAAAGATATGGGGATGCCAAGAATATTGGATGAAGATGGTAACCCCAGATTGAATTGTTTAGCGTTTTCACTTTCAAAAGAAGAAGATTCTATATATTTTGAAAAAGGGGCGTTAGTTGAATTGGCTCGTAGCATTGAGACTAACGTATAACCAGTCAAGGCAGCATATGCAAAACAAGCAATTCTGCTTGAGGCGTTATAACGCTTAGGGAACTGTATGGAGCCTGAAGGTAAGCCAAATATCAACAAGACACTAAATGCCTTTGCCATTCTAATGTTATTTCCGGTTTTGTTGTCATTGTATGGAATTTACGGATACCAAACTAGTACGTCTCAATATAGGATGGAATCGCTATATTTTGTTGGATTTATGGGAGCTTTTTCAGTTCTGGTGTTCATTCCTTACTGCGTTGTTTTAATGCGGAAATGGAACAATGCTTCGGTTACTAATATCACGGTTTCCAGTATACCGTTTGTCGGTATCGCGTTGATGTATTGGTATGCTCTAAACGAAGGGGCACCATTTTGAAGCATTATAACAAGCGCATTAAATTTGACTCCTCAAGCAGTCCGATTTTTTGCAAAAACAAACGGCGCAAAAAAGCGTCCAACTTGCTCCGCACTTTATGCGGGCGTTATACATACATAAGGAACATCATGATAGAACTTACACAGATAGGTGCACAACTCATCTTTATTGGTATTGTCTTCTTCCTTGTCGGTTTAATACAAGGTGCATTAATACCATCTGTAAAAAATTCCCGGATGGCTCTTTCTGGTCACTTGACTGCTGTTCAGTGCGGAATGGCCCTGGCGATCTTTGGTGTTATCTGGTCGCTGGTTGAGCTGCCTTTATCTTTAGAAATTTTTGTGGCTTATGGTTCCGCATTGGGATTCATACTTATTTGGCTGGGAATAACTATTGCGTCCGTAACAGGTGCAAGTAAAGCGCTTCCAATCGCTGGCGCTGGATTTTCAGCAACCGTCACTACCGAATTTACGGTTAAGATTATGGTACGTACAGGGTCACTACTATCACTAATCGCCTGTGCTTTGTTAGCTTTTGGATTACTGTCAATACTTTGGTAGTCGTAATAGAAAAAATGAAAATAATGGACACCCGAAAAAATAATAGACACCCTCAATTTAAAATAAGATTTTTTGAGCTGGGAGGCGAATCGATATTCAATTATTCTTATCTTTTATAAAAGTGATTCGAAAATTAGCCAATATTATTTACTGTTTTTACTCAAATTAAACGTAATTTCGAATACTGAGATGTCATTAATTCTCAGCGATAGCTGATAGCAGTTATGGCGTGTTTTTAGATTGGTTAAAGGTTAACTAAAAACCTTTCGATTTAAATTGATACCTTTAATAAATTTATTTTCCAACTTCTCTAAGTAATGCGTTAAGGTACTTGATGAGCCCATCACGGTTAGCTGTGATAAATCACCTTTCTGTTTTATCAGTTGAATAAAGCCTTCACTATCGATATTGAGCTTTTGTAAAATTGGTGGTTCATTCTGTTGAATATAACCCCGTTTGTCATTGCGAATAGCTCGGCCTAGTTTGCTTCTTTAATTGATTGATTCGTTGTTGAATACTGGTGTAATCAGATTGTTGTAAGTTTTTAGCTATCTTGGCTCGAATTGGGTTCAGGTCAACATAACTCATGGCTGTGATGACTGCTGATTCATCCAGTAAAGGTTGTGATTTAAACCTGCCCTCCCACAAATTGTTCTGGAAACCAATTTGAACATCGGAGGAACGACGATGGCCCGAAGGGTGAATGCCAGGGAAGGCATTCATAAAATCGACCTTTACAGTTATTTTCCTTATTCGCTTTATGGGCTAAGTATTCATTCAGACAGCGCATCAACCAGGAAATGTCAGTTAATCGTTTTCGCCATTCTTCAATGATGTCTTGAGCAACTTCTCGAATGCCTATCGCTTGTGGGTTCTTAAGGTATTGTTGAACCACTGTGGGTATTTGATAAATCCTTTTCCAACGTCTGATAATATTAGCTTCACTCCAACTCTTCGCCTTATCCACATCCACTCGAAGTACCAGATGGTAATGGTTACTCATAACCGCATAGCTGGCGATTTCAATCGCAAAAGTACTAGCCAGATAAGCTAACCGTTCAACAATCCAGTCTCGGCGATGTCCATAAGATTGACCGGAAAAATGGTCTTCGCCACAGAGAAAAGCGCGGCGGACACAACGGGAAATACAATGGTAGTAAGGGAGTGTTTCTAAATCGATAATGGTTTTGCGAGCGCGAGTCATATTAATATCCTTATTAACGTTTCATCCTGAGGACTAACTTAACCAACTGCGACTTGTTTGTCTAACAATTATTTGAGAATATGAAGGAAAGAACTGGGTGTCCAGTTTACCCGTTTACCCGACAAATCGGATATATCAGAAAATATTACAATCACTTTTATTTGATGACAGTAGCCTCATTAAATACGGGATCTTGACATAACAGTGAAATCAGGAAGAATTTGGTCATTATTAAAAACTCAAAATGCAGTTAACCTGTTGTTTGAGTATTGATGAGATTTACTGCATAATAAACAAGTTTTTATATAAAATGAACGAAATAGTAAAGGGGATTAAAAATGACTTCACCGTTATGGATGTTATTAATTGTTTTAATAGTTTGGTTTCTACCATTTATAATTGTAATAAAATCTGATAAAACAACTGGTGGCGAAAAGTTAGCATGGTTGCTAGCTTTGTTTTTTGTGTCATGGTTTGTTTGGATTTTTTATGCATTACTAGCACCGTTAAAGCCCATTAATAATAATTTATAACACCCCCTCGCGGTATGTTGAGTTAAATTGTAGATCAGCGTTGAGGAACAAAATCCAACAACAGTATATAGAACGACAATAACTTTTATTTGATGTTTTATAATTAATCAACTTTTAAATATTTGTAAGAAGAGGCTATCCAGTCCTTTAAATGTATCACTATTATTTACTCAATCCGACAAATAAATCAGGTTAATCAATGTTACTTTTCTAATGATCATATTGTTAAGTGAGACTTCATAGTTAGACCTAGAATAATGCTTAACGATAAATTTAGCTGAGCAAAATAACGATAGAAAAAGTTTGTAATGGCGACTTTAACTGATGGGAGATTCAATATGTACGGCGAATGCAATTGCGGTACAGTATCATTCGAACTAAATAGAGAAGTATCAGATATTTATATTTGTCATTGTTCTATTTGTCGTAAAGCAACAGGTAGTTCAGGCATAGCAGTTAGTATAATCAGTAAAAATAAATTTCATTGGCTCAAAGGTAAAAATAATATCAGTTCATGGTCCAAGCCAGGTCATGATTGGGAAACAAATTTTTGTAGCACCTGCGGCTCCCCACTTCCAGGCGAAAACGATTCTGAAAATATGTTTATTCCAGTAAGTTTATTAACAACTGGCAACAATAAATTAAAAGTAGCCCATCATATATATGTTGGTTCTAAGGCGGGCTGGGAAGAAATAGGCGACTCGGGTAAACAGCATATTGCGGGCTATAATGAATAAATAGCTAGCGTTTAGTGTGTTATTGGGCAATTACCTACTATCTGCTTCAATCTAAATAGTTATCGATATAAAAGCTCTGTTAAGCTTCCCTATCAAAATTCAAATTAACTAAAAAAGATGACTAAAGCATTTTTTTTCGGTATATTCCTGCATAATCTCTGTTTGAAATGATTCTAATAAAATTCTAAGGTTTGGTAGCTTATTATATTTGCTGTCAGCCTCCCATAGCAGCCTAATAAACCAACACTCTGACTAGGCTATTTTCGAGTTCAAAAGGAAATAAACTCCCTCACTTTCAAGTTCAATCTTTGATTGATTTGTCAGTAATTTATTTTAAGGAAAAATAAAATAATGTAGGTAGAAATGTTACGTATCTTTTTGTTTTTGATAATTTCTCAAAATGCATATTCAAGTAGTTTTAACCAGTCAAAAAAAATTCTTTATAAAAAAATTTTTAATAATCGTGGAGAAACTCTCTATTGTGACTGTCAATGGAAGAACAAAAAAGTTGATTTAAAAAGCTGTGGCTTACAAAGCTATTTTACAAAGAAAGAGAGAAAACGTTCATTAAGGACTGAAGCTGAGCATGTTATACCTGCCTCTTGGCTATTAAAGGTTCATAAAAAGCTTAGACAATGTGCAGTTGACGCAACACTATTAAAGAAAAATAAACGCAAGTATTGCCTAAAGCATGATAAGAGTTATAAAAAAGCACATAATGATTTAATAAACCTTTGGCCAACAGTCGGACAAATAAATGCTGATCGTTCGAACAAGCCATTTGTTGATGGTATCAAAAAGGTAATCGATAATTATGGCAAATGTGAGGCAGCATCTGGATCACGAGGTTTCGCTCCACCTAACAATCGAAAAGGAGATATTGCCCGTATTGCTTTTTATATGTCTAAAAAATATGGTGTCACTTACTCCAGACGACAACTTCGGCTTTTTTTAGAGTGGGATAAGTTAGATCCCATATCTTCAGAGGAAATTGAACATCATAATAAAATATATAATATTCAAGGTTATGGGTTGTTCACCTTTACAAACTAGTTAATGTCAAACTATTCATCAATGATTAAATGGTATGAAATAATGTTGTATTAGAAAAAACATAACTAGTATTTTACTTATGCCAATATTTTAACTTTTTAAAAATAATTACCCGAGTACAACTTTATTTCTACCATTACTCTTAGCTTCATAAAGCGCCTTATCACAGCGTTCTATCCAAGAGTTAATTTGATCTGATTCTTGAACCTCAGAAATGCCACCACTAATCGTAACAGGATGTCCTAAATCAAAGTCTTGTTCCTCAACAATTTTTCTTAATTCTTCTGCTAACTTCTCACCTTCATTTTGATTGGTTTGTGAGAGCAAAACAGCAAATTCTTCACCTCCGTATCGAAAAAGTCGATCACTTTCTCTTAATCTTTTTAAGATAGCACTCGATACTCCTTTAAGAACAATATCTCCAGTTTGATGCCCATATGTATCATTAATATTTTTGAACAAATCTAAATCAAAAATAAATAGAGTGGCAGGAGTTTTATAACGCTGAAGGGAACCCAGTGCATTTTCTAATGAAGAATGAAAGGTATGTTTATTCAGTGCCTTAGTCAGTGGATCATGAGTTATTAACGAATTGACTTTTGTCAAAAGTCTTTCGATTAAAATAGAAACAACACATCCAAACATTGCCACCAAAGTTAACGTTGAATAAATTCTGATTAAAGTTGGAGTATGGAAGTATGGACTAACAATATAGTAAGTAGCAGGAATAAATATACACGTTACTAAAAATGCTTCATTAATTTTCATCAGCAAAAATATGTAAGTAATCAATACATATGCCCAAAAAACCCCATATTCTGGGTGTATATACATCACATTAAGAAATGCTATAGAAAGGATAACAGCTACTCCTCTTCCTTCCCAAAGATAATGATTGTTTTTATATAAAAGATATACAACAAAACCAAAGTAAAAAAAACTAAATAAAGAAATAAAACTAGAAAAATACTGAGCGCTATAGAGCTGCAAAATGAAAAATATTATTGCATTTACAGATCCAAACGAAGTAAGGTAAAGGCGAACTTTATACTTAAAGTTATCTATTTCATTGATCATAAATTAATCCCATCGACAAACACATCTCCAAAAACAATATTGTTTTGCTAATTTTATTTAGTGAGTATAGAAGAAACAAAAAAAGATAGTAAAGGCGTATTCACTACTAATAAAAATATGATAAATTATGTTACCTGCAATCAGATTAATTGTGGATTTTCTGCTTGAATATCACTTTATTTTTAAGTGAACATAAAACATTTACTCTACAATAAGAGAAACAAACATCGTTTCGTATCACAAGCAGTTCCTCAGCTAAAGCCTGTCTCTTCACAGGTATTAATCAATAAACTTATCGTTAATCTACAAGCAAACGGTTATAATAAACTTTATTTTATTCCTTTTTAATTGATAACCATCATTGTGACAGCAAAAAAACTTAAAACTGATAAAGGCTTTGACTTTACAAAAAAAAATAAGGTGTCTATTTGGACATCTCAACATCCTTATGCAGATATTCCCGATGAATATTTTGAAGAACGGTTTAGTAAAAACAAAACTAGGGCAAATAATACTTGGTCTGATAATTATGAACTGCGCTTTTTTAATCCAGAGCTTATGGAAACCAATGGCTCACACGAGGGTATGATAAAAATCGAGCAAGCCGCAGGAGAATGTTCGTTTTCAAAATCATTTATTCAAAATTTAATGAATAAAGCTCACAAGAAAAATCAACTACAAATCAGCTGGATTATTTTGTTATACGAATATGAATATAGTGCTAAGTTAACAGACATAAAAAGCGATGAATACACCACTTATTTAGGCGCTTTCAACTATGATAACGACGCTGACAGCCTTATTGAAATTAACGAAGATGACTTTATTTAAAGCCTACTTTATTATTTTTAAATAAAAATAAAATTCTGTCCCTTTACCTGGGTGGCTAATAAAATCAATTCGACCATTATGTTTTTCAATAATGGATTTTGTAATTGCTAAACCTAAGCCTGTACCACCAACTCTTCGTGTATCGGATGAATCGGCTTGGGTAAATTTCTCAAAAACACGCTGTTGAAATTCCATTGGTATTCCAACACCTTTATCTTGTATAGAAAACTTCACCTCATCATCAACTTGCTCTAGGGTAATATTGACCATTGAACCTTTGTCAGAATATTTAATGGCATTTGAAAACAGGTTAGCAAGCACTTGCATTAATCGACTTTCATCCCCCATTACTTTTATATCATTATTTATCGAAACATTTAATTGCAGAAAAACATTATATTTATCTGCAAAACCTTGATTAGATAAAAGCGCTTTATCCATTAGTTCTTTAACATTAATCGGTAACATTTTAATTGACATGTCTGTTGAATGAATTTTATTAATATCTAGCAGTTCATTAATCAAAGACTCCAAGCGCTCACTATTTTCATAAGATATTTTTAGAACATCTTGTATTTTTTTGTCATCCCCATTAAATGCACCACCAACAACTAACCCCAAGGAACCTTTTATTGATGTTAATGGTGTTCTCAGTTCATGACTTACCGTTGATATAAATTCATCTTTCATCCGGTTTATTTTTGTTCGTTCAGTTAAATTATGAATGACAATAGTGTAAAGAGTTTTTTCCATGGTAAGCAGCTTGCTAACGGCTATTTCTATAGGAATTTCGCTTTTGTTTTTATTGATAATCACAAGATCTCTACGACTATCAATCAGTGACTCATATACAAAATCATCGACATCTATTTTAGACTCATAAAAAAACTGCGGAATAATTTGAGTTATAGGCTGGCCAATTATTTCATCGGCCTTGTATCCAAA
Source organism: Aliikangiella litoralis (assembly GCF_052495765.1). The sequence goes on along the minus strand of NZ_CP199292.1, from coordinate 837,384 downwards.
AAGCACTTCACCTGCCGCATTAATTGACTCAATAAAACCTTTTTCATCAATGGTAATAATCGTTTCTAAAACACTAGACAAAATACCACTAAGTTCAGCAGTACGTCGGGTCACTAATTTTTCTACTTGGTGCGAACGGCCAGTCATAGCCAATAAAAAAGCCCCTAAAAGACTTGTAAATAGTAAGCCTACCGCTAAAATAACCCATGCCTTCCAACCATTGTGTTTGACCAAATACTCTTTAGTTGGCTCAAAATGTAATATCCATTCTCTACCTCCAATAAATAAAGTATCCCCCCAATCAATTAAACTATTGTTTAATTCCTTTTTATTACCATAGAGCAAGTTTTTTTCCGCAGGGGCATCTTTATCGATAATGCTTAAATTAAAACTCTCTCGTTTATTTGTATCTAAAATCTGCTCGACAATATCACCAACTCGAAACACCCCCACAGCAAAACCATAAATATTATTACGCCTTTCTTCTAAAGTTGAACTGGCTCCTTTAAAAACAGGATAGAAAAGCAAAAAGCCTATTTTTTTGCTGTTATCTTGAACAAGTGTTATACCAGCAGTGGCTAATGCTTGATTAGTATCAATTGCTTTTGTCAGTGCTTGTTTTCTTGCTATATCTGAGGCAACATCAAAACCAAATGCTTTTTCATTACCTTTCATAGGTTCAATATAAGTTACTACAACATAGCGATCACGTTCTTTGGCAGGAATTAGTTTCCCATTTTTATCACGCTGCATAATTTGAAAATCATGAAAACCTTCTTGACGCACAGAAGCTTCAAAACTATCTCGTTGCATTTTTAAAATAATCGGATTCCAACCTAAAGCTTGGATCCCTGTTTTTTTTACAATACTGGTAGCAACAAATGTATGAAACTCTTCTCGGTCAACATTTGTTGAACTCACAAAAAAACGTTCGATAGCTTCAACTGACTCGAGGTAACTATGAAACTGCTCTTTAATTTTATCAGATGTATCTTTTGCCAGGTTTTTGAAGTCAAACTGCATTTGTTCATATTCCAGTTTGTTTACCCAAAAAAACAAAACAATTACAATCGACAGCATTGATAGTAAAGGAAACGCAACAGAGTATCGCCTAGCCCACCACAAATTACGTGGCTTAGAAAAAAGAATAAACATTATCGGAGTGGCAATAAGCACACCAATTGTGTCACCAACCCACCAGGTAAACCAACTAAAACTATACTGGCTAGTTGTTATTATCCCATTCAAAAGCAAGCTAGTTGAACCAAAACTAGCATTGATCAGGCAAGCTAAAGGACCAGCAATTAATAAAAATAGAGCAATTTCTTGTTCTTTAACCAAAGCAATTGCTCGCCCTAATATATTCTTCACTAGCACAGCAGCAACGAAAGCTTGCAAAGAAGCACCAGAGGCAGCGGTAATTGCAACCCATATCTGACTTTCTCCTATTACTCCTTGTTCAACAGAAACCCATAAGTTAAGTAATATTGAACCGAGAAAAACCCCCAACCAAAGCCTGTAGCCCCAAATGATTAAAGCAGCTACAGCTAAGCCTGCAGAAGGAAAAATCGCTGTCGCATACCCAGGAGGAATTGCCAACAATAAAGCTAATCTTCCTACTATGGCATAAATGATACAAAGCCCTAAAATTAAAACATAGCCGGGTAAGTGTGATAAGGTACTCTGAGTTTTATCCATGAAATAGGCCAATAGCTATCTATTAATAGCTCTATAGCTGTTAACTAGCTAATATTTAACATCAAATTAACTATAAGTGTAGTAGTAAAAGAGATATTCGTTGAGGTAAATTTATGCATCTAAATATCTCAATAATGTAAAGATAATAATTTTCTCTAGTCTTCAAAGAATCGCACGACTCGGCTCTAGTAGCATTCAAACTAAAGCACGAATTAAAAAATTTTCTGAGCTATATGCTATGAAAAGTTTTTCCTAAAAAACACGTAACATTAGCGCAATAAAAAATTGAAGCAGGTATAAAAAGAATGAAATGATTAAGATTCAATAATTGAAACAGGATATAAAACTTTATCTATTGATCGTTTAATATAAAACAATAGTTTTCAATAACAGTTGGGCTTCCCTACAAAACAATAAAGTATCAACCAGTTTTAATACGACTTACTTCTTTAGTTTAAAACAATATTGTCTTAAATGATCATCTAATAAAAAATAGCAATGTCATTTTGTTTCGACTCTAAAAAATTGACGTTTTGGCCAATCTAATATTTTCACTAACTATCACTTTTTTGAAAAATGTCCATCTTGTTTTTTGTTGATCTTTTTATTAATTATAATAAAACTCAAGTGGATTTTACTTTTCATGGATTAAAAAGAATTAAAAAAACACTATTAAATAAGTTATTTTAAATCATATCGCATTAATTTATGCGAGGATATTCAACTAATCTATATATTAATAACAATGTTTTTCAATACATATAAATCAGTAAAAAATAATTTTAACTAAGTCCTGTTCTAAGCTGTCATATAATACCAACAACTTTAATAAAAACTTTTAAACCACAATTTTTTATTTGCTATTCAATTGCAATATATCCATAGATATTGGATACATAATATCATGCACTGCAATAGAAAATTATAATAACGGTAAACATATTACTTTTATATTTTTATTTCTTCACAAAATAATTTCTAAAGCTTCACAACTTTTTTTTTAGAATTTTTCAGTAAAATCAATCATATTAATTAACTTTCTCTTTGTTAATTTTTAACACTCAATCAGTGAAGCCCATCTCAATTTTTCGACTTTAGTTTGAATTTGCTTGTAATAAATTAATAGAGCCTTATGATAAATGACAGCGATGTCATTTTGGAGAAATAAATCTCTCGCTATAAACACAGTCTCACCCAAATCTATCAACACTCTGCTGTAGGTGCTTTTGTATGTACCATTTTTTATTGAAGATTCCGGGATACTAAACAATTACAATTCGGAGGGCAGGATAATGAAAACCACCCAAAGTCGTGTTGTCAAAACATGGCTCTCTGCTGTCATAACAGCCTCAATGCTACTTGTAGCTGCTGCGGGAGTTACCGCTGCAACAAAGGATGATCATAATAAGGAAATTGTGGGTTACATCACTCAATGGGATCCGTGGAAAGACACTAAAGCCGGTTTTGTGACTAAAGGTGCGGCCAATCATCTCAATGTCGATATGGATAAATATACCATTTTAAATTTTTCTTTCTTTGGCGTTGCAGTGGATGGTTCATTACATTCTGGCGACTTTCGTAATAAAGATATTTATAAAGAAGGCACTGTTCAACAGCCTGCTAACTTATTAAATGGTGATATCTATAGTAGCTGGGATTACTATATTTTGTACGGCGAACTGGCCCCAACCTATGTTCTAAACGATGATGCTAAAGCACAAGGCTTTGTCGCAGAAGGTAACGGTTGGAGAAATACAATTACAGGGTTAACAGGCAGTATGCCTATCCCAGTAAAAAAACCGGGAGGACAACCGGGTTTAATTGAGCTGGCACACAGTAAAGGTGTGAAAGTAATGGCTTCTATTGGTGGCTGGAGCATGTGTCGTCATTTTCCGGAAATGGCTGCCGACCCTCAAAAACGAGCTAAGTTCATGGAAGGTGTCAGAACACTCATGAAAATGGGGTTTGACGGTATCGATTTAGATTGGGAATATCCAGGTCCATATTCTGGAATGAACTTCACGGGTAGTGAAGCGGATTATCCTAACTTTTTAACTTTAGTTAAAGAAATTCGTGCCGAAATTGGCCCAGACAAACTTATCACCTCAGCGTTTTCAGCAGACACTCGTAAACTGGAAGGTTTCGATTGGGTAGAGCTCAATAAGTATATGGATCTATACAACATGATGACTTATGACTTTAACGGTGGTTGGTCTAATATTGCAGGTCATAACTCTCCTTTATACCCATACACTGGTGCAGAAGTATCAGAGTTCAACTGGGATCACACTGCACAGTGGTTGCTTAATAAGGGAATTCCTAGTGAAAAAATAAACATGGGAGTTGCTTTCTATGGGCGAGGAGTTGTTACTCAAAGTTCAGCAGCACTCAATGGCCCGACTAAAAAAGTTGATATTATTGTTCAACCCGACGGTCCAATCTCAAGTGCAGGTGACTTTGTCAATTGGCCAAAAGATGTTTATGACGCAACACCAAACTACTTTTTCATTAAGCAAAAAGAAGCCGATGGTTGGACACTGCACTGGGATGATGAAGCCAAAGTTCCTTATATGACTAAACAAAACTACTTTGTTAGTTTCGATGACGAAAAGTCGATTGGGCTTAAAGCACAATATGTTAATGATTATAATTTTGGTGGTGTTATTGTATGGCAGGTGGCTGGCGATCAACAGTGTTTAGGTGGCTACACCATGCATGGAAAACTGCCAAAGTGTAACCGTTTAAATCCAACACTTGCTAACAAACTCAACGATGTTTTTGCACAAGGTTGTCAGGGTTGTCCAACGGTTCGTATCACTTCTCCAGCAGCTGGTAGCGTTTTTGCTCCAGGTAGCAATATTACTATTGAAGTATCTGCCGCAGATACAGATGGTAGTGTTACTCGAGTTGAATACTCTGCCAATGGCAACCCTATTGGTAGTAGCACGCAAGCACCTTTTACTTTTACTTGGAAAAATGTTACTGAAGGTGATTACAATATTACAGCAACCGCTTATGACAATGCTAATAATATGCGCGAGTCAGCAAAAGTCTCTGTTTCGGTTAACGAAGATCATCTAAAACCTGTGGTTAACATCACCAAACCAGATGATCAAATTGTGCAAGATCAACTAACGCCTGTGTCGCTTGCCGCAACAGCAGTTTATGATGGTGGTCAAATCACTGACGTTGAATTTACTGTTGGCAATACAACACTTGCGGGAACATCTGCGGGTAATAATAGTTACACGGCCACTTGGACTCCAACTCGTTATGGAGCACATACACTTTCAGTTAAAGCTACCAATAACAATGGTTATAGCAAAACAGAAAGTAAAACTTTCACTATTATCCAGTGTACAGGCGAACCTTGGGATCCGAGTAAAGTTTATACTGGTGGTATGGAAGTTCTTTATAAGGACAAAATCTATCGTGCACGCTGGTGGACGCAGAATAATCAACCTGATGTCAGTGATGTTTGGGAATATATAAAAGATTGTGATCCAACCATTCCCGATCCAAGTCCGGTTGTTACTGTTACTTCACCAAAGGATGGAGCAGTATTTAACTTAGGTGATGTTATTGACTTTACTGTCACAGCAACTGATGAAGATGGCAGTGTTACCAAGGTTGACTTTTATAATAATAATCAACTAATTGACACAGTAACAGGTGCACCTTATTCGGTCAGCATACGTGATGCCGCTATAGGTAAATACACCCTAAGAGCTGTTGCAACAGATGATAGCGCTCAGCAAGGTGAAGCATCTGTTTCAATTGAAGTCGTTGATAGCAATACAAACCTTCCACCCAAGGCGGATTTTGCAAGTAGTGTTACCGATCTGACTGCTAGCTTTACTGATCACAGTAGTGATAGTGATGGCACCATCAATAGTTGGTACTGGACTTTTGGTGACGGTACAACTTCTGTTGAATCTAATCCATCGCATACTTATGCCAGTGCAGATACTTACACAGTTACACTAACAGTCACTGACGATGATGGTGATAGTTCAGATCCTGCGAGCAAATCAGTAACCGTTGGTTCAACTAATCCAAACGAAGTGCCAGATGCTAACTTTAAATTTAATGCACAAGGGCTTGTTGTAGAGTTCTCTGATTTAAGTAGTGATCGCGATGGTGATGTGACTGAGTGGGCTTGGGACTTTGGTGATGGCAATACAAGCACTAGTATGAACCCAACACACACTTATACTCGTGAAGGTACTTATCAGGTCACTTTAACAGTAAGCGATGATAAGGGCGCAAGTTCTAAACCTATTACTCAATCAGTTATCGTAGCTGTTGAGCCAAATGATTTGCCTGTAGCAGCGTTTGCCACTAGCGTTGACAAATTGACAGCGACCTTTACTGATCGAAGTACAGATCACGATGGTACAGTTACAGCATGGTCTTGGGATTTTGGAGATGGTAGTTCTGCTACAACGGCTAATCCATCACACACCTACGCTAAAGCAGGTACTTACACTGTCACATTGACCGTTACTGATAACAAAGGCGCAAACTCGCAGCCCGCTAGTGAATCAGTAAAAGTAGGCGACTCAACAGGAAGTTGTGACGGTATTCCACAATATCCTGACGGTATTGGTTCATACGTTGGCGGTACTCAAATTCAAAATGGCGGAGTCCTTTACCAATGTAAACCTTTCCCTTATGAAGGATGGTGTAATCAAGGTTCAGCATATGAGCCTGGTGCCGGTTGGGCATGGCAAGACGCTTGGGTTGAAGTAAAATCTTGTCGTTAACAATGTTAAATGACATATAACTCAAATAGTGAAAAGAGTTGAATTAGCGGGCATTATGTGCCCGCTTTTTTATGGTGCTGTTAGTTGACAAAATATAAAACAATATACTTTCAGTAACTCGTTTATTCTTAGTCGTTTATTAAAAAACGATCATTATAAAACATCATATTAAATAGCCAGACTAAACTGTAATTCTTAGATAGTCCAACGAGCCTATTACTGATTTTTTGATTATACTTCAAGCCTATTCGGCCTACTTTGTTTTTAATTGCCGACGCCCAAAATATCAATAACCATAGACACTTACTTCATATCAAACCAAAGTCCACTTATAAGAACGTTTAGCTTGGAAAACAGCACCCAGTAGCATAACCAACACACAAACTAGTAGCGTCATAAGTAATTGGTAATTCCAATCAGTTTCTCCTGTTGTTGGTTCCACTTTCTCAAGTTTCTGCCCTTCTATTGTTTTAGGAGAGTTGAGTTGCTCTGATATTGAAGGTGATACGGACTCAACAGGAATTATCTGATCGAGACCAAAGCCCCCTGCTGATGTATTCACAAATTCGCGCAGTTTCTCATTATCAACAAACCAATCAAATTGATTAACTAAATCAAGGTAACGTTCAATCAACTGACGCTGAGTTTCTTGTGATGCTTGCCAATAATCTTTTCTTATGGCCTCTAACATTTTTTCAATAAGCTGAGCTTGAGCACCAGGATTAACTCGTTCAAACCACTCGTTCATTTTTAGCTTTAACTTATCTTCCACATAAATTTCATGAAAACTTTGCCATTGATCATCTCTAACCAAATTTGGATCGACTACTTGCCACCCCCAAAAGTTAGCAACTTGTGAGGCCATAGCGACCGCTCCGCTGTAGCCTTCTTTTTGCATCTCTTGGATCCAACGTTTGTGGAATTGTCTTGTTCTTAATTCTTTCGCTAAAAATTGAGCAGCATCTTCCATTTTGCCTTTAGTCGCATTGCGTAAATTAGAAATCATCATCTTAGGGCTTTTTCCATCTAAGTTTCTAACCGCTAACGCAAGCGATCCAAAATATTCAAATGGATCATCAGAACTGAGCATACCGTAGATATTAGATGAGCGTGAAAACATAGCAACATCGGTGCCTGACAATTGTTTCCCGTATAAGTCTAAACCATCTAATTGTTCGCCCCATCGTTTTGGATCAGTGCCAAAAGCCGCTCCCATTTTTGATAAATAATTATCAGCTATTTTCTTGTCATTTTCCCAAGTATCACTGGCAAATACCGGACCATCGGTTCCAGAGCCATATTGACCTGAGGCGTTAGAAAAAATTCTAATACTCGATAGATAAACAGCTTCATCTTCACTATAGCCCTCAGAAATTAAGTTAGCTTTTATTCGTTGGCTATTATCCCAAACTGAATTATTAGCTTCCTTAAGCTCAGTAATTTGTTTAATTGCTGATGCTAACCTTTGAACAACATTTGGAAAAGCATCGCGGTATAACCCTGTAGCAGATAATACGATATCAACTCGTGGTCGTTTTAATTCTGATGCTGGTATTATTTCCGTTCCTATGACTCGACCATCTTCACTCCATTGAGGTTTTACACCCATTGCATAAAGAGCCTGACTTTCCAATACACCGAAGTGCCGCATTGCTTCAATAGACCAAAGAGAAAATGCTAACTTATCGGGGTACTTTCCGTTTTCCAGGTAATAATCACTAATCACTTGTTCAACCAGTTCTTTACCTTGTTTAAATGCAGCCTTAGTCGGTAATCTAGAAGGATCAAAACCGTATAAGTTAAACCCCGTTGGTACAGATTCTGGATGACGGATAGGATCACCTCCCGTTTTAACTGGCACATATTTTCCAGCGAGTCCAGCAACAAGATATTCTAGTTCTTTTATTTCATTTAAATTTTTGTACAACCTTCTACCTTTATCAATATCAGCCTGTAATGCTTTAGACAAATCATGGGAATGACCATGTTGTTCAGCGATAATAAAATCACGCACCGTTTTATAACCCGCCAAACTTTCAATTTCTTCAGCGAGTTCATGAAAATGCCCTTCAGGGTCCTGATGATTGCTTTCGGTATTTTTATGACTATGGCTATGTTGCTTTTTATCATCGCCATGATGGTGTACATGAGTATTTTTATAATGCTTACTTTCAAAAACAGCTGCTCTTTCAACAAACTCGCTACCTAACATTTGTAATAGTGTGGAAGTCATTAAACGTTGTTCGGCTAGCTCACCAAACGAATGTAAACCTAATGGCTGGTTTTCTGCCGCTAGCTCACCAAGGTAATCATGAAGAGCTTCAAGAAAATCAGAAAAGTTTTTTCGAATTTTTGCTTCTGACCAACCAAAGTCTTCACAAATTTTCGATTTAACACAGTGGTCAATAATTTCATCACCAGTTTTTACCTTAACCCCGCCCTCATCCAGCATTTTATATTGATGCATTAACTCATGAATATCTGCTGAGTCGCCCTGTAAGCCTGCCGCAGCAAATGGCGGTGTCATATGAGAAATGACAGTTGCACTTCCTCGTCTTTTAGTTTGCATTGCCTCACCAACATCATCGACGATAAAAGGATAAAATACGGGCGTGTCCCAAATAGCTAAATTGGGGCCATCAAATTTAGATAAACCTCGTTCTTTTCCTCCTAGATATTCTTGCGAACCGTGAGTACCTAAATGAATAATTGCATCACTATTCCAATATTTTCGAGCGTAATAATAGGCCGCTAAATAGTAATGGTTCATTGGTATTTCACCTTTGTGATAGAGCATCTTATCTTGATCTTTATCATCTGCCCTCGGCGGTTGCCTTAAGACTAAAACATTTCCATTTCGAATTCTGGGCAAAACAAAAAAATCTTTGCCATCACGCTTAACCACCATAAAATTGTTTTTCGCTTCTCCCCATTCGTCGATGATTGGTTGAGAAATATTTGAAGGAAGTTGGTTAAACCAAGTTAAGTAATCTGATACAGGCATTAGTTCAGCTAAATCTTCTTCGAGTAATTCATCAAGTTCAAAGTCTCGATAAAAAGGATCTAAAATTCGATTAACTTTTTCTGTATAAAACTCTGGTTCTACACCTTCAACCTGATATCCCTGTTTATTTAGTTCATGACTGATGACATGTAAACTATCTGGTACGTTAAGAAAAGAGGCCCCCATGTCTCGGTCTCCCCAAAAAAATACTGTTAGTTTTTTGTCTTTATTAGGTTTGCGTTTTAATGATGCAATATTAATAGCTTTATTGATCAAGTGATCTAGCTGATAATCAATAACCTCCGAGCGTTCAGTTTTCTTATTTCTTGCTGCAATAATAGTTGGATCAATAACTCCAGCGGTTTCAGGAAGGATCAACATAAATGGTGTCATCCCTGGAGATATACCCTGAACATCAGCCTCCCACTCTTGTTGATTACCATTAAAATAGGTTAATGCTTGCAAAACAGGAACACCTATTTTTTCAAATTCAGCTTTACGCTTATTGGCCCAATGTATAGTGCGAAAATTAATGATCACATCAACTAGTGTTTTACCTTCCTCTTGCAATAGATGCTGATAAGGTGATGATTGTGGGCTTACTTCAAAGAAGAAAGGGAGAACGCTAATACCTTTTTTCTCAAGAGTTCTAATAGTCGCATCAACAACACTTGTTTGGGATGATTCAACTAAAGCTCGCTGCATCATAATCCCAACTAATGGTTGGTTACTTTTGGAGAATTTATCTCTTTTTCTATTCCATGACAAATAACTTTTAAGATCAGAAAAAATCAGATCTTGATATTCGGGGTGATAAATCCCAACCTCTGGATAAACAATTGGAGCATCTACATTCTTTTCGGTAGAACGGAGAACCTTATTAGCAACATAGTCTGCCATTCTTGATAGGTTTTCTTCGCCGCCATTATCATAGTATTGATAGAGATTGTTTGCTTGACGCTTGTTGATCCCTTTTGATAACGGTGATTTTTCTATCCACTTTAATGCGAGAAACTTTTGTGAACTCTGTTCAACTAACGGGGCAAATTTTTCAAATTGTTTTTTTGACTCTCTTTTTGATGCACCATCAAATAAAACAATATCAAACTGTGAAAATATTTTTTTTGCTTCAACCAAATCGGAGAGTTTGGATACCGATTGAGACTCAACCACTAAGTTATGTTTTGCAGCGAAAAGCTTTAAACTCTCAACTTTTGCTTTATATGTATGATTCGTTCGAACAACTAATAAACTTGCTGCTTTATCTGTTGTGTTTGCGTTTTTATTAATTGCTTGAGATCCTCGCGCGAATAATAATGCGCTGCCCCAATTAGAAACGGTTAATCCAAATAAAACCTCGATAACCAGTAAGCATTTAAAAACTTTATTAATCCCCATATTATTCCTCGGATGTTTTTTTAATTATTAGTTAGTCGTGGATTTTTCCAATTTTTCGTCAGGCTCAGGAACGTAAACAATTGAGCCATCTTGCAGTCGATATGCAACGCCCGCTCTCACGCCATCACCACTACCTATTTTTCCCTGACTTTGATAAGTTTCGATCTTTTCCCCTTTTTTAATGATCATCAGCATATCTGGTTGACCAGCATTTTTAATGACCGTAACATCTTCTTCTAAAAAAGGATTTAACGGATTTTGTGCGATAGCAATTAACAAAGCAGCAATTAATACCAAAAACACATCGACCAAATTAACAACAGACAAAGCGGGGTTAATTGACTCATCTTCTTCAAGCAGCTTCACTGATAGGTACCTCAGCAACTTCTCGCTTACTTTCAACTAGTAGTGGCGTAATAGCGACTAACTCTTTAGCTAACCATTTTTTCTTTTCATTCGCGATCCAAAATGTAATTGAGGCAATCACCAACCCAAAAATAACTGCTGAAAATGCTACAACTAAATTTTCTGAAATACCTTGGATATTGCCATCAGCTAAACTTTTAAGTGCGGGTCCCATTGGGATCATGGTAGCGATAAGGCCCAGCATTGGTGCAAGCCGACTAACCGATCTAACGGTTTGTAATATTTCTAATGCAGCAACATCCAGTTGATCTTTAGATAAATTTGGATGGCTATGAGCAATTTCAATTAATGGATAGCCTTTTAAATTAAGATGTGATGCTCGACCAAGTGGAGACTTAGTCGCCTCAATGTACTGATGCCGACCTCGTCTACGTTGCCATATTTGAAATATAAACTCACCGCTGGCATATAAACTATAACCAAATAATAGGATTAACAGTATGATTACCGGAGCCATAAAAAAGTCCGATAACTCATACATTAAATGTTCTAATGCTTGAAGGTTCATAATAATCTCCTAAACCTTTAAATTGATTTCAACTAACACTCAAAGCTCTATTTGCCAGCAAAAATATTGAGGCCTCAAAGCTGCCAAGTTAAATTAATACGATATTCACGACCTGGTTCTTGGGCATTAGCTATCGAAGATAAAGAATCAGAACTTAAGCCTTGAATATTTGCCCATCGAGCATACTTTTTATCAAAAATGTTAAAAACGCCTAATCTCAATTTGAGTGCATTGCTAATGTTATAATGGCCAACCCAATCTAAAAGTTGATAACTTTTTGCTATAGCATCGCCTTCCTGCTCAACTTTATCTTTTTTATCAACTAGTGTTATTAGGGTTTCATAGCCCCAATGACTTCCTTCGTAACCGACTCCAACAATTGCAGAAATAGGCTCAACTTGATTAAGATAAGTATCAGTTTCTTTATCTCGACCTTTCGAATAAGCAATAGAATTTCTAATTCTCCAGCTATCTTTCAATTTCCAGGTTCCAGTAAATTCAGCACCATAGATACGCACGCTTCCTAGGTTAGTATCTTGATAAAGGTTTATTCCATTTTGCTCACCAATAAAGTTACTCGAAATAAAATCTTTGAAGTGATTGTCATACAAAGCAAAAGCTAAATAATTACTGCCTAGGCGAGATTTAAAACCTAATTCATAGCCCTTACTGGTTTCTGGGCGCAAATCGGGATTAGGGACTGTTGCATAGCCAAAGCCTAAATTAATAAATGCTTGATTGGCTTCATCATAACTGGGAGCACGAAACCCTTCTGCATATTGAAAAAAAAGTGAACTGGTATCTGACAAGTCATAGATCAATCCCAGGTTAGAAGATATTTCGCTTTCATTGGTCGATTTAATATCAAAACCTAAATCAACGATGCTTTGTAAACCTTGCGTGTTAGCGTCCATCTTAAATTGATCAAAGCGAATACCAGGAATTAATGTGAACCCGCTGTCCCCAATGGAAATTTCATCCTGAATAAAAATTCCAGCACGTGTGGTTTCTGTATCAGGAAAAGTTTTATTGGGAAATACTTCCGGTGGTGCCATTGGATAAGCTCGTATAGCACAAGTTGTCGTGGTTGTTACAGTATCAGTTTCACAACGATGACGAGGACGCTCTGTATCGACAACTTCATAATTGATGCCGTAAACTAAACTATGAGTGACATTATTTGATGAAATCGTTTTATAAAAGGTCGATGATAAACCTTGAACGTTTTGGTTAAATTCAAAATCGGATATTCTTTGTGTCGACGTATTATTGCCAAATGGCGCGTAATCGAAAGAAAAACTATTCGCTCGTAACTGACGAGTATTTTGTAAACCATCTGTTTCTTGAAAGAATACACTCGTCACTATTTTTTCTGATACAGCAGAGTCGCCTAACCATTCATGCTCTAAACTAAAACGAATACGTTGATTGTCATCAAGTCCACTGCTCGGCAACTGCGGAGTTGCCGGATTTGTTAACTCGTATTTGATATCTTCAGCAAATGAATCAAGCGCCAAACTCAGTTTGTTATTTTCATTTGGTCGATAAACTAACTTAAAAATAGCACCTGTTGATTCACCTTCTTGTGGAGTAAGACTACCTTCTCCTTTCACACTGGACTCATTAAATTCTCTCCCAGTGACTTGAAACATATAACCCCAACTGTCTTTATGGCCAGCGATTGTAAATCCCAATTTTGCCATTTCGTTAACATCTGCATAGGAAGCATTAAGGCGTGTGTATACAGAAGTATCATCAGTAACATAATCGATTGGATCTTTTGAGGTCAGCAATACTACTCCGCCTAATGCGTCTGCACCATAAAGCGCCGATGCCGGTCCTCTAATAATTTCGATTGCTTTGATATCATCCAATTCATAGCCATCATTACCATATGCACTGGGGCCTGCTGAGAATACATCCTTACTTTTAACACCATCAATTAACATTAAAACCCGTTTGCCGTCCATTCCTCGAATAATAATGCCTTGATTACCACCACGGTTGCGAGTCTGCATAGATAGCCCCGGCTGGTATCGAACAACATCATCCAAATCTTCAGCCAGTTGTTTTTCTAACTCCTCACTGTCAATATGAGTAACCGTTCCTGCCACATCTTCTACCTCTCTTGGTAGTCGGGTTGCGGTGATTAACATAGTTTGTTCAACAACTGAATCATCACTTTTATCTTCATTTGCTGTTAAATTAAAACTGGTTGACAATAGTATTGTTGTCGCAATAAAACTGAGCACAGATGGAGTTTTATCAGTTTTCATTTTATTCTCCAATATCGATAGCCTTTAAATTATCGCAAATGATAATTATTATCATTAAGATTTGCAACAATAATTTGGGAAAAAGCGGAATGCTCCTTATGCTGTACTTTCTATTGGTTTGTTATTTAAACTGATTAAATTGTTTAAGGAGGGTCAACATAGGGACATGTTTTGCTGAGTCAATTCTATTAAAGGAAGCTCTTGGAACATAGAGTACTAAAACTTTTACAACTCTTAATGAAGAAACAAGATCTTCTTCCCCCAAAGAATATGTGTGAGCATTTCAATTTGGGGTAGTAATAAGCCGTGGTCTATTTCGATAGGCGCAATTGATGATTTCAGTGTTTGCCGATTTTTAAAAGATAAATTCTGGATAAATGGTTATTCACCATAAAGTTTTCAAAACGAGGTAGCTTGTCTGTCATTTCAACAGCTGAAGTACTGACAGTATTTACAATATTCAATGCGCCGTACTGGGATATTTAGAAGTTAGAGCTAAGCTTTGATAAAGAAGATAATATGGCTATTACTCGTCAGAATATTACCTGATTTATAAACTACCCTGCATTTATAGTTGTATCTACAAAGCGGTTTACGAAGTAAAGCGCATCTCTCTATTCACCCCTATGAATAATGGAGAAAAAATTGCTTTGTTTTTTTCGACAATTGATAACGGCCATAATAACTTGATATCTGATTATATATTTGTTAGAACTGAACAATAATTAATTGCAGTCATCAAATAAATATGGAGAGTTTTTTAACTTGAGCATTTCAGGCTTAACAATTGATGAAGAAAGCGTCGATGATTACCCCACAATAATGTCACTTTTTACAAATGCATATCATAAACCATATCCTCTTGAAACTTATCATTGGTGGCGAAATCTTAATAGCCAAACTCTGTCAAACTCACTAGGTTGTAATTCTCCCAATGGCCTGGTAGCTCGAATTGACGGAAAACCTGTAGGATATGTTGCAATTCGGTTACGCAACTGCTACTGCGACCATAAGCTTAGTGTAGCAGGTGAGTTGGGAGAGTTAATGGTTGATAATTCAATTCGAAGGAAAGGCATTGCAGAAGCGCTATGTAAGCATGTTGTAGAACATTTATCATTGTGGAAAATTGACATTATTTATGGAATTGCCAATTTTAACACTTACCGATTATTAATTAACTCAGGAATGCAAGATCGCTTTACCTTTGGACGCTGGGCATTAGTAAGAAATAAGCCTAAATACTATTTTTCAAAAGTGCAAAACCGCATTAATCATTATCTAAATCGAAAACATACAAACTCGACTGTTTCACCGTTAAAAACAGAGTTTTTAGAATCTTTCTCGACACAACAATTTCCAACAACATTAAATTATCAATTCGACTACAATTTAATAGTAAAACGCTCAATAGAATATTGGCTAGCTCGATATGCGCATTCGCCGAAGACTTACTTAATGAATAACACTAAATTCGGCGCTTATGTTATTAGATTAGACTATTATGGAAATATGATTAATGCCACTTTAATGGACCTTATACCGAGCCCTAAAACATCTGAAAAAAATCTATCTGATTTACTTCAGCATTCAATAGATTACTCTTGGTCTGTTGGGGCAAATTATTTTGAAGTAAGAGCAATCGAAAACTCTACTCTACAGTCGGCCATACAAAAATCAAAGCTATCCCGCCAAAAAGGAGATTATCAAGTTTTATTAGCTACAGTAGATCAATCATTATTACAATCAATCACCTCCGATGAAGTATGGTTCACAAGTGGAGACTTCGATGTTGGATAGCAAACAATGAAGCATATTAAACATCTTATAAAGCTATTTTTAATTACGAGTTTGAATTTCTTTAATATTTCAATCGCAATTTTTATTGGAATTAGTAGATATATATTTAGAGAAAAATTTCACGTTAAGCTCATTGATGCGAAGAGTGCATTTGATTTAAAAGCTGGAGATTCTGTTTTGGTATTAGCGCCTCACCCAGACGATGAGACAGCAGGTATGGGTGGAACTATTAGTCAGCTTTTAGATAACGACATTACGGTGACAGTAGCATTATTAACAGATGGCTCTAAATCTAAAGCTGAAAAACTTCAATGTATTAATTCACAAGAAAGAGCAGCTACTCGACGTAAAGAATTCAACAATGCAACAAAATTGTTAGGTGTCGATCAAACATTCTTTGGCTCAATGGAAAAAGAAACTGCTGAATGGCCATCACCACAACAATTAGAGTCACATGTTCAATCCTTAATAGACAAATTCAATAACTGTAATGTTAAAATTATTTTTACACCGCCTTCATTTGATTTTCATCCACATCATCGTGCGACATCAACAATAGCAAAAAAATTAGCGTCATCTTTAAAATCACTTCCCAAAGTAATTTGTTACGAAGTACAAGCGCCATTTAATTCATATCAACCTGATTATTGGATTAAACTTAATCCTCTAGATAAGCAACGAAAAGCAAAAGCTCTCAAAGCGTATACATCTCAAATTCATACATTAAAATCAGTAAAACGTCTTAATAATTTACGCCAAAGTTTATCCCTTTCTTCAGCGCCAGTAGAAGTTTTTACGAACATTGAAAAATTAGTTGATGAAAATGCATTAGGGCACGGAATGTTTCCGTTACCAACCTATGATATCCCCTTACTATTCCGTTCAAAGTTAAATTACAATGCTAGATATTCACCAAAATAATCCATAGCATATTAGTGCTTCTTTAGTATTTCAAGTACATATACTTTTAGTTCTGTAGTAGAGTTTAATATCCTAAAGTTTGATATGCAATAGCAATCAATGGGGTCACCCATTGGTTCAGAGAAATTCTCTTAGGGGGCCTCAATTCAGCGCTTAGAACATTGTAAAATAGGATTACCCCTTACTCCTTTTAAAAGTTATGAAGTTCTTTTTCCTTCTTAAACTTTTCATATAAAAGTATGCCACGTTCAACATCCTCAATACTCACTCCTGAAAAATGCATATACCTATTTTCATCATATAATACTATTAACAAATATTCTTCAGCCTTTTTATGATTGATTCCTACTATAGTCATAGTAAAGTCTTCAAACACTTTAACAACACTACTTAAATTATTGATAGTAAGCTTTAATTTTTCTATATCTTTTTCAAGGCAAACCTTACAATCTCCAACATTCCCAATTTCAATATCGGCAAATTTATGAGGCTTATTTTTTTTAAATATTTTTTCAAAGTATTCCTGATATACTCCACAATAGTTTGAGTAAATCAACTTTCCTTCTTTAAGACTTCTAGATGTATTAAGTGAAAAACCTGAAGGTAGCCAATAAAGCCCCTTAAAGATATCTACTGACGTAGCCAATTCGCTTTTCATACAAAAATCGTAATATTTTTTAATAGCAAGTATTGCCTCTTCTTTACTATCATTTGCATTAGAACTGCCACTAAATAAAAGTATGGCTATCAGAAAAACTTTAAAAACAGATGCTTTTATCATAAATCAATCCCCCTCACATTACCGACCAATTTAATTAAATTTTTTGGCTCCATTACTCCTGAATAACTAGAATGAAAAATCATCTGTAGCACGGTAGGTTGGGTTCGTTTTTTGAACCCAACGAAAACAAGGAAAGGCTGGTTTAAAAAATATAAATCATTTTTTATTAAACCAACAAACGTTAACAGCCTTTCAATTAAATGATTCTTTTCAACCAATAATGTTGTTGGGTTGATAAAGCCAACCCAACCTACCGGGCTTGAAGCAGACCCATATAACAAATGGTGTTGCAACCAAATTCCAAATAAGCAAAACTTTCAAAAACCTATATATACATATATATCAATTTGAAAAGCATCTAAAAAAACATTTGCTCCATAAATCAATATTACAATCGATATATATGTAATATACATTATGATGGGAATAGAGTTCACCCAAAGTAAGCGTCTGCTAATTCCACCTAGCGATTTTATCTATTGTTAAAATTCCAAGGCATTAATGCTTCAATGTTGGTGGTCGCTCTCGGTAACTCAGTCAGCAGATAGTTCAGATAATCAAATGGAATGAGTCCATTCGCTTTAGCGGTTTCAATCAGACTGTAAAGTGTTGCACTGGCTTGTGCGCCTCTGGCGGTATTGGCAAATAGCCAGTTTTTACGCCCAATGACCAGCGGTTTAATAGCCCGCTCAGCCCGGTTGTTATCAATATTCAGTTGGCCATCTTCAGTGTAGCGAATGAGTTTGGGCCATTGATTCAAACTGTAAGCAATGGCTTTGCCTATCGCGGATTTCGGTGGGACTTGTAGGGCAGATTTATCCAGCCACGTTTTAAACTGATTGAGTAGCGGCAGAGCTTTTTCCTGCCGCTGATTCAATTTTTCATCGGACGATAGTGCCTTGATTTGCGTTTCAATCCGATACAGCTTTTTGATGTGGCTAATGGCCCAGTTAGCTTTACCGGTTTTATTTTTTCCCTGGACTTTTTCTGCCTCAATAAACTTACGTCTAGCATGGGCCCAACAGCCCACGAGTTTGGCTTGGGTTTGTTCATAGCCCGCATAGCCATCCGCTTGCAAATAGCCTTTAAAGTCCTGCAAAAAATCAACAGCGCACTGCCCACGACGACTGGCTTGATAGTCAAACAACACCATATTCGGTATCCCATTATCTTGAGGCGAGTCAGAGCCTGTGCAGTAAAGCCACATATAGCATTTAACTTTATCCTCACTAATCACATTCAATGTCGTCTCATCTGCCTGGATGACGGGTTGTTGTAACATCAATTCATGCCAACGTTCAATAATGGGTTTAAACAATTCAGCACACTTTAACATCCATTCACTCAGAGTTTTGCGGTTAAGTTCAACACCGTGTTGCACAAAGAGTTGCTCTTGTCGATAAAGCGGCAGGCTATACTGGTACTTGCTGGTTATCACCTGACTCAACAAGGAAGGCGTGGCCATACTCTTCGGAATGGGACTGACTGGTACGGCCGCTTGTTTGATGCTAACTTGCGTTTCTTTTTTCTCACAAGTCCGGCAACTATATTTAGGGCGAACATGTTCAATCACTTTAATGCTCGCTGGAATAAATTCTAACTGCTCACTTTTATCTTCACCCATTCGGTGAAGCTCACCACCACAACAATCACAAACTTTTTCTTCATCAGCTATGTCATGAATAATCACTTCTCGCGGTAAATCTTGCGGGAGCGGCTTTCGTTTGGGTTTATTGCGAGTGTAACTGATACTCTCTTTTTCTGGCTCAATACCCTCATCAGCAATTTGCTCCGCTTCATTAAATAAGTCTAACTGTTCTTCGTGAGCTTCACTGCTTTGACCAAATCGCTTGTGTTGCGCCAGACGAAATTGTTCTAATAAATACTGATTTTGAGCCATGAGCTGTTTATTTTTCTCACGCTCGGTCAGAAGCAGCGCTTTGAGCGCTGCCATATCATCAGGGAAAATATCTGGTGAGTGTTTCATGGCCGACAGTCTAACAGAGTTGACGGCCCGGTAACCTAATTGACGATCAGCGGTTGATTTTTTTGATCAACGGACCCTTTCAAATGTGATAGCTTGATGGCCTTGCATTCGACTAATATCTAGCCCGGATAATAACCAACACCACTGTTGCTCGGTTAAAGCCATCATGGCCTGAGAATGTTTTTTCGGCCACTTGAATTTCTCTTTTTCCAGACGTTTATACCATAAGGCAAAACCGGTGTTATCCCAGTAAAGCACTTTGAGTTTATCTCTCGCTTTATTGCAAAAAACGAATAGCGCTTCACTGAAAGGTGAGAGTGCCATCTCCTGCTCCACTATCACCGTTAAACCGTTTATTGATTTGCGAAAATCCACCGGGTCTCGATGCAGATAAATCAACTCGAAATCGGTTGCGGATTTCATACTAATGCCTTAACAAGCTTCGCTAACCAGTTGGCCTCTACTGAATCGGGTAAACTCAATTGCAGCTCTCCAACTTTCATTTCAATCTGTGTCGGTCTTGACTTGGGACGATTCACTCGGATAAATGACTGAGTACCTTGGAGCCGCTCGGCTTTCCAGTTTAAATCCAGCTTCCGCTTGCTGAAGTATTTGGCACACAATCGATTCTCTCGACAAAAAGCGGCTGCCGTTAAACCACTTTCATCGTGTTGTTTAAATAATGACAACCATTCTTGCTCGCTACGTTTGTTCATCTTAAAGTCTCCTGAATTAAAAAAACTGAAGACTTTAAGCTTTTAAAATATCTTCACAAGGTGGGGATAACTAGATGTTCACCACCCAAAAATAATATAACTTTATAAAACTTTTCAGTTTTCTATTTATCATCAATATACTTTTCTACGGTACTACTAGCGCGGTAGGTTGGGTTCGTTTTTTGAACCCAACGAAAACAAGGAAAGGCTGGTTTAAAAAATATAAATCATTTTTTATTAAACCAACAAACGTTAACAGCCTTTCAATTAAATGATTCTTTTCAACCAATAATGTTGTTGGGTTGATAAAGCCAACCCAACCTACCAGGCTGTAGCGGCCCCAATAGCCAACATGTAACCGACAACAAAACAATTAAGAATAACTTTAAGGTTTCTCTTTTTCTTTAGAGTTAATGACATTCGTTCATTCAAATCTGTGAAGTTAGTTATTTCAATTATTTTAGCGCTGTAAAATTTCCTTAGCCTTTTGGGTGTATGGTAAATGACTAAACCCATAAAACAGCCATTCACCATTGAAATAAATAAGTGTAACGCCAAATCTGACAAGGTCTTTTTTCTCAAAATCGGCAACAACAATATAATTTGCCATCAATACTGCCTTCCCTAACTCCTTAGACTCAATTAACTCCCCGCTAGAATATTTAATAGCCTTAAGTATTCCATATTCCCTAATAAAGTTTCCTAGCCCATCCAAATGTTTAGTCATTACATTACCGCCACGATGCTTAGCATATGATTTATCAGCAAAATAAATCTTATCAACTTCCGTAAATACTTTTATTAAAAACGTATCTACAACCTTACCAGCACGGTACTCTGCTAGCCACTTACTTTCAGCCGCAAATAACCCTAAAATCAATATAAATAATATGACGATAATTTTTTTAATATGCATAGCTATCCAATAACTCACTTTTCATCATTTTGATATAGTTGCGAAGGATCAGTTTTTTTGTCAAGAGATTTGTTATATTTTGCTTTTGCTTCTCGTACCATTCCATAGGCAGACTGTCCATGTACAGCCTTAAATTTAGCCTTATTTTCTTTACTCAGTCCATCATAAACCTTGGTAAACTCTTCAGGCGATGTACTAAAATCCCCTTTCCAACTAGATTCACGTAGCCCTTGAGCTTCCAACTTAGTATCAATTTCAACAACAGAACTCATATCAGCACCATCACCTTTTGGCCCAGTAGGCGTATTCAAAAATTTCTCTTTAACTTCGTTCTTAATAACCAACCCAGTAAGCCCTTTAATAGATTTAGCAGCATACTTATTAGCTTTGTTAGAAGCATACTCTACCTTACTAGTTTCCAACTTGATATTCAGCCCCCATTTGAGCTGTTGGTCCCCAATTGTTCCCGTATATCTCTGAACAGCTGTAATAGAAACTTCTCCATCTGGATCAACATACTTATACGGATTATTATTCCCATAAGTATACCGATTAAAATTATGAACATTATCAAATCCTACAGGATCATTACTATAAAACCGTCCAATCAACGGATCATAATACCTAGCCTGCATATAAGTCAGCTCAAGCTCTTCATCTTCCAGATGTCCGGTAAAACCAATCCCTTCTTTCTTACCTTCCAGGCGTTTACCAAAAGGCTCATAATGTGAACGAGAAACCACCGACGCGGCAGTATCTGTTTCAACTGAAGGTGATCCTAAAAAGTCGGTATGTTGATAAGTAATTTGTTCATTAATGACCAATGATTCAATTAACACAACAGGCAGACCACATTGATCACTTGCATTACAAGCTCTCACGCTGACCTGATTTGTACCCAGTGGAAAACTTGCATAACGTAGCTGTAAACCGGTTACTTTAACAACAGTTTTCTTGCCATTTTCGTCAGTAATAATGACTTCATAATAAGTGGCATCATTCACCTCAGACCAACTAAAATCGTAACCGTTATCTATCCCCATCGCTTCATCAGCAAACGTCTGACTCACACTAGAAACAACCGGTATAAAAATAGTGATGTCACTCACACCAATAGGTACCAACACCTGCTTACTTTCATCATATTCAGCCGCATTTACAGATGAATTAACAACAACTGCACAAAGCAAAAATAAGCTAACTAATAATTGATTTAAAATTTTCATATTCTTGCCCTCCTAGTTATTTGACACTGTGCCACGATGAGCAGCTTGTGCGACTAATTGTTTACCCAGATAAATACTATCAACGTGATCACCATTCGGTTTCTGTCGATACATTAACTGACCCGCCTGATTGTAAACGGTGTAATGAGTACCATCGGACTTAACCTGTTTTATACGCCGATTATGGCCATCATAAACATAAGTAATCCCTTTAGCAGAAACCATTTGATTCGCGCGATTAAAAGTTAATCCGTAACGACCATTGTTGGTTACATTACCTCGTCCGTCATAACCAAAAGTATAATTAAACGCACCGCTCACAGAGGCTAATAAATTTGAATTATCATAATGATAATCAATCACTTGACTCCCTTGTGTTTTCTTTAAAATATTGCCTAGATCATCGTAATTAAAACTAGCAGTACCCCATTTTCCGTTAACACTTTTTAAACGGTTTAAACCATCGTAACTAAACGCTGATAAACTATAAGAAGAATCAACACCGTCAACTAAATCATTAATGTTATCTACTAAATCATACGAAGGGTCTAAAGAAAGAATAGGTGTACTACCATAAGTATCATTGATTAAATCAACTCTTCCTGTAGTGTCTAAAGCAACGGTTCTCTTTGTACCATTACCGTAGGTCATTGTTTTTATCTGACCATTCGGATGATAAATGGCCGCGCTTGCATAAGTGCCTGCTTGAGTGGGTTGACCTAAGGCATTCGGTGCAAAGGCCACTATTCTTTGTGAAGGATATTTCACTTCAGTCAAGTGACCTAAGGCGTTGTAACTGTAATCCAAAAGGAAGTTTTTGCCATCAACCGTGAGTTGTTCAAAATCTAAATTACCCGCACTATCATAAGCATAATTCCAAACATTAGCGCCTGTTGCTAATTGGGTTAACGCCCCATTTTCATCATAGGTGTAAACTCTGTCCGGTGCACTATCCGGATAGTTTTCTAAGGCAATCACATCCAGATTATCATAACTCATCTGCGTTTTTTCACTGGCTAACACACTCGATGCATCACAAGTGGTACTCGAACCGGAGGCATTTTCAGCGCCCCAAACCATTTGTCGTTGCGCATTGTAGCCATAAGCCGTATTACCCGTTTCCGGTCTGACTTTTTTACACAGTTGATAATAACCATCATAAAAACGTTTTTCAGTTATCCCGCCTTGCGTAATCGTTTCTATCTGACCGAATAAATTATAACTCATGCTCGTGGAGACATTTTCCGGTGATTCAATGAGCGTGGCTCTCGATTGACTGGGTGCACCAAACGCTTGATATTTTGTGGTTGTTTGATTGTTTTCTGCATCCGTCACACGTACTTTATTTTGTGCCAGATAACTATAACTCGTGGTCGCATTATCGGTATTACGCGTCACTGATGTGGTTCGCCCCAATGCATCATAAACCGTTTGCGTCCCTTTATCGGCAGTTAAACTGCTTGAAGGAAATGATGCAAAGGTTTTTCGGTTTTGAAAATCATAAGCCGCTCGATGATAGCGAGTGGTGGCCGTATTCGTTTTATCCAGTTCACGCGAAAAAACTAATCGGAACAAACCATCATGATAATTTCTTTTTTCAAAATCACCTCGGGTAATGGTTTGTTTCATTTGACCCACTTTAACGCCGCTGCCGCTAATCCCATCATCCGCAGTGGTCACCGTTTGATAGCTAATGGTGGTATCCGCCCACTGAGTATCAACCGGATCAACTTTGGTTAGCCAACCAACCGCGTTATATTGGTAGTTGGTTTTATTGCCTTTGAAATCCGTGGTGCTTTTAGTGGTGCCATCATCGTTGATTTCGAGTAAGGCGATTGTGGTATTGCTGGTACTGCCATTGGCGGTACTACACGCTGAATTTTTTGAGCAAGGCAAAGTGATTTTTTGTGCTTTACCGCGTTTGTAATTCTCATAAATTTCATAACGATTACTACCGTTATAATCAATTCGTTTCACATTACCATCGGCATGGTAGTCTGTGTTTTGACTTATCCAACGTCCCATGATTTTGCTTTGATAAGGTAAGGATTTTTTACTCCCGCTAGTGTAATAACTGGTTTCTTTATAAGTCACCCAATTGATATTATCACTGGACGCTTTTCTTAATGTCGGTAAGTTTAAAATCCAATTGCCGTGGTCTTGTAAGTAATCCACTTGCAGATAACGCGCTGCTGATAAAGTATTTGATTCCTGCCACTTTTCCACCGCACCGTATTTGTTAAACTGCGTATTGGTGGTGTAGTATTTATCATTATGAACATTATCAATGATGGTGCGTTTGGCTAAGTTAGCGCGATATCTAAAAGGAAGTGTATTGTCAAACTGCATTGAGGGATTACCAATCATCTCATCACTTTGTTGATAGTCATTAAGCACCGTTTGCAATAGGGTTGTTCCATCCGTATCAAAGTACTCGGTGGCCATATTCTGTCCATCAAATGCGCTTCGCCAATCACGGTTGTAGTAGTAACGCATTTTACTCCCATCCGGTGAAGTCACGGTGGTGGTTTTATAATTCACCGCGTCAACCCCCGCAGGTAAATTAGTGATGTTAAGCTTTTCCGCTGCGCCTGGAGTTTCATCGTCGAAATTACCTTTATTACTCGAATAGGAATAAAGCCATTGCATTTCGTTAATTTGTGGTCCAGTCAATGTTTTCTTAATGACTGAAAAGTTGGCAAAACATTTTGGCAACGCCCATTGCGCAGGTTCAGAAGTCCGGATCTTAGCCACATAACTACGACCATGGAGTGTTTCTTTTAACGAGTAAGTCCCCTTAGCACCATCAGGGTGAGTAATCACACCAATAATGGTATTGGGGTTTGGCCCTGAAAATTGACAATTCATATTGCCTTGTGAAAGGACTTTGGAGTGACCAATACTATAAAGCCCATAATCCCAAAAGCGGCCATCCGGTAACACCACTTTTTTTAAGGTTTTCTCCCATTGACTCCCTGTATATTGATACGTCCAGCTTTTGCCATTGGCGGTCACTTGCGTGA
Source organism: Aliikangiella litoralis (assembly GCF_052495765.1). Next base: position 811,941 of record NZ_CP199292.1, on the reverse strand, counting down.
TTAACTTTGAATCATCGGGGTTGGTGTAAGACAAGGTAATCAAACGACCATCATTGGCTTGAATAGCGGTCAATCGAGCACTGGTATCATAATGATAGTTAACCGTATTTCCAAATCGGTCTTCGACTTTGGTCACCAACATAAAAGCTTCAAACTTAAAGCCTTCTTTCGGATTATTTGGCACACCGGGTAAAATTTTGAGTTGTGCAAAAGTATAAACTTTTCCATCCGGTGAATGCGCTTTAAACCCTTCACCCACTTGTGTGCCTGCTGAGTCATATCTTGGAATACATTCAATCCGCCAATTACTTTTAGTCACTCGCCGATATTTAATTTTGTCACCAGGTTCTTCCATTAACACATCGAAGGGTTCGAGTAATTTATCATTTGCCACGCCAGGAATATTCAGTGAATCCCCATTCCAATATTGGTAGCTATCCATTAAATTGCCACGGAAAGTCGTAGGCCCTGGATTTAACGGACCTGAGCATTCTTTATTCTCTCCCCACGAGCCCGTCATACCAAAACCTTTTCGATAGAGTGAAGTATGAATATGAGGAATATCCAATTGCCAATCGCCTAATTCTGCTTTGTTCATATACACATATTGTGCGCCTCGAAAAACACGTCGTAAGGCAACTTCTAAATTGGAATTACCGGGGATTGAAATGTCGGTTTGATGAAAACTGATTGAGCCCGAATTCATGTCAATTCGTTCACCTAACAAATCAACAGTATGTGGGGTAATGTCTTCGGAGACTTTTAAGCGCGCTAATATATTTTTATCGGCGGTTTTATCAAACTCTTCGACGGGGTCATCGGGAGCAGCGGTGAGTGAAGCCACAGTGGTGAAAAGACTAAAGCTTAATGTTAAATAGACTAATTTCCTGATCCGCATAAAATTTCCTATATTAGAAATAAAATAATCAAACCGCTTTGTTAAAAGCTTATATAAAATAAAAATCGACCGTCAGCTTAAAATAGATTATATTTAAAATCAATGCTGCTAATTGTTTTAATCTTTCTTAAAAAAGTTATCGATTAATTCAAACAGCATTATGTCAGCAAACAAAAATAGCAGATAGCAATATTCGGACAATTAATAATAAAATTCAGACATTATCAAAAATTTCAACTGGCTAAAAAACTCAACCAGTTAAAATTAGACTATGACAAAAAATGGCATTGTGTCAGCCAAAAAATTAACAGAATAGGAGCTTCGTTTTTAATATTTACTGATTACTAATTCCCGCATTATTCCCTTCAAGCGCTTTTTCAGCCCGATAACTAGAACGAACAAAAGGTCCAGAAACGACTTCTTTAAAACCAAGTTCTAATCCCCACTGACGATACTTATCAAAATCAGCCGGAGGGACATAACGCTCTACAGGTAAGTGATTGGGGGTTGGCCTTAGGTATTGGCCAAAAGTGACAATATCTAAATTGATAGCACGCAAATCTTCCATGGTTTGCATAATTTCGTCATCCGTTTCGCCTAGCCCAAGCATCAAACTTGTTTTAGTTAAAATATCAGGGCGATATTTTTTTGAATGTTCAAGTAAGGCCATGGTTGTTTCATAACTGGCACGCGGATCTCTAACAGGATGAGTTAGACGTTTTACGGTTTCCAAGTTTTGCGCGAAAACTTTAATACCAGAGTCAAGTACTGTTTCCAGGTACTTTAAATTCCCCTTAAAATCGGGGGTTAGCACTTCAACATTAATTGTTGGTGTTGCTTTTATTATCGCCTTTACACAATCAGCATAGTGCTGTGCGCCACCATCTTCTAAATCATCTCTGTCAACTGAGGTTAATACTATATATTTTAAGCCTGTTGCACTCACTGAATCAGCAGCATTTTGAGGTTCATTTTTATCTAACCAGCCGTTAGGATTACCAGTGTCAACAGCACAAAAGCGACAAGCCCGAGTACAAACAGCGCCCATTAGCATGATGGTTGCCGTACCTGCACTCCAACATTCACCAATGTTAGGACACATAGACTCTTCGCAAACGGTTGCTAATCGATTACCACGAACATTCTCTTTCATGTTCTGGTATTTTCCGCCAGTGGGTAGTTGCACCTTCAGCCATTCTGGTTTACGCCCTATCGCTTCAGGGTGTCCACTCTTACGCTGTTTAATGCCATTTTTTATTGCGGAAAAGCCATGCTCAGTCTCAAATTTGTTACCGCTTTTGACAACAATAGGTATTTGCTCACCTTTTCGCATCTTACTACCTCAAATCGCTTATACTGACTAGCAGCTCAGCTTAACTGTTAATATAAAAAGGGACTTTAAAAAAGGCTTTATGACGCCAAAAGTGTTTAAATCCGCTCAATAACCGCCATTATCAATGATTATTGCGATTTCTCAAAGTCTATTTGGTTCTTATCAGCCCACTCAACATGCTGATAGCTTAAACTATTCATTATAGCCTTAACCATATTGTCAGCTATTTGAGATAGATCACTAGGGCCACCAAGTTCCGAAACTTGAGTTACTTGCATCCCCGCATAGCCACAAGGATTAATTCGGCTAAAGGGCGTTTTATCCATGGCAATATTCAATGCTAACCCATGAAACGAACAGCCTTTACGTATTCTTAGGCCGAGTGAACATATTTTCTCATTATTGACATAAACACCAGGGGCATCGGCTTTAGGTGCACTATCAATATTATATAGTTTGAGTAACTGAACTACTGCATTTTCTATTGCCGTCACCAACTCACGGACACCCAACTTTTTACGACGTAAGTTTATTAAAAAATAAGCGACTTGCTGCCCTGGACCGTGATAAGTCACTTGACCACCCCGATCAACCTGCACAACAGGAATGTCACCCGGTGCTAAAATGTGCTCAGCTTTACCGGCTTGTCCTTGGGTAAAAACGGGATCATGCTCAACTAACCATAACTCATCTATCGTTGCATCATTACGCTTATCAGTAAATACCTGCATGGCATGCCACACACTGGTATATTCGTGGCGTCCTAATTGCCTTACAATTAACCTATCGTGCAACGGAGTTTCTTTGCTGAAATCAGACATTAAACTAAACTGTAATATATTGATTTATAGGCAAAACTTGACATCTTCTATAGCGTTAACAGCTAAATAAATCTCATCTAGCTGCTGCTTTGAAGTGGCTAAAAAAGTCACACTAACCGCCACATAAGTACCATTTTTGCTAGGGTTTAACTTGGGTGTATAGTCGCCTGGGATATGTTGCTGGATAACCGCAATGATTTCATCTTCTATCCCATTCTTAGCGATAGCCATCGCTTTAAACATAAACTGACAAGGAAACTGCCAGAGTTCTTCAATTTCTGATTCATTATCTGAACCATTGTTGGTTAAATCATTACTCATTTGGATAATTCCCGCAAAACGTCTACTCTATCCGTTAATCTTATTTTAGCCTATAGTCAGATACAAATACTTAACTGCTCTATATTTTGTTGTTGTGAAACTTATTAGGCTATTCAAACAGCGAATTAAACCATTGGCTAATTGAGTCTGCTGTCCGTCCAAAAAAACCGGCTTCTTTAACCGCTTGCAGAGCAACGAGTGGATATTCAGCAATCATGTCATCCTCCAATTGAAAAAAGACTTTACCGGCACGCTGGCCTTTTCGAATCGGAGCACTGAGGTCTTTTTCTATCACATAATGTGCCTTTAAAGCCTTTACCTTACCTCGGGGAATAGTGACATAAATATCGTCGGCTATTCCTAATTCAACTTCATTAACTTCTCCCATCCAGATACGGGACTTATGTAATAACTTGCCAGCTTCTAAAGGCTTAACGGTTTCAAAAAAGCGAAATCCATAGGAAAGTATCTTTTTAGTTTCAACTTTTCGGGCATTCTTGCTCGCAGTTCCCATTACGACTGAGATTAGCCTCATACCCTCTTTAACTGCGGACGATACCAGGCAATAACCTGCTTCTTGCGTATGGCCAGTTTTGATCCCATCGACATTAAGACTAGGATCAGACAATAGTGGGTGTCGGTTATAGGTCTGAATATTATTATAAGTGTATTCCTGCTCTTTATATAAAGCATATTCGTGAGGGAAATCACGAATTAATGCCATGCCTAAAATAGCCATGTCTCTAGCTGTCGTTTTATGAGTTTTCGCTGATAATCCATGAGAGTTTTCAAAGCGTGTATTTTGCATCCCTAACTTTTGTGCATGGTGGTTCATCAGCTCAGTAAATGCTCCTTCAGTCCCAGCCACATGCTCTGATAGTGCTACAGCAGCATCATTGCCTGAGGAAATAATTAAGCCTTTAATCAAATCCGATACCGATACTTGCTTACCGACTTCAAGCCACATCAAAGAGCTTCCCTTAAACACTGAGTTTTGTGCGTAAGCATTATGACTAATAGTCACTTGATCATCTAATGTAATATTGCCTGCGGCTAATTCGCTAGAAACAACGTAACTAGTCATCATTTTAGTTAAGCTTGCTGGGGCAACAGGTAAATCAGGATTATTCTGTGCAATGATTTTTCCACTCTCATAATCCATCAAAACGTAGGATTTTGCTGCCAGAGAAGGGGCTTTTGGTGTAATTGCTTGAACAGAAAAAGCAAGAAAAGCGGTGAAAAAAACTAGTAAGTATCTTTTTATATGTAAAAATTGATTTGTCATTTTTTATCCGAAAAATTAAGCGCTATCAAGGAAGACCAAAATGCGAATAGAAGCGATTATAACACCCTAAAACACTTGTCGATAGCGATTCGACAAGTACGAAGAGTTGTTAGACTTTCTTATTGATAGACAATTGAAGGTTGACCGAGTTCCTTTATGCTAAGGGTAGAAACAAGCTTTTCTGCAACATCTTGAGTGGGAACAGGGCCAATTCTTACCCGATATAATTGAGTACCATTCCTAGAAACCCGAGTAATTTTAACTGGCAAACTAATTTCTCTATCCAAAACTTTTGCTAGCTTTTGTGCGGTTTCATGATTAGAGTAAGCGCCTACTTGAACATAGCGTTTTTCTCCATTAGCTAAATTTTGTGAATAGCTCAATTTTTTAGAAAATGTAATTGTTTCAACAAGGACATTAGCAGTACCTTTTTTAGCCATACCTAATTTATGGGCCGCAGCATAAGATAAGTCAATAATTCTGTTTTTTCTAAACGGCCCTCTATCATTAATTTTAACAACCACCTGTTTACCGTTATCCAAATTGGTCACTGTGGCATAACAAGGAATAGGAAGCGTTTTATGAGCAGCAGTCATTTTAAACATATCATAAACTTCGCCGCTAGAGGTGCGTCTACCATGAAACTTAGTTCCATACCAACTGGCAACGCCTTTATACTTATAATTATCTGCGGAAGCTAAAACTTTATAGACTCGACCATCTTGTTCGTAAGAATCGGGATTGCCATAACGACTTTTTGCTTCGGGCTTAGGCACAACGGTTTTTACTTTAGCCCAATCAATCCCGCCAACAGGAGCAGAATCTTCTTTTTCTACCTCATGTGTAGGAAAGGTCAAACACCCACTTAAAACCCCACTGAACAAAGTGACTAATAAAGCCTTGTAACTACGTTGAAACATCTGGTGATTAATCATTGCTCTCAAATTCAATTAACCTTTATTTAGAAACCTGTTTGCCAGAACCCTTACAGACTGATATTCGGCTTTAATGGCCTGACTCAACTGAAAAACGGCAAGTGCATACATTGAACTGCGATTATAGCGTGTAATCACATAGAAATTATCTCCAACTAGCCAATGCTCATATTTTTTATCTGCTAGTTCAAATGCGAAGATTCCTCCCTTATTACTTCTGTTTTCCAGTGATTTAATGTTAACACTAACGGCTTTTAATGCATCAAGCGAGTGGTTAAGCGCCAAATCAGTCTGCACTAATTTTTTTTGATTCGCAGTTATTGCGACTGGTTCGGCAACAAATCCACCTTTCTTCCATTTATGCTGCTTAAAATAGTTAGCCACACTACCAATCATATCAACAGGATCAGAAAATAAGTTCACTTTTCCATCCTTATTAAAATCAACGCCATAAGCTCTATAACTGCTAGATATAAACTGCCCCATTCCCATCGCCCCAGCGTATGAACCTTTTACATCATCAATATCCCAACCTTGATCACGCGCTAACAAGTAATAGTGTTCAAGTTCTGAACGAAAAAAAGCTGAGCGTTTAGGATAATAAAAGCCAAGTGTATGCAAAGCTTCTATAACAGGATAATTCCCTTGAATACGACCAAAAAAGGTTTCTACACCAATAATACCAACAATGATTGATTGTTCAACACCATATTCAGCCTCTGCTTTAGCCAAGGTTTCTGCATGCAGTCGCCAGAAGTCAATGCCCGCTTTAATACGTTTATCTTTCATCCAGATTTTACGATATTTATACCAAGGCATACCTTCAGCAGGCTTAGTAATCTTGGCAATAATATCTTTACGATGCGACATTTTTAATAATTTATTCGCAATAACATTTTCATCAAACTGATGCTCTTTTGCCATTTTTTTTGCAAAATGATTAATATCTTGAGCTACCTTCTCCTCACTAACCAACGGCTTATAGTCACTTGCTGACAGTTGCATGCTCGCAATCAACATTACGCCAGTCAAAAATTTACTTTTTATCATTTAATTTTTTACCTTTTTATTTTTCGTTTGGTAATCAGTCCAGACAGATTACCAAAATACCTGAACTCACTGAGCTGATATTTAACCAGGCATTAGCTTTTTATGCGTTTGTATACCCATTAAAATACCAAAAGATGCCATCAACGTGACCATTGAGGTTCCACCATAGCTGACCAATGGTAACGGTAGACCAACCACAGGCAACAAACCCGACACCATACCGATATTAACAAATACATAAACAAAAAACGTGAGCGTGATCGCGCCTGCGAGTAATCGTGTGTAAGTTTCTTGTGCTTTAACGGCAATAAAAAAACCTCGCCCTATAATCCACAAATAAATAGACAGTAAAATAACAATTCCATAAAAGCCAAACTCTTCAGCCAATACTGCAAAAATAAAATCAGTATTTCTTTCTGGTAAAAACTCTAGCTGTGATTGCGTTCCTTCGAGCCAACCTTTGCCTCTCAACCCGCCAGAACCAATAGCTATTTTTGACTGGATGATATGATAAGCGCTACCTAATGGATCTTTTTCTGGTTCTAAAAAAGTGAACACTCGTTGCTTTTGATAATTAGTCATTACAAATAACCAGTGAATAGGAGAATAACTTAGAACGACAACAAAAAAAGCCGCAATAATTCGCCAACGGATCCCAGCAAGAAATATTACAAAAACACCAGAACAGGCAATCAACAGTGAAGTACCTAAATCGGGTTGTATCATAATAAGTCCTGTTGGCACGGCAATTAAAACAGCCGCCACCAATAATTCATTAAATTTGGGGGGAAGTGAACGTTCAGAGAAGTACCACGCTAGCATCATGGGGACAGCTAACTTCATAATTTCTGAAGGCTGAAATCTGAACACACCAAAATCTAACCAACGCTGCGCCCCTTTACCTTTATCACCGAGAAAAACAACGGCGATTAGTAGTAACACACCTATTCCAAAAACAAATGGCGTCCACTTTTTATAAACTCTAGGTGGTATCCAGGCAAGAAAAACCATCACAGCAAAGGCGAGAGTTAAACGCACTATTTGGCGGTTTAACTGTGCCTGGCTTTCACCTGAAGCACTATAAAGCACTAATAAGCCAAAACCGACAAGTACTAACAGTCCGGCTATTAACGGCAAATCAAAGTGCAGACGTTGAGCCAAGCTCTTGCCGCGGCGATCGGAATTATCATAATCAATTAATGCCATTAACGCGCTTCTCGCTGAGCTAATTCAGACGCAGTATTTTGACTAGTATCCGCCACCCGTTTCAATTCAATTTCACGATTTTGAAAAAATTCATCTAGAATTTTACGAGCAATTGGTGCGGCCTTATCACCACCATGCCCTTCATTTTCTAATACAACAGCCAGCGCTATTTCTGGAGATTTAAAAGGCGCATAGCCCACATAAACAGCATTATCTCTTAAATTCTTAGCTACCTTTTTTTCATCATATTTTTCTTCACTTTGAGTGACTAGCTGAACGGTACCAGTCTTTCCTGCTGATTCGTATTTGGCCCCACGGAAAGCTTTTTTAGCAGTACCTTTGGGGTATTGTGTAACTTTTCTCATGGCTCGGTGGACAGCCATAACATTATCGGCGTTTGAAAAATCAGCTTGTTCTTCTGCAATTAGTGAAGGAACTTTCTGCCATTCTTCTGCAATTTGCACATAACTGACCAGCCTCAACTGGTAACGAGTGCCAGCAATGCCTAACTGCCCAATAGAGTTTGCTAATTGTAACGGTGTGGCTATCCAGTAACCTTGTCCAATACCAGTAATAACGGTCTCTCCCGGATACCACTGTGACTTTCGCTCTTTTCTTTTCCATTCTCTGGATGGCATTATGCCTGGTACTTCTTCTCCCATATCAATCCCGGTGTAACTACCAAACCCAAAGCTTTTCATGTATTTCGATAAAGTGTCTATTCCCATCCGGTAGGCGAGATTATAAAAATAAGGGTCACATGATTGAATAATTGCAGTTTGTAAATTAACTCGTTCACCATGCCCTCTAGGATTCCAGTCCCTATAAACGCGTTTTTCATCATTAGGTATAATCCAATAACCTGGATCGTAAACCGTTGATTGAGAAGTAATGAGTTTCGAATCTAAGCCAGCCCAGCCTAAATGCGGCTTAATAGCAGAACCTGGAGAATAAAGACCTCGCAAGGCCCTGTTAAATAGAGGTCGATCTTTTGATGAAGTTAATTTGCGATAGTTACTGCTCGAAATTCCTGTCACAAACTCATTAGGATCATAACCAGGATTACTAACTAACGCTAAGACTTCACCATTTCTGGGATCAACGGCAACGATAGAACCCCGCATACCCCGCATAGCATCAACAGCAACTTTTTGCAGCCGAATATCTAGCGATAACTTTAAATTATTTCCAGGAACAGGTGGTTTTTCAAACAAAGGCTTACCGATAATACGCCCTCTAACATCAGTTTCTACCCGCCTAAAACCAACAGTCCCATGTAATTGGCCTTCATAAAATTTTTCTAACCCTACTTTGCCAATATGTCTTGTTGCTTTGTAATTAGCCTGATCGATTAAAGCAAGTTCTTGGTCATTTATTCGCCCAACATACCCCAAAGCATGTACCAGCATACTACCAAATGGATAATAGCGAATTAAACGAGCTTCTATTTTTACTCCGGGAAAATCATGACTATTAACAGCAAAACGGGCAACTTCAAGCTCAGTAAGACGATTCTTAACGACTAAACTCTTAAAACGCCGTTGACCTTTTAAATCGCTAAGGAACTTATCTCCATGTTTATCCTCAATCAACCCAATTAATTTCAACCGATTTAAAGTATCATTAATATCGCCTGCTTTTTCTGGAATGATTTCAAGAGAGTAAATTGAACGGTTTTCAGCTAATAAAACCCCGTTTCTATCATAAATCAACCCCCGTTTGGGTGAAATAGGCTGTACACTGATACGGTTAATATTCGAACGGGTTTGATAATCATCATGTTGTATCACTTGTAAATACCAACTTCTAATCAGTAAGCACAGCATCATTAAAGCCACAAAAACAAAAGCAATAATTGAGCGGTGTATCAGAAGTTTTCTTTCTTGGTAATGGTCTTTGAAGGAGCTAGAGTTGTATTTATTATTAGACTTAATCATCTATTACTGTACCACTACTCTCGATGATACGGATGATTAACAGTAACAGACCAGGCACGGTAGATCGCTTCAGCAAGTACAACCCTAACGAGAGGATGCGGCATAGTAAGGGCTGATAACGACCAACGAGCATTTGCTCGCGACAAGCAACCTGCCGCCAAGCCATCAGGTCCACCAACTAAAAGGGCGACATTACTCCCTTTTAATTGCCACTGAGTTATTTCTTTTGCCAACTGCTGTGTACTCCAACTTTTACCTTGCACATCGAGTGCAACGACCCAATCAGAAGGTTCGATAGCTTTAAGGATTTGCAGCCCTTCTTTTTCCATCCATTGGTTAGCCAATTGATTCTTGGTTCTTTTGGCAGCAGGAATTTCAAAGAGTTCCAAACTACAGTCTCTAGGTAAACGCTGAGCATAACTATAATAGGCTTTTTCAACCCAATCAGGCATTTTTGTGCCTACAGCAATTAGTTTAATTTTCATTGATTACGACAGTCTTGTTTGTCCATAATGTCGAGTGGTTAGTCATTATGAATAACTCAATCATCAATACACAACAAGACTACTGTTCCCACAATTTTTCTAATTGATAATAATCACGGGTAGTTGGCAACATAATGTGAACGATAACATCACCAACATCAACCAAAACCCACTCGGCAACATCTTCGCCCTCGACGCCAATAATAGGAATTTGCTTGGCTTTAATTTCCTTAATTAACAATACAGCAATTGATTTAACATGACGGCTGGAAGTACCACTGCAAATTACCATGAAATCTGTCAAAGCAGATTTTTCACTCACTTCAATGACTTTAATATCTTGTGCTTTTATTTCTTCTAACTGTTCCAGGACAAAACTCTTTAATTCATTACCTTGCATTAAAACTATTCACTCTCATATAGGTGGTTATTACGGATGTATTCTATAACACTCTGGGGTAGCATTGAATCCAACGTTCGTTTATTCTTAATTAAATGGCGAATTTCTGTTGAAGATTGCTTTTTTTCAGGCATTTTTAATAAAAAACAGCGACCAACAGGATACAAAGTCACTTTTTCAAACGTTTGCTCCAAATAAAAACCGCACGCTTTACAGGCTTGTTCTGCTTGAGATATTGTTACGCCCGGCCTATTAACAATCACTAAATGACATATTTGAGATAAAGATTTCCACTGAAACCATTGCTTGAGACTTAGTAAACTATCCATTCCCATGACTAAAAAAAATCGCTTATTAGAATAGTCCTGCCGCAACATTTCCAATGTTTCATACGTATAGGAAGGTTTACTTCTTAATTGCTCTCTCTGATCAATAATGACCGAAGAATAATTGCTAACCCCCAACTCTAACATCTCTACACGCTGTTGAAATGTTGTTTGTGGTAAAGATTTTAGTGCAGGAATTGCACAAGGCAGTAATCTTATAGGAATATCAGGAGATAATTGGGTCAGCGCTTCAATCACTCCAATATGTCCATAATGAACCGGATCAAAAGTACCACCAAATAAAAACTCAAACTGAATAGTTGAATTGTTCATTAATTACTTAGGCTAGTTAGCACGCCGCCCCCAAATACGTTGCCCGGCGATCATCCATAAACATAGCTCTAACTCTTGCCATATATTCCCTTTCTCCTGCCCTTTGACCAAGCGATCAAGGAAAGCACACCGTATCAGTAGCTTCTGCCAGACTCCTGGTGGAAGCCGACTGACAGCACTTGCAATTAACCGTTTCTTACTATCCCAAAGAAACGTTTTTGCTAATGCTTGCATTGGATTTTGACCGTTTAGCCCCGCCATTGAAGTATTGTGACATAACTCAATTTCACGAGTTAAATTCACTAATATTGAGATTGGAGGCAAGTTTTCTTGCTGAAACTTTTTCAGCATCCTAACGGCACGCTCTCCTTTTCCCGATAGAGCTTCATCCAAGCACAAAAATATGGAATAACGCGCATTGTCAGAAATAATCGCTTTAATTAAATCGAGCTCAATAAGCTGCTGAGGATAAAGCAAGTTAAGCTTATCCAAGCTTTGTTTGGCTGCCAATAAATTCCCTTCTGTTTGCTCTGCCAGCATTTGAGCGGCATCAGCAGAGAGATTAACTCCAGCAGCTTGAGCACGCTGTTTTATCCAGCCAACAAATTCATAAGCTTTAGGTGGCCACAGTTCTTGTAGAGTGGCATTAGCTGCAATTGCCTTAAACCACTTAGTAGTCTTTTGACGCTTTTCGAGTTTAGGAAAGCGAATCAAAAATAAGTTCTCATTATCTGCGCTCTGCAAAAGCGCTACTAATGCAGATTGCGCTTCTTTATTTGGCATTTTGCTAAAACGAATGTCAGTTAATTTAGTTTCAGCAAACAAGCTTAAACTACCACTATCAGCAAGTAGTTCTGCCCAATTATACTTATCGACCACATCAACTATCTTTCGTTCATGTACCCCCAGCTGTTTAGCTTGTAATATCAATTTGTCACAAGCCTCCATCACCAGTAAAGGTTCATCACTAGCAATAATATTGATAGCAGGTAAGCTCAATTAAAGACTCCGTTTAATTTGTTGGACTAAACGACGAGACAGTATTTGATAAATCGCTTTTTGAGTTTCTTTTAACTGATTGTGACTACTAATAGGATTCCGATAATCTTGAAAATAACTTTGACTAGTCTTAATATTTCGCACCTCATTGAAACTCGCTTGAGAACTGAGTGTTGCTTTATTCTTTGCAGGTAAGTCAGATTCGCGAAATAATTGATAATGCAATGTCGCTCGTAAAATAATTTCGCTCGCACGACCCGAACTATCTCGACTCACCCCCTGCTCTTCAATATCAAGTTTCACTAACTTCACATTGAATGATGAACTCGTCGGCTCACTTGAAATAACGCCACCAGACTCGCTGATAGTTTGGCGGAGAGTTTTTTCAAACTCTCCGAAAGGCGTTTTACTGATCACCACAACAGATTGATTAATCAACAAAGCCTGCCCTGTTCCACGAAGCTGAAAACCACAAGCACTTATACCAACAAACAAAATAGCGGTTAGCAAACAGCGATACATCATGATGACCGTTTTAATTCCATAATTATAAGTTAATCTCTTAGTTAGCCACTACATTCACTAATTTACCGGGTACCACCACCACTTTTCTGACGGTTTTACCTTCAATATGTTTACTCACATTTTCATCCTGCATGGCCAATGCTTCAATTTCATCTTTGGTAGCACCGTTTGCGACACTGATCTTCCCACGTAGTTTACCATTGACCTGCAAAATAATCAGGATCTCATCTTTAACCAACGCCGCCTGATTTACCTGAGGCCAAGGCTCATCAGCAATTAAATAAGTTTTTCCTGAAGCTTGCCATAAGGCTTGTGCCATATGTGGCGTGACTGGTGATAATAAAATAACAGCCTGATCAAGAGCATATTTCACAATTTGCCGATCAATAGGGCTGTCATCTCCGCTATATTTGGCGATCGCATTAGTCAGCTCCATAACCGCAGCAATGGCAGTATTAAACGAATAACGACGAGAGTAATCATCACTCACTTTAGCGATTGTTTCATGAGTTTTACTGTATAAAGATTTTTGTTGAGTATTTAATGCATTAATATCAATTGCCTCACCAACAAACATCGCTTTTTCATTAAATAACTTCCACAATCGCTTTATAAATTTATGAGCACCCTGTACACCATCATCTCGCCACTCCAAAGACTGTTCAGGAGGCGAAGCAAACATGGTATAAAGCCTGGCTGTATCGGCCCCAAATTCATCAATAAGCGCTTGAGGATCAATACCATTATTTTTAGACTTCGACATTTTCTCCATGCCAGCTAAAATTACATCTTCACCTGTTGTCTTAAGCTTGCCGCTGACCACCTTTCCTTTATTATCTTTAACGACCTCGACTTCTTCCGATGAGTGATAGTTTTTAGTTCCTTTTTCATCCAAAGTAATAAAAGTATCCGATAAAACCATTCCTTGTGTTAATAACTTTTTAGCCGGTTCATCAGAATTGACCAAACCTGCATCTCGCATTAACTTATGGAAAAAGCGGAAATACAAAAGATGCATGGTAGCGTGTTCTATACCCCCAATATACTGATCAACTGGCAGCCAATAATTGGCCTCTTCAGTATCTAGCATAGCATCATGGCTTTCTGGACTAGTATAACGGGCGTAATACCAACTAGACTCCATAAAAGTATCAAAAGTATCAGTTTCGCGTTTACCCGGCTGACCATCAACAACGACATTTTGAAAATCAGGGTTATCAACTAGCGGAGAATTAGCACCTTGCATCGGTATATCGGTTGGTAGTACGACAGGGAACTCTTTTGCTGTCACCATTTCTCCAGAATCCAACTTAACCATTGGAATAGGTGCCCCCCAGAAACGCTGACGTGATACCCCCCAGTCGCGGATTCGGTAATTAACTTGTTTTTGCCCTAAGCCTTTATCATTAAGCCAGGTTGCTATTTTTTCCAATGCTTCATCAGAAGTTAATCCGTCAAATTCACCTGAATTAATCAATATTCCTTTTTCAGTGTAAGCGGCTTGAGTTAAGTCATAAATTTCAGACTCGTCAACCGGAGCTATAACTTGCTTTATTTCAATACCGTATTTTTGAGCAAACTCCCAATCTCTCTGATCATGCCCTGGTACAGCCATAACAGCGCCTGAGCCATAATCCATCAGAACAAAATTAGCGACCCAAACATCAACCAAATCGCCTGTGACAGGATGTATTGCTTTAACACCCGTAGCCATACCTTTCTTTTCCATGGTAGCAATATCGGCTTCAGCTGTTGTACTTTGGTTACATTCAGCAATAAACTCAGCTAACTCTGTATTGTTTTCAGCAGCCTTTTCGGCGATAGGATGCTTAGCAGCTACCGCAACATAAGTGACTCCCATTAGCGTATCAGGTCGAGTGGTATAAATTGAAACAGCATCTTCACTGTTTTCTAATTTAAAAATCATTTCAACCCCTTCAGAGCGCCCAATCCAGTTTCTTTGTTGGGTTTTAACGCTATCAGGCCACCCCTCCAGCTCATCAATACTATTCAATAACTCTTCAGCATAAGCAGTAATTCGAATAAACCATTGATCAATTTCTTTCTTTTCAACAGGCGTATCGCAACGCCAACAGCATCCGTCATGTACCTGTTCATTCGCTAATACGGTTTCATCATTAGGACACCAATTAACGGCTGAAGTCTTTTTGTAAGCTAAGCCTTTTTCAACTAGCTGAGTAAAAAACCATTGCTCCCACTTGTAATATTCTGGCTCACAAGTCTTAACTTCTCTATCCCAATCATACGCAAACCCTAAGCTTTTAAGTTGCTTTTTCATATAAGCAATATTCTCAGTTGTCCACTTACTGGGCTGTGCTTTATTTTTAATAGCTGCATTTTCAGCGGGCAAACCAAATGCATCCCATCCCATAGGTTGTAATACATTTTTTCCTAGCATGCGTTGATAACGAGAGATTACATCTCCAATAGTGTAATTACGAACATGTCCCATATGTAGGCGACCACTGGGATAAGGAAGCATAGAGAGACAGTAAAACTTGTCTTTTGTCGAATCTTTAATTGCTTTGAAAACTTTATTTTCATCCCAAATTTTCTGAACCGATGACTCTACCTCGGACGGATTATACTCTTGCTGCATTTTGCACTTACTCTATTGAAATCGGGGCGATAACATAAAAACCTTCATATCACCTAATTAATTGGATAAATTAATGATACCGTTACGCATCATTTTCGTACACAAGAGACAATTTTAACGGCTTTCATGCCATAGCAAAAGAAAAAGCATGAGTTATCACCACTCTTTTGTTATATAAAATAAGAATACCGGAAAAACACGGGTATTAATTATCGTTAACCAAAGAGCTTCCCATATTAACCATTCACAACTATTAATGAATCACACCATCAAAAAACAGTAATTGACGCTACGTAACAAAGAGATATAGAAAAAACTACTTTTCTTTTGTCGAATGAAGCTTTTCATATTTCGTTCGCTCTCTCTTGAAATCAAAAATCTCATAAAACCCAAACTGATTAGCATTAACACTCCTAAATGCTCATTTATTTGCTACATTTTAAATAGTAGATAGAAGGATTCCACGATGGCATAGTGTTATGAAGCAACTACAATTCAAATATAAATTAATTATCCTATCATCGGTACTACTGGTTATAGTACTGAGCGCATTCGCTTTTAATAATTATTTACTACTAAAAAAACAGACAGAATCGAATCTTTCAGTCGCTATCGATCAAATTTCAACTTCAATTTCAACAACAATTGCTGATTGGCTTAACGCCAAATCAAGTATCGCTCAATCAATTGCTAATTCAGCTGCGGAAGATCTAAGTAAAGAAGCCGTTTATCGAGTAATTGCACAAGGCCAGCAAACGGGAGAACTTAAAAATACTTACGTCGGCACTGAAGAAAAAAACTTCATTCTTGATGACAAGTCAACCGTTTTACCAGATGATTATGACCCAACCCAAAGACCTTGGTATATTGCAGCTAAGCAAAAAGGTGGCATTTCTTATACCAAACCCTACATTGATGCGACAACTCATCAATTAGTTATTTCAGTGGCGGCCCCAATTTATAAAAATAGCCAATTTTTAGGAGTCGCAGGCATAGATATGCAGATGGCAGATATTATTAACATAGTTAATCGGGTCGACTATTTAGGCTTGGGTTATGCATTTTTGTTATCCTACGAAGGCGATGTTTTAAGCCACCCCGAAAAAAAGTGGATCGGCAAAAATCTAACTGATATTTTTAACCAGCCAGTAAAATTAACTAACGAGTTAACTGAATATAAAATTAATGGTAAAGAAAAATTGGTGGCTTTTTTTAAAGTTGACGGTATCGAGGAAGTCAACTGGTACTTAAGCGTTGTGCTCGATAAGCAAAAAGCTTACACGCCGTTATACCAGTTAAAAAATCAATCATTTATTTACGGCATAACAGGTGTTATCACAACAATAGTGATAATGGGATTTTTATTAAACATTTTAATGAAGCCTGTTCAAAAGTTAAATGAGGCAATAAAAGATATTGCACAAGGCAAAGGGGATTTGACACAACGACTTGAAGTTTATAATGAAGATGAAATAGGCCAACTCTCAATTTACTTCAATCTATTTATTGAAAAGATCCATCAATCAATGACTGACGTCAATAAAGCTTCGGAGTTGCTCAAACAAAACATTAGCAAAGTCAGAGAAATAGTCACCCTAACTCAATCTTTATTTAATCAACAAAACTCACTAACATGCAATGTGAATGAGTCAGTGGCTCAATTAAATACAGCTTCAAACGAAATTTCAAAAAATGCCCAAAGAGCCTCTGAGCTAGCAAGCAATATTCACCAATTGTCATTACAAAGCCGTGAGGTTTTAGATAAGAATATAAAAAGTGTTCATTTGTTATCACAAAATGTGAATGAGTCAGGTTTAAGAATTAAAGACTTAAATCTTAGTACTGAAAATATTGGTGCTATTTTAGAAGTGATAAGAACAGTTAGCGAGCAAACCAACTTATTATCATTAAATGCAGCAATCGAAGCAGCAAGAGCTGGAGAGCAAGGTCGAGGATTTGCTGTAGTGGCCGATGAGGTAAGGCAACTAGCTCATAGAACAAGCGACTCAACAACTGAAATTCACGATATGATACAAAATTTACAACAAGGTGTTTTATCTGTAGGACAATCTATGCTTGAAAACACTTCACAGAGCGAAATTTGTGAAGCATCAGCAAACGATGCCGATAAAAAAATGGAAAGTATAATGGTGGCATCTAATGATATTGATGGTGAAAATCAATCAGTCGCATCAGCAACTGAAGAGCAAAACCATGTCATTAATCATATCAACAATGACATTATTACATTAACAACCTTGAATGAAAAAGGCGCACTCAACTTGACTCAAATAACAGAAGAATGCGACTTATTGCAAAATCAATTTAATGAGCTCAACACATTAGTTTCACAATTTAAATTATAAAACAAAAAATAAAGCTTACTTTTTTGAATCATGATTTTCACTTCCCTGCTGAATATCACTTTTTGGTTTTGCTTGCTCAACTTTCTTTACTTTAATTAATTGAACGTTAGATAAATCTTTACCGATCCAACCTATCCATTTAATTAATGAAAAACTTAGCCAAGTAGCCCAAATAAGCATCAATCCTTTGTAGATCCAAATAGGCAGTGAATAAACGACAGTTTCACCAAGAATGTTTGTCCCTCTATCTAAAAACCAAACTAAAGAGTTAGTATAAGAACCATTACCAACAACCCCCATATCAGGCGTTTCTAACAAACCATTGGGAACAGCTGAAATAAGAACTAAAACAGCAGCAATAGTGGAAAGTAATGTTATCCAAGCAAACATTACTTTATATTGAGTCGGCTGTTGCTGATTTTTACGGCGCCATTCACTCGCTAACAACCAAATAGAAACAAATACCATTGCAGGCCAAGAATAAGTACTCATTCCCATTCCCAAAACGAGCCATTGCCAATAATTTAATGGCGAAAATGATAGTTTGCTTAATCCAATTGCTAATAAAATAAAAAAGATTAATTCTCCCCAATAAATAATTGCAGGTCCGTAGCCCGGACCACTTGCATAAATAAGCCAACGGCTATCAGGCAAGTTAACCTTCGTTGTTAAATTAGTAAATTCCCTATTTAAACTAACGCCGATCAATTTTAATTGTTTACTTATTGCTTGGCCCGACTCAAGCAGAAGCTCGATCTGATGTTCTCCGGGCTTCAATGCAATTGATAAAATACCATCAACATTACCCACATTAACCTGGCTGCCATCATGCCTTAAATTTTTAACCGCTGTTTCACCAACATGCAATAATAAAGTTTCTGCACGCGTTGCTCGATAATTAATACTTAAATCTGTGGTCGTTTTTCGTTTACTAATATTAAACTCTTGGCTCGCACTAGTGATGGCTAATGAGTCACCCTTAACTGCCGGAGGCTTCCTAATCATCACAGAAAGTTTTTCTCCTGCGCGAGGAAAGTATTGGTAAACCCAAAAGTCATCATCATTAACATAATCAGGAGCAACTTGAGGTATGCCTTTTATTTGCAGGTTCCAACTGGGATAAACCAAAATTTTCCACGATTCATTAATTTCATTATCATCTAACGCTATTAACTCAAATGATTGTTCTCCATGAATACTCGAATCCCAACTAACACTTTGTTGATTGTTCGGGATCACTATTTGCATTTTACCGTCTTTGATACTGTCAACCATTTGTAATGGCTTTTCATAGCTCAATAACGGAAGCTCCGTAGTTATAGTGCCGATTAATGGTGCTTTTCGAGTAACCGATGTTGTCAAGCGCCATTCATTTGAAAACTTAAAAAAACGAGTCACTAATAAAAGATTATTGATCGACTGCTCTTGCGCCTGTTTTACATTATCCTTACCTGCTTTAGATTGCGCAAACTCTATAGAAGAAACATTTGTTGTTTGACGTGTTAGTTGAACACTGTCACTCAATAAATGATTTAAATTAACACCAGAAACGTCCCATCCAATGGCATCATAAACAACTCTTTTAGGATATTCAGGAAAGTACAAACTAATATTAGACTTATCTTTTAAGCTTGCTTTGATCACCACCGTTGAAAGACCTTCTGGTAGAAGAATCCAGGCTCCCTGTTGATTTTGCCATAAACTTTTAACAACTTTTTGGTTAAGTATGACTTGCTTAATTCGCCAGTCATCAGACTTCGGTAATAAGGCGGCTTTTAATGCACCGCTCTGATATTCTGCAACCAATTTAATGTTTAATTCATTAACCTGCATATTGATATTTGAAACAGAAATGCATTCTGGCTCACAAAGAGGCTGAGGATATATTCGACTTTGTAATTCCTTTAGTAACTTTTCATTAGGGTAATCTGCAGCTGATAAGGGCTGATTATATGCACCCAATAATGTAATACCAATAACACCGATAAATAACAGACTAGCTTTAATACTACCTGAAAATATTTTTTTGAACTTTTCATCTTTTATTACATTGCGATTTAATAAAACCAGTAATAATAAAATAGAAAAAATAATTAGCATGACTCGAAGAACCTTGACCCAAATTTCCGATAATAGAGTAATACTGACATTTTCAGTTCCTTCAATAGGACCATTCCAACTATAGCCGGCATGTTGCCAATGCCAATTCGGTTTTCCTTTTCCCGCTTGAATAACAGCATCTTGCTCATAACTAGTATCTAAACTTGTTTGTTGAATACGAGAACCCGTTACAGTCACTTTTTTGGGCTTACTTAAGCGCTGACTTTTTAGCTCTAGAGCATCTTCCAACACTTCTTCCCTTACTTCTGACTGTTTTGCTACAAAATTAGAAATAGGGGGTGACTTAACTGAATAACGAGAATTCCCACTTTCTAGAGACTGATTCATTTCTAACTGTGGATGTAATGTAAAACGAATTTGTTCTGCCAAAAAGGGGAATAGAAAAATAATTAATATTGCTAAACTCACCCACTGATAAACACGAGTTACTTGAGTTAGTTTTTGGTGTGTCACTTTAAGCGCTAAACTCAGTGCTGCAACAAAATTAAACCACCAGAACATTGGCATATTTGCTTCATGGTAACCTAAAACCAAAGTCACTAATGCTAAAACACTCGCCCAAATACCAAAGAATTTAAAAACTAATGCGGTTGTAACCAAAACAAAAAATAAGTCTATCAATTTCCAACGGCTTATCCAATCTCCATTAACTGAGTCACTACCACTAATGTTAATAACCTTACGTCCTGGCGGAATATGCATAACCACTCTAGTATTAGCAAACGGAATATCCCAACCAGATGCATGTTGCATATTATCAACATCAACTTCACCGCTTGCTTCGATATTAATTGTTCGAGTTCTTACTTCTGCCCCAGTTCTTTGTTTATCATCATAAGTAATTAAACGTTCTTTACCATGATTACTGAGTTGCGTTAGCTGATAATTTTCGATAGTACTGACACGCCAATCTTTTGTTTTTTGCCCCTTAATCGTATCAAAAAAATAAAAAGTTTGATTATCAAAACTTAACCATATTTGCCTTTCTAATGACAAACTATCAAAATTATGTGACATCCCTCTTTGTCGCTCTTTAATAGTTAAAGCCTCTTGATGATTGACGACATAATGAGGAAAATTTTTCCACTCAGACATAAAACCTTGTTCTGAGTCTATGGGTGACACGCCAGAAATCTGTGTCGAGCGTAGCCTTTCATTATTTTGATAAGCCCATATTTCTTGCTCCGGCCAACTATCACCAACTTGATCCAATGAAATACTTTCAGGGTTATGATGAACTTTAAAGTTCAATTGTATACGGAAATTTCCTGGCTTCATTTGTACCCAAAGATCTCCCTGACTATCTATACGAGTATTTAATATTGAAGACACAGACATCAGTTGATATTGATGAGTGGAAAAACGAGTGAGCTTTTGTTCACGAACCCTTCCTGAAACTTCCAGGTTAATCACAACATTCATTTCCATTGGGTGACCATCAGAAATTAGTCGATTAACTCTTAATTTTAAAAAGTCTTTCTCTTTAACCTGAGCTTTCTTAACACTACCCAGCCAAACTTGGCTTTGATTTTTAGAGTAGGATATAAAAGGTTGCCTCACACCATTAATCGAAACATCCAGTAAAGCGACCTGAGTAGGAATTGGTAACGATTCAGGACGTTTGCTCCATAGAACATTTCCTTCGATGGTATACAGGCCTTTAGGTAATAAAATATAGGGAGTATTTCCTTGTTGTAAAACGACAGCCGTCTGCCCATTAACTTTAACATTTTGAGGCCAATAGCTTCGGCTACCAGGAAGAGGAACCTGGCTTTCATCAAATAGTTGCCAAAACTGTTTAAAGTGAGCTTGTCGCTCGCTCACAGATAACTCCATCACTCCAGGCCATGCGCATAAGTGATTTTTTTTATTACCAGAAGAAACACCATTAAGACTTGGACAAGTACGATAAGTTTGCTCATATTTAACCCACTCTGACCATTTGGCCAGTTCATCAGGAATATTTTTCCCAAAAGTAGGATATGAAAAAATAACAATAAACGATAGTAATAAACGGGCAAACATAGGCGCTTTCCTATAGCTATTTTGATGTTCGTTTAACTCTATCCTAAATAGCAGAAAAACCCAACTACAGGGCTTATGTTTTTATATTTCTTTAAAAAATAAATGGAAAAACATCTAAAAATAATATTTTACTCTTAGATGCCATCATTATATTTATAAGAACAACTTAAAAGCTTTATTATGAGTTTCTTCCTTAAAACTATAATTCAATGCTTTTAAATGCCTGAAAAAACTTAACTGCTCTTCTTCAGACACATCAAACCCAGCAAGCACTTGCCCTAAAGCAGAACCATGATTTCTATAATGAAATAGTGTAATATTCCAGTCTTCACCTAGAGTATTTAAAAATAGTTCGAGTGCACCAGGCGACTCAGGAAACTCAAACTGAAACACCCTTTCTTGGAATTTTACAGGACTATGACCACCAACCATATAACGAATATGCAACTTAGCTAGCTCATTATCAGTAAAATCTTCAACTTGAAAATATTCACTCAAAGTATCAATTAACATTTTGAGTTCATCTTCTCCGTGAGTTAATCTTACTCCGACAAAAATATTGGCTTTCTTTTCATCGTTATATCGATAATTAAACTCTGTAATAACTCGGCCACCGAGTATTTGGCAAAACGTTTTAAAACTGCCTTTCTCTTCAGGAATTGTTACTGAGAGTACCGCTTCTTTTTTCTCAGCCAATTCGCATCGTTCAGAAACATAGCGTAACGTATGAAAATTCATATTGGCGCCACTTAAAACAGCCAATAATTTTTCATTTCCATGACTGGTTTGAGTATACTGAATAAGCCCTGCTAAAGAGAGGGCTCCTGCAGGTTCAGCGATTACTCTTGTGTGTTCAAAGATTTCTTTTATTGCTCCACAAATTTGATCATTACTAACAGTGATCACTTGGTCACAAAAAGCACGAATAATAGGAAAACTCTCATCACCAATTTGTTTTACCGCCACCCCATCGGCAAACAAACCAACACTTTGTAAAGATACTGGTTTCCCTTCAGCAAGTGCAGCAGTTAGGCAAGCGGAGTCTTCAGCTTCAACACCAACAATTTTAATCGATGGTTTTAGCTGTTTTAAATAAACAGCAATACCCGCGAGTAATCCGCCACCACCAACAGGCACAAATACAACATCGGCATCGGGTGCTTGTTGCAGCATTTCCTTGCCAACTGTTCCTTGTCCAGCAATAACATCTTTATCATCAAATGGAGGAATGAAAACACTACCTTTCTCTTTAGCTAGCGCAATAGCAGCCTGATTAGCCTCATTAAAACTAGTACCAATCAATTTCACTTCCGCCCCCAAATGACGCACACTCTGAGCTTTAATTTCAGGGGTGGTAATTGGCATAACAATGGTTGCTTTAATGCCCAGCTTTTGCGCTGACAAAGCCACACCTTGTGCATGATTTCCAGCCGATGCAGCCACAACTCCTTGAGCATGCTTTTCCTTACTTAATGCAGCTAATTTATTATAAGCTCCACGTAATTTAAACGAATGTACGGCTTGTTGATCTTCTCGTTTTAAATAGATCTGGTTACCGTGCTCTTTCGATAACCGAGTTAAGTAGGTTAAGTCGGTTTCTTTCGCAACATCATAAACAGGTGCTAACAAAATTCTTCGCAGATAATCCATTCCAATATCAAGTTGAGCTGCTGTGACCGATTGCATGAGTTATTCCTCTTCGAGTCGGCTAAGATCACGAACAGCCCCTAAGTCCGCACTAGTAGCCAGCATTGCATAAGCTTTTAATGCCGCAGAAACTTTTCTAGCTCTTGGTTTAGTTGGACGCCAGCCAGATTTATCTCTTTGAGTTCTTCGCTCAGCGAGTATATCGCTAGATACTTTCAATTCAATTTGTCGGGTTGGTATATTAATAACAATTAAATCACCTTCCTCTACTAAACCAATAGTTCCTTGGTTAGCCGCTTCAGGAGATACATGCCCGATCGACAACCCGGAAGTTCCACCAGAAAAACGACCGTCCGTAATTAAGGCACATTTTTCACCAAGCCCCTTACCTTTCAGATAACTAGTTGGATATAACATCTCTTGCATGCCAGGCCCACCTTTAGGACCTTCGTAACGAATAACAACAACATCTCCGGCCTTGATTTGATCGCCAATAATTGCTTCAACAGCCGCATCTTGGCTTTCAAAAACTCTGGCAGGTCCTTCAAAAGTTAAACAAGAGTCGTCAACACCTGCGGTTTTTACAATACACCCATTTTCAGCTAGGTTACCTTTTAAAATCGCAAGGCCACCATCTTGTCGATATGCATTTTGAACGGTACGAATGCACCCATTTTCACGATCATCGTCTAATGAGTCGTAACGGCAACTTTGCCCCATTGCTTTTGTTGTTCTGATACCAGCAGGTCCGGCCCGATAAAAGTCTTTAATTTCATCATTATCAGTCACTTTAACATCCCACTTTGATAAAGTGTTTGCTAATGTACCTTCTGCAACATGTAAACAATCAGTCTGAATTAGTTCACCTCTAGCTAACTCACCTAAAATCCCCATGACTCCACCAGCACGATGTACATCTTCCATGTGGTACTTATTACCAGACGGCGCTACTTTACAAAGGTGAGGAACTTTTAAAGAAAGGCGATCAATATCACTCATATCAAAATCAACTTTTGCTTCTTGAGCGGCAGCTAATAAATGAAGCACCGTATTAGTTGATCCACCCATTGCAATATCTAACACCATCGCATTTTCAAAAGCCGCTTTATTTGCAATTGCTCGGGGTAAAACCGACTCATCATTTTGTTGATAATACCGCTGACACATATCAACAATTTTTCTACCAGCTAATTCAAATAGTGAACGTCTATCTGCATGAGTTGCTAACATGCTACCATTGCCAGGCAAAGCTAAACCAAGCGCCTCAGTTAAACAATTCATTGAGTTGGCGGTAAACATACCAGAACATGAACCACACGTTGGACATGCAGACTCTTCTACTTGTTTCACTTCTTCATCTGAAGTTGTATCACTAACCGCTTGTACCATTGCATCAACTAGGTCCAATTTAATGATTTTATCACTAAGAGAAGTTTTACCAGCTTCCATTGGTCCACCTGAAACAAAAATTACAGGGATATTCAAGCGCAATGCGGCCATTAGCATTCCTGGAGTAATTTTGTCGCAGTTTGAAATACACACCATTGCATCAGCACAATGCGCATTAACCATATATTCCACAGAGTCAGCAATTAAATCTCGCGAAGGTAAACTATAAAGCATGCCATCATGTCCCATAGCGATACCATCATCGATAGCAATCGTATTAAACTCTCGAGCTACACCGCCGGCTTGTTTAATTTGCTCGGCAACAAGCTCTCCAATGGGAGCTAAATGAACATGTCCAGGAACAAACTGCGTGTAAGAATTAACCACCGCGATTATAGGTTTACCGAAATCCGACTCTTTCATGCCTGTTGCTCGCCACAATGCGCGAGCACCTGCCATTCGTCTTCCTTGAGTACTTGTTGCAGAACGTAATTTAGGCATTAGTCACCTCTTGTACAGCCTTTATAGTAGAAACAGATTCTAACCATCCCCAATCATCATTAGTGGTTCCATTAAATAAGCCAAAAAATGCTTTTTGAATAGAACCTGTTATGGGACCTTTTTTGCCAGAACCAACTTGAATTTGATCGACACTACGTACAGGTACAACTTCAGCAGCAGTTCCTGTCATAAATATTTCATCTGCTAAATAAAGTGATTCACGGGCGATGAGTTCTTCACGAATTTCATAACCAGAACTTTTAGCAAATGTAATAACAGTATCACGAGTGATGCCCGGTAAAATGCAACCAGAAAGTGGTGGCGTATAAATAACGTTATTACGTATAACAAATAAATTCTCTCCAGCACCTTCACTAATCATTCCATTAACATCCATCGCAATTCCTTCATGGTAGCCATGTCGCTTTGCTTCCATTGAAATTAATTGCGAAGATAAATAATTACCACCAGCTTTTGCACCAGTTGGCATTGTGTTTGGTGCTAGACGATTCCAAGAAGTAACACAAACATCAACCCCATTTTCTAATCCATCTTCTCCCAAGTAAGCTCCCCACTCGAATGCAGCAATAGCAACTTCTACCGGAACTCTTGGTGGCGTCAAGCCGAGCCCCACATTACCATAAAAAGCAACTGGTCTTAGATAAGCACTTTTTAGTTGGTTAGATGAGACCGCACTTTTACAAGCATTTGATATAGTTTGTTGATCAAACGGAATATCCATACGATAAATTTTTGCAGAATCAAACAGTCTTTGTACATGCTCTTTCAAACGAAAAACTTGTGGCCCATTTGGAGTATCATAGACGCGTATTCCTTCAAAGACAGAAGAGCCATAATGTATAGCATGAGTCAAAACATGTACTTGCGCTTCTTGCCAAGGTTTTAGTTCGCCGTTAAACCAAATTAGTTCTGGGGTGTTAGTTGCCACTTCTTTTTCCTCTTTTCATCATTAAAACCATTTACATCGGAACTTGAATAACAGCCGACTCTTCTACATAAACATTTTTTATATCAACGAGCTTAGTCAGCTGGTTTTCGAGTAAGCTAATAGGCCGCTTACTTTTTACATTTAACTCTATATCAACCATTTGTTCTAATGGTTCAACATTCATTGAAATTCTATCAACTTTAAATCCTCGATATCGAATGACACGCAACAACTGTTCAAGTGTAGTTGCTTCATTATACGCTTTGATTTTTACTAGGTGTTGATTCACTCTCCTACCCCCTCTAGCATTTTTTGATTAGCAGTATTAGGTGGCACTAAAGGCCACACACTTTGATCTTCATTTATTCTTACATGCAATAAATATGCTTTTGACGAACCTAACAGTCGAGTTAAGCCAGCAGTTACCTCTTGTGACTGGGTAATTGTTTCTGCTTCAATGTCAAACGCTTTAGCAAGCTGAACAAAATCAGGATTATCAGATAAGTCAGTTTCACTAAATCTTTTTTCAAAAAATAATGATTGCCACTGGCGAACCATACCTAATTTAGTATTATCAATTAGTAAAATTTTTACCGGTAAATCAAACCGCTTGATTGTTCCTAACTCTTGAACATTCATCATAAAAGAACCATCACCGCTAACGGCAATGACACAATCTTCAGGGCGAGAAACTTGAGCGCCAATTGCAGCAGGCAAACCAAATCCCATTGTTCCAAGAGCACCACTGGTTAATAAGTTTTTAGGTTCATCAAATTTCATATGCTGAGCAACCCACATTTGATGCTGTCCAACATCAGTGGTAACCACTGTATTTCTTGGCATTATCTGGCTTAGCTCATTAAGCATAGATGGCGCATCAATTGAATCAATAGGACTATCTTCATTACGCACATATTTAAAGCCATAATCATCAGACATGTTAATGCACTGTTTTCGCCATTCATTAATTTCTAAGGGCATTTGAAGCTTAGGAATTGCCTGTTTAAAGTCACCTAAAAGAGTAACATCTGCAACTCTTAATTTACTCACCTCAGCGGCATCAACATCTAAATGAATGATTTTTGCAAAGGGAGCAAACTCAGAAAGTTTACCGGTTACACGATCATCAAATCGAGCTCCAACAGCCATTAATAAATCACATTCTTGCACAGCTAAATTTGAAGCTTTAGTCCCATGCATACCAAGCATCCCCATATACCCTTGATCATTAAAGGCTAATGTACCGAGGCCTTTTAGCGTTGAAACGCTCGGCATACCAGTAACTTCAGCAAAGCTTCTAAGTTCTTCAACAGCATTGCCAAGAGAAACACCACCACCAACATATAACACAGGCTTTTTAGCCTGACTCATCAGTTGTTTCGCTCGAAGAATTGCATCATCATCGACCTTTCGTATTACAGACGAATCGATCAATACTGGCTTTGAATTAACCTTGGCTAATTGAATATCTTTAGGAATATCAACTAGCACAGCACCGGGTCTTCCGCTGATCGCTATTTCAAATGCTCGATGTAACACCGACTCAAGTTCGTCAACATGCATTACTTGAAAAGAATGTTTAGTCACAGCAAGTGATAATCCAAGCACATCAATTTCCTGAAAAGCATCTGTTCCCATCAATGGTGTTGCTACCTGCCCAGTTATAGCGACTACCGGAACAGAGTCTGCTGTTGCATCGGCCAACCCCGTCACTAAATTAGTCATACCAGGCCCAGATGTCGCCATACAAACACCAACTCTGCCACTTGCTTTCGCATATCCTAAAGCTGAAAAAGACGCACCTTGTTCCTGCCGACATAGGTAGTGTTTTATTTCACTTCCATATAGAGCATCGTACATAGGCATAATTGCCCCACCAGGATAACCAAATATACAATTAACGCCGTGCTGCTTTAAGATTTCAAGTGTCAGTTCCGAACCATTCATAAGAGCAAATTCCTCGTATCAGGTACTGGAATAATTTCACAAATATCAATTGTCTTTTTAATAATTATTGTTGAACAACTAATATACTTTTTCATCGATCTGCTCTCTTCTGTTAAAAATTAAAATTTTCAGTTAAAAGTTAAAGTGCCATTAAGCAAAAACCCCCGGTTCTTTCGAAGCGGGGGTTTTTTGAATCTAACGTTGATGTTAATCAGACAATAGTTCTCCCCCGTGGAGTGATAATAATCACCACGATGAGGACTAGAATAATGTTTATGATTTGCTTAAAGGCTGACATTGTCTTTATTGGATTAACTATTTTATTTAAACTGACTATATAAGTATCATAGAAATCAGCTTAAATACAAATGTTTTTTAACTCAAAAACATTTTAATTTGTTATATCAACTTATATATCACAAAAACGAATACTTATATTTATTTACTAAAAACAGATAATTTTTTATAAATCAAATAGATAGCACTTTTTAATTAGAATATAATTTATTATCTATTTAAATAAACCTGGCTTTTGTTCAACCTATTAACTTTAAGTGCAGAAGCTTTTTAATCACCGTTTAAATTAACTCAATAGACTCAACTCTCTTATTGTTGAGTGAGTTAATTAAAGTACAACATTGAGAATCGATATTATTCATATCAAAAATCAATCACGTTATCATGATGAACTGTACACTATAATTAAAGTGAGTTACCTTAAATCTATAGTTAAGTAAAAATTTATCTTAGAGAAGTTAAAAATATGGAAAAAAAAGAAACCATTAATGCATCTGTAGCCCCAAAAGGTAGCCTCGAAGTTTTATCACAAATAGAAGTTGAAAAGTTAAAACAAGTTGGTGAAAATGGCTTATATCCTTTATTTAGAAAGTGTGCTTTAGCCATATTAAATACTGGTTCAGATAGTGATAACGCAAAAACCATTTTTGAATCCTACCCTGATTTTGAAATAGAAATAATACAACAAGATAGAGGTATCAGACTTGAGCTACAAAATGCTCCGGCCAATGCTTTTGTTGATGGTGAAATGATAGCTTCAAGCCGAGAAATGTTATTTAGTGCCATGCGCGATATTGTTTATTCTGAAACTGAAAAATGTAGTCGAGGAACGGACCTTAATTCAAGCATAGGCATTACAGATTACGTTTTCCAACTATTACGAAATGCAGATATTCTTCATGCAGGAGAACACCCTAATATGATTGTTTGCTGGGGAGGACATTCTATTTCAAACGAAGAGTACGCTTACTCCAAAGAAGTAGGTCATTCTATGGGGTTACGCGGCTTAAATATATGTACAGGCTGTGGTCCAGGAGTAATGAAAGGCCCTATGAAAGGTGCAACAATAGCTCATGCAAAACAACACTTCTCTCAGTCAAGGTTTCTGGGGCTAACTGAACCCGATATTATTGCAGCTGAAGCACCTAACCCAATCGTTAATGAATTAGTGATACTCCCCGATATTGAAAAGCGATTAGAGGCTTTTGTTAGAGTGGCTCATGGTACTGTCATTTTTCCTGGTGGTGCAGGAACCGCCGAAGAACTTTTATATCTTCTAGGCATTCTATTAGATCCTAAAAACCAAAGTGTTCCTTTTCCACTTATTCTCACCGGCCCAAAGTCTAGTGAACCCTACTTTCAACAATTAAATGAATTTATTAATGATACATTGGGATTTGAAGCACAACAAAAATATCAGATAATTATCGATGATCCTGAGCGAGTTGCACGGATAATGGCACAAAATGTAGAAAAAGTAAGACAACACAGAAGAAACTATAACGATGCTTACTACTTCAATTGGCGACTCAATATTGACATTAGCTATCAACAACCCTTCATTCCAACGCATGAAAATATGGCTTCATTAGTTTTATCGTCAAACCTTGAAACTCATCAACTTGCCGCCAACCTTCGTCGTGCATTTTCAGGCATTGTTGCGGGTAATGTTAAAGAGACAGGCATTAGTGCCATTGAAAAATATGGTCCTTATAAAATAAATGGTGATGAGTCAGTTATGAAACCTTTAGATAATCTTCTCGAAGCTTTCGTATTACAAAAGCGCATGAAGCTACCTGGCAGTAATTATGTTCCCTGCTACCAGCTAGTTCGTTAACTCAATAACCGAAGATTTAAACAAGATAACTTCAACCTGGAAATTTATAGGTAGCTTTATAGGCTTAAAAATAATTTTTAAAATGATTACAAGTAAAACAACCCTAAAAAATAAAATATTTTTCTTTATCTAAAATTTAACCAATAAAAAAGCCGCGATATTCGCGGCTTTTTTACTCGCTTAATTTTAAGCTTCTGTCGTATTACCTGAACCACCTTCAACAGCAGGCGCATCAGCCGAAGCTTCGGCTTCAGTTTCTTCTTTAGGAGCTGGCGGATCCAATAGAACTTTTCGACTCAATCGAATACGACCTTGACGATCAACCTCTAGAACTTTGACTTCAATTTCTTGGCCAACAGATAAATAATCTCCAACTTTATTGACTCTTTCATGTGCAATTTGTGAAATATGCACCAATCCAGTTTTGTTGCCCATAAAATCAACAAAAGCACCAAAGTCAGCTATTTTGGCAACTGTTCCAACATAAACTTTGCCTTCTTCAACATCTTCAGTCAATTCTTTTACTCGTTGAATAGCTAAGTCCGATGAAGTCTTTTCAATTGCTGCAATTTTTACTGTACCATCTTCTTCAATCTCGATAGTCGCACCAGTTTCTTCCGTTAAAGCACGGATTGTTGAACCGCCTTTGCCAATAACATCACCAATTTTTTGTGGATCGATTTTAATGGTTGAAATGCGCGGCGCAAACTGAGAGATATCTTCACGTGCAGTACCGATGGCTTCGTTCATTACTTTTAAAATATGTAAACGCCCGCCTTTGGCCTGATGTAATGCTTTTTCCATAATTTCCTGATTAATACCTTCAATCTTGATATCCATTTGAAGCGCAGTAATCCCCGTTTCAGTACCTGCAACTTTGAAATCCATATCTCCAAGATGATCTTCGTCACCTAATATGTCAGACAAAACAACGTAGTTATCACCTTCTTTCACTAATCCCATCGCAATACCAGCTACAGGCGCTTTCACAGGAACTCCCGCGTCCATCAACGCTAAACTAGTTCCGCATACCGAAGCCATCGAACTAGAACCATTAGATTCTGTGATTTCAGAAACAACGCGAATGGTATATGGGAAATCTGCCTGCGATGGAATGACCGCTTGAATACCTCGTTTGGCTAGCTTGCCATGACCAATTTCACGACGCTTGGGAGCCCCCATAAAACCAGCTTCACCAACACAATATGGCGGGAAATTATAATGTAGCATAAAGCTTTCTTTTGACTCCCCCAGCAAACCATCAATAATTTGAGAGTCTCTTTCCGTTCCCAAAGTAGCAACTACCAATGCCTGAGTTTCACCACGAGTAAATAGTGCAGAGCCATGAGTTCTTGGCAATACCCCCGTCCTTATATACAAGGCGCGAACCATATCGTGCTCTCTACCATCAATACGTGGCTCACCAGAAATAACACGATTACGCACAACTGATTTTTCAACTTTAGAAAAAGTACCTTTCACTTCATCTTCAGTTGGTGAACCTTCCGACTCAGTGACTAAGGACTCTACAGTAGAAGCTTTAATTTCTGCTAATTTATCTTGGCGTTCTATTTTATCCGCAATAGCATAAGCCGCCGTGATAGCTTCTTTAGCATTACTTTCAACTAAACCAAGTAACGCAGTATTTTCTTCTGGTGCTGTCCAATCCCAAGTTTCCTTGCCCACTTCAGTTGCAAACTCAGCAATAGCTTTAATAGCAACTTGCATTTCAGCAAAACCAAACATTACCGCACCTAGCATAATTGATTCAGAAAGCTCTTCAGCTTCTGACTCAACCATCAATACAGCATTTTCAGTCCCTGCGACAGCCAAATCTAATTGAGATTCAGCCATTTCATCAGCAGTACCATTTAATATATATTCACCATTTTTATAACCAATTCTAGCCGCGCCAACAGGCCCATTAAATGGAAGGCCAGAAACAGCAAGTGATGCAGAAGCACCCAACAGGGCAACCAACTGAGGATCTATTTGTGGGTTAATTGAAATAACCGTACAAATGATTTGTACTTCATTTTTAAAACCTTTTGGGAATAACGGACGTAGTGGGCGATCAATTAAACGAGCAGTTAATGTTTCTGCATCTGATGGTCGGTTTTCTCTCTTGATAAACCCACCTGGGATTTTCCCAGCCGCATAACGCTTTTCTTGATAATTAACGGTTAATGGAAAGAAATCTTGACCAGGCTTAGCTTCTTTTTTACCAACGGTAGAAACTAGTACTGTTGTGCCTTCAACATCAATAATGACACAACCTGAGGCTTGACGAGCTATTTCTCCCGTTTCCAAAGTAACAGTACGATTACCGTACTGAAATGATTTTTTTATAGGATTCACTTTTTTTCCTTTAAATTTATTACTTGTTAAATTTTTACCTAGACTATTCAATTGAGGACTTTGTAAAACTGATTGGAATAATACTAAATCGATCTCAATTGAATAACCTAGGCGTTCTTTTTGTATTTATATTTCTATATTGAGACTACTGAATAATTTTAATAATAACCAAAATCTAATTGAAGCACAGTTATCACTAAACACAATATTAATTGACTTAAAAATGGCAAAAAAGGGGCCTAAGCCCCTTTTTTGATGAATAATCACTTATCGACGTAATCCTAAACGACTAATTAAGGAAGCATACCTATCTAGGTCCTTACCTTTAAGATAGTCCAATAACTTACGGCGTTGGCTAACCATTCTTAATAAACCGCGTCGAGAGTGGTGATCATGAATGTGCTCTTTAAAATGACCTTGCAGGTGGTTAATTTGATGACTTAATAAGGCAACCTGAACTTCAGGAGAGCCAGTATCTCCTTCTCCACGTGCATATTCTGCAATAATTTGTGTTTTTGCTTCAGCAGTTAGTGACATTTTTGTACTCCAAATAGTATAACTATAAAATAAACAACATAGCCAATCACTAATTCAGCCATGTCAGGACGGGCGAATTGTACAGCAGCAAAGGGGTGCAGGCAAGTATTTAAAAGTTGCTCTCTATCTGAATATACAGCTCTCTGCCTATAGCGCTATGATAGCCAGCAGCAACCGGAAACCAAGGCCATACAGTTTGTGATGGATCTTCAGGAGGGGCTTCATTAGACACATTGTTAACTCCTAAATGAACTCGTATATAATCGGAAAAAGCATAACGCATATTAATATTTGAGGTCAGCCAAGAATCAATAAATTGCTCTTCTTGGCATGGAGTACAATAATAACCGCCAACTTTGTCAATATAATTCACTCGAACAGTCATTCCCAAATTTTCTAATTGCCAATCCACTAGCAAGTTAGCTCTATATTCAGGTAACAAGCCTAATCCAACATTTTCTAACTTGCCAAACTCCTTTTTAAACTGTGTTTGAAATTTATCTACCTTGGTCACACTCAGTGCAGTAGACCATTTACCAGTGGTATTTTGCCACTCATAATTAAAAACAACATCAATACCTTGAGTATCCCATTCAACGAAGTTAATAGCTTGAGCTTCAATATAAGCACCATTGCCATACAAAGTACCTGCAGAGTCCCGTTGAATAAACTCACAAAAGAGCTCATAATAAACGCACGAATCAACTAGGGATTGTGCTGTCAAGGTAGTAACAACATCATCAATTTTTATATCAAAGTAGTCGATAGTCACACTAAATTGCTCCGTCAGCTCCCAAATAGCACCAAAGCTCAGATTACTTCCTTTTTCTTCTTCAAGATCAATATTTGATGTCACTAGAAAATTTACAGATTGCACTAAAGCCGGCTGACAGGCATCAGATGGCATTCCGCTACAAGAATTACCATTTTCGTCAATTAAAAATAAAGGATCTTGAACATCAATGAAGCTACGAGTTTGTCCACCAAACAATCGTTGCATATCTGGGGCTCTAAAGCTTTTCCCCCAAGAAAGACGAGTAAAAAAACTATCAAACATCTTGTAACCAAAGGCAACTTTAGGACTGACCGCACTATTCACGTTTGACTCATCATTATAATCATCCCAACGTATAGCAATATCCATGTCAAAACTCTCTGAAAACGGAAAGCTCAGTTCAGCTCCTAAGCCTAAATGCTTACGCTCACCTCTTCCAGAACTAACCCCATCAAACGCATCTCCTTGCATCACTAATGGATCGGGTATGTCTTTGTATTTTTCAGCAACTCTTTCTAGCGCTATCGCAAACTGAACCGGGCCAGCATCAAACCCAAACGGTAAATCCCCTGACAATGAAAAATCAACAACCTGGTTACTTGAATTAGAGTTTCTATTTGCGGTATAACCAAGTGCGTTCACAACATTTTGAGGAATCGGTTCAAATAAATCGAGGCCGTTATCTACAGCTGCATTCAATCCACTTAGTAAGATTGAGTTTCTATCTTGATCCAAATCGGTTCGATTATAAGAAATACCAAGCTCCCAATCATACTTTCCATCTGCAAAATCACCTTTTAAACCAGTTAGAAGGTTAATAGAGTGTTCGTCTATTTCGGTTGTTCGAGGGCCAAACTCAACTAATCGACGAACAAAAACCCCAACTTCATCATATCCAGTACCTCTAGTGGGATTATTAATTGCATCAGCGCGTAAAATTGCCCCATAATTTGGTACAGCGCTCCCATACCCATTAAATAATGAACCACCATAGAAGTTAGGTTCCATCTGAATGTTCATATTGGCATATGAATAACCAATACGGCTAATAAAAGAAAGACTAGGGTTAATTTCATATGATAGGCGGCTCATTAAAGAAAACCTATCTTGAGGAGCAACTAATTGACGGTAAGGGGCTCGATCAAATCCACACCAAATTTCACCAGGGTTGAAATAACTAAACCTGACATCAGGCTTTCCATTTCCACCTATCGGATCATTTTCGGTCCCGCAATCAGGGTGTTGGTATACCTGACCGGTTTCAAGGCCTAAAAAGCTGGCCCCACTAATGCTATAGCGCCCCCGAGAATTAGCTACATCGCTTGCAGCATAGTCTCTCTGAGTTGCCCAAAGTGCTTTTTGGCTCCATATATCAAAAATCAAATCGAGCTGAGTATCACCATTGCGAGCACCTGTCATTAGATTGTACCGGTGGCTTTCATACCCACCTTCAGAAGTATCTCCGAAGCGATAGCTCATAGAAATACCTTCAATATCTTTGCGAGTAATAATGTTAATGACTCCTGAAACAGCATCAGAACCGTAAATAGCTGAAGCTCCATCAGTTAAAACATCAATTCGTTCAACAAATGCCATGGGAATTGCAGATAAATCAACAAAATTTAACGCGCCCCCAATGCCTATGGGATACATAGGTAAACGCCTACCATCAATCAAGACTAGAGTATGGCCGAATCCTACCCCTCTTAAATTGACGGATGATGCCCCCGGAGTAAAGCCAAATGTAAAAGAGTTATCAATTGTGCCGCCAGTGTTTTGCGCTAGCCCAGCAATAACATCTTTAACCGTTGCATAGCCTTGCTTATCAATATCTTCACGACTAATGGAGAGAATGGGAGAAAGCTCATTAATATCGACTTTTTTAATTCGAGACCCTGTCACTAAAACCTTCTTTTCAGAAGATGCTTGTTCTTCTTTAGCATGAACAGAGTTTGAAATTAGCAAAGAACTTAATGCGAAACTTGATAGTATCGCACTAACACCTATCTTACAAAAAGGCTTCTGAGAGCCTGAAATCAAGTATGACAATGTCCGAATCATTAATAAAGTTTGCGATTTCATATTATCTAAAGCATTAACAATAACAAATTTTTTGATTTAATGCAGTTTTTAGGTTTTTAATACCCTTGTTATAAATAAAATAGAAATTAAACCCACTAAGAAAATAAAGCAACAACTACCTGCTCAAAGACGTAATATTTATTGGTTATCTGCTAAAATGACAGCTTTAGCATTCGGTTAATCAATCATCAAGTTCAAAGAAAACAGATAGAATGTATACAAAATAAAACTCCCATTGATTTATAACCAATGGGAGTTAATCACTAAATGATAGAATAAATCAGCTTAGAAACGTGCTTCCAAACTAACTCCAAACGAACGTGGGGCTTGCCATGTATAGGCTGCGCCATACCATTCGTTAAAAGTACCTTCAGAACGACGCGCTTCATAATGCTCATTCTGTGAAGTGATCTCTTGTACATCCAGTACATTATAAACATCAAATGATGCTCTCATATCCACACCTGAAACTTCAAAGTCATAATTTAATGACAAATCTAAGTTAAATAACCAAGGCGTACGTCCCGCAGAGCCTCTTGGCGTTTTAATATAAACTTTTTCAGATTGATCACATTGTCCATTATTATTAGTGTCTGGACATTGGTTAGTGTACAAATAAAAAGTATCACCATAGCTTCCATAGATATTAGCGCTCGTATCAGGATAGCCCTGGCCAAAAGAGCTTAAAGGTCTACCGCTGGTCAACGAACTGTTCCATCCAACGCTCAAACTGTCATTTAAGCTATAACTACCGAAGAATTTAAAACCATGACGGCGATCATTAGGCAGATAACCATAAGCCCCATCCATTAAAGCAGGAAAATCCCAATCTTGAGTAAGGCCAGCATCAGCTTGGTTGATATCCGATTTAAGTGCGCCTTCAAAGTTACCTATACTTCTGCTCCAAGTATAAACAAATGTCCAGTTAAGATCTTCCGAAGAACTTTTTACTTCAAACTGTAATGATTCATACTTAATTTTAGGATCTGGTAGTCCAATTTCAGCTGCGGTATAAGTTCTTTTTGAACCTGGATCTGGATTGCCGTCACCGTCAGTATCAATTGACCATGTTCCATCTTCACCTGGATTCACTAAAGTACAAGAAGCCGGAGAAGCAAGAGGGCCACAGTAATCATCCAAAGCACTTCCTACGTCACGAAAAACATAACGAACCGATCCGGTGTAACCTTCAGCTAATTCTCTCTCATAACCTAAAATAAACTCTTCTTTAAAGAAAGGTTCTGCTTCTTCAGCTTGAAAGGTTGCAACACTAGGAGCAACTGGCGCAGAGTTAACCGCGGTAGATCCCGACACACTGCCATTAATTGGTGCGATACCTGTTGGAGAACCATCAGTTGCATCAATTCCGGTGAATGTATAGTAAGTTGTTGTATCACTTACACCTGCCGCAGCACGGTAATTCGTATTATTTGGTACAGGTAGGTAGTAACGTCCAAATGTACCATACAACTTAGATTCACCATCCCCAGCAACATCCCAGCTAAAACCTAATCGAGGTGCCCAGTCAGTCTCTAAATCAACAAAATCAACGCCTGTGGTTCCTGTATTAACAAAGGCATCTTTACGCGCACCAATTGTTAAAACTAAATCATCCGTAATTTGCCATTCATCTTCAATGTAATAAGCCGTTAATTCACTACTAAAGTCACCACCACCAGAGAAAATTCGATCACTGACATAATCTATTGGTGCGTTGGTATTATTGGTATAAATAGTACCGTTGGTTCCTTGAATAACGGCATTAGGTGCTAATGTAAGATAAGTATAGCTGTGACCACCAACATAATCAGAAGTTCTTCTTGATTGACGATCTTGATAATCATAACCCGCTCTAATCAAGTGATCATCTAAAGCATATTCAATGTCTAAACGAATTTGATTATTACTGTCGTAGTTGTCTCCAACATTTCCACCGGCACCACAAGAAGGAGCAGGAGTTGCAGGGTTCGTTCTATTGTCAGAAATAATTGGACAATGTGTCACTGTTGGTTGGCTGGTATACTCGGTATCAATTTCACCATAAAGCGCCGTTACCGTTAAATCATCTGTAATATAGCCTGTGTAGTTAAAGCTATTCACTTCCCCTCCACGTTTGCGATCAAAACTACCAATTAACGCCCCCACTGTACCTGTATTAGGATCATAAGAGTAGCGATCATCAGTTGAATCACTTCGATCAGAATAACCAAAATAACTTAATCGATGATTTTCATGCAGTTCCCAATCTAACTTCACTCCCCAAAATAAATTATCTCCCCCTGAAGCTTCAATAGTACGAAGTTGATCAACGGCATTATATCTTGTTCTAAGTGGAGTAAATGCAAACGTATTAGATGTATCACGAGGAT
Source organism: Aliikangiella litoralis (assembly GCF_052495765.1). Next base: position 773,267 of record NZ_CP199292.1, on the reverse strand, counting down.
TTACAATTGCATAAACAAACAGAGTATCTTCAATTAATGCACCTGAAGCAGATAAGGTAAAATCTAATGATGACTGTTTATTATGCGAAGTATCGTTAAAAACATCACGAGTGCTATTTAAGCGATAAGATTTATTATTATTGTCTTTAAATTCTGGAGTCCAATCAGCAGTTGCAGCAAATTCCCATTCATTACCACCACTTTTAGTTACTGCATTTAATACACCACCAGTTGTACGACCAAACTGTGCAGAATAACCACCCGTTTTTACTTGAAACTCTTTATAAAATTCAAATGGAACCGAACCACACCCAATTCCTTGTCTGGTATTAGTTACTTCAAGACCATTAATGTAACAAGAGTTTTCACCAATGGATGATCCCCCGAAAGAAACAAAACCAGCACCACCTTCAACACCAAACTTTGAATCTCCAGAAACCGTTCCAGCAGCTAGCAGCTGAACAGCCGTCGCATTACGTGCAACAGGCATTAAATCAATTTGCGCTTCTGAAACAACCAATCCTGAATCCATAGACGAAGTATCTACACCCGCAACTCTTGAGCCAACAATTTGAATTGTCTGAGAGCCATTTGCTTCAGATAAATCGAAGTCAGCAATTGTATTAGAACCTAATCCCAATCGCTTTGTTTCTTCTGCAACAATATCCCCATCTTTATTTTTTACAACTATTTCATATAAACCAACTGGCAACGATGAAAATCGATAACTTCCATCTGCAGCTGTTGTTAATGTTCTCGCTCTACCTGTGTTAACATCTTTTACTGTAACAGAATAAGTTGAACTATTATCAGTCAACACTGTTCCAATAATACTCGACGTATTATTTGCCGCATTAACACTAGCTATCATACTAGCGCTAATTGCCGCCGCAATTAATGATCGTCGAAATCCAGTAAATTCTTTCATGTTAATATTTTCCTCAAAAGTTAGTTAGATTTTCAGGCCATTTTTATATTTAGTTTCAAGTAGGAACTATCAACTTTTTATCGCCTCTCCATTTAGACAGGTTATTAGACGCGACTTTTTTTCATCAGTTTTTTTTCGTCGCGAAAATCCCGAAAATCATTATAACTCCAAGTTCTATTAGTTAATTTCACTACAATATGGAATTTATCTTGAATAAAGATTGATTTTGCTAATTATTAATAAAGTTCAACTTTCTTTCCAACTTAGAAAACTTTTTCATTAATAAAAACGTCTTTAAAAAAGCAAAAAAATAATTTGATACATTTTGAAAAACAAAAGAAAACAACTTTACGTATACTAAAAGCTTGAACTATGAATATTTTCGTAGTTTAATACGATCACCTTCGTATTTATTTCTGTTTGTTACAAAATCCAATAAAATTGAGAATATATAACATGAATACAACGGAACACTTGAATACTAATACTATCATTGAGTTTTGTGGATGTACCTTAGATACAGAAACACAAACACTACACACAAAAACAGAAATAGTACGCTTGCGAAGCAAGTTGTGGCAGTTGTTAATTGAGTTAGTGAGCAAACCGAATAAATTAGTTTTAAGAAATTTTTTAATTGAAACCATTTGGAATGGCAATGAATACACTGGTGAACAAGGACTTACACATGCAATATGCCATTTACGCAGAATATTAAAAAAGTATCACATAGATGCAAAAATAGTAACTCTTCCTAAAAAAGGTTATACATTAAAAACGGATCAAGCAGCAGCGAATAATAGCAATGGATTCAATCAATCTTTTAGTACGACTCACCACATCAAAGTATTAAATGAAGACACCAAAAACTCTTCAAACGATATAGATTTTCAATATAGTATTAGTTAAAAAATAAACTTTAAATAGTTCCTGTCTTTTTACTTGGATTTAATTCAAGCAAGCTTATTTAGCCATCAAAAAAAAACACTTAACTTTTATTTTTTAGAGAGAAAAAAAGACCCTCAGATCGGCAGATCAATGAGGGTTAACAACCAGGGAGTAGCAATATATGCTACATGTATATGAGACTATTTTTCAGCAATAAATACAAGTAACAAACAATTGAATAAAACTTGAAAAAACATTATCTAAACATTTCAAAAAGTTTCAAAGCCAGTTAAACAAAAATGTTTTATTGTTAAACAATTAATTGTTCAAGAATATTACTTTTAATTTATTGACACATATGTTTGTTTAACACATACACTACTAGCGAAAAAACGATTATTTCAAAAAACATACAGCTAACATTCATCTTTTCAGAAAACATCTTTACGATGTTTTTATGACTCACAAGCTAAAAATTAAAACATTTCTATTTATCAATTCGAAGATAAGAGAGTCACTAGAATTTTGCATTTTTCTATTCAATAAAAACGACTACAATGGCAGTAAATAGCCAAAAAACAATTCACAGTAATATAAAATATTTATTGCACCTTCTTTTCTATAGTTTTATGATATTTACAACTCAATCAGTTAGGCCATAGTTATGACTCTTAACGAACTAAAATATGTAGTTGCAGTTGCGCAAACGCAACACTTCAGCAAAGCCGCCGAAGCTTGCCACGTCAGCCAACCTAGTTTAAGTATTGCGGTGAGAAAACTTGAAGAAGAGCTAGGGATCACTATATTTCAACGTGGAAAGCGCCAAGTAGAAATAACTCCGGAAGGCGAATCTGTCGTACAACAGGCCCAAAAAGTCATTGAAGAAGCAGAAAAACTAAATTATCTCAAAAGCATTCAAAAAAGTCCTTTAGAGGGTATTTTAAAAATTGGAGCAATTTTCACCATTGGGCCTTATTTATACCCTTCTTTAATACCATATATGCGTAAAAACTTTCCTCAAATGCCGCTCCATATAGATGAAGACTATACTGAAAACCTAAGGAAAAAACTTCTAACCGCTGAGATTGATGTTGCAGTATTAGCCTTGCCTTTTTCTGATCCAGCTATTGAAACTGTTGAAGTTTATGATGAAGATTTTATGCCATTATTTTATGAAGGCCATCCATTTAGCAACATGCCAGAAATTAAAGTAGATGATATTCCCAACAAAGACCTTCTCATGCTAGGGAAAGGTAATTGTTTCAGAGATCAAGTCGTTGCAGCTTGCCCCAACTGTCATTCTCCTTCAGCTAACTCTGATGCTTGGGTTGTAGGAAGCTCGCTAGAAACAATTCGCCATATGGTCGCAATGAAACTGGGCATCACCGTTATGCCAGTAACAGCATTAGCTAAACAAACAGATTACCCTGGCTTAGATTCACGTCCTTTTGCTGAACCCATTCCAAAACGACGAATTATACTTGCATGGCGCTCAAGCTTTCCAAGAAAAGAAGCAATCAGTGTTATTGCTGAGTCGCTGCAAAAATCTCTTGCAGGTCAAGTTGATTTATTACCCCTAAATAAAGACTAGCTCATTGCAAACAAAACTAGCCACTATTAATGTCAGTACACTCAAAGGGGTTGGCCCTAAAGTGGCGGAAAGGCTTGCTCACCTATCAATTAGAAATTTAGAAGATCTGTTATTTCACTTACCATATAAATATCAAGATCGCAGCCGAATTCACCCAATTTCTAGCCTGAGACAAGGAGAATATGCACAAGTATGTGGCATGATAGAAACGGCAAACATTGTTTTTGGTAAACGCCGCTCACTGGTTTGCAAAATATCCGATGATACCGGCACCATGGAGATTCGGTTGTTTTACTTTTCTACCGCTCAAAAGAAACAATTTATCACAGGACAGTTTGTTCAATGCTATGGCCAAATAAGTCACTCCGGACGGAGCTATAGTATGATCCACCCTGAAATAAAATACCTTCATGATAACCCAACGCCACAACTCGAAGAAGGCTTAAAAGCGATCTATCCGACTACTGAAGGGCTCCAGCAAAAAACGATCAACGCCATCATACAACAAGGTTTAGGCTACCTTAAACGAGCCAAAGTAACTGAGCTGCTACCAGAAAGCTGGTTAACCAAGCTCGGCTTTCCACCATTAGCAGAAGCTTTATTAATGTTACATCAACCACCACTTGATGTACCACTAACGGCGATTGAAAATGGTGAAAACTTAATGATTAAGCGCCTTGCTTTTGAAGAATTAGTTGCTCAACACATTGCATTACAAAAAGCGAAAAAACAAATTCAGCGTTATCAAGCTTATGAAGTAAAAAAAATAAATCCTCAGCTCACAAAATTTCTTGATACTCTGCCCTTTAATTTAACAACAGCCCAGCAAAGAGTGATTCAAGAAGTTCGAGTCGATATACAACGTAATTACCCCATGATGAGGTTAGTACAAGGAGATGTGGGGTCAGGTAAAACGCTAGTCGCAGCAGTCAATATGTTTGATGTATCAGGAATGGGGTTCCAATCAGCACTTATGGCTCCGACTGAAATTTTAGCCGAGCAGCACTATAAATCCTTTGTCAGCTGGTTTAAACCATTTGCAATAGAAGTCACCTTATTGACAAGCAAAATGCCAGCAGCAGATAAAAGAAAAGCACTTGAAACTATCTCAACAGGACAGTCTCAAATGGTTATTGGTACTCATGCGCTATTCCAAAGCCAAGTCTCATTTCATCATTTGGCACTAGTTGTCATTGATGAGCAACATCGCTTTGGCGTAGAGCAAAGAAAGACATTACTCGAAAAAGGAGTCAGTTCCAATCAAAACCAGATTAAACCACATCAGTTAATTATGACCGCCACTCCAATACCAAGAACACTAGCACAAACCGCCTATGCTGATTTGGATCTATCGGTCATTGATGAACTTCCACCAGGGCGCAAACCCATTACAACAGTTGTAATGGACGAAGCCAAGCGAGAACTAATCATTCAACGGGTTAAACAAAACTGCATTCAAGATAATCGACAAGTCTATTGGGTTTGCACACTAATTGATGAATCAGAAGAGCTTCAATGTCAAGCTGCCGAAGTAACACATGAACAACTGCAAGCAGCACTACCTGAATTAAAAGTGGGTCTAATTCATGGACGTATGAAGCCACAAGAAAAACAACAAATTATGCAAGCATTTAAGGAACAAAAAATGCACTTGCTTGTTGCCACAACAGTTATTGAAGTCGGTGTTGATGTGCCAAATGCAAGCTTAATGATTATTGAAAATCCTGAACGACTCGGCTTATCACAACTTCACCAACTCAGAGGGAGAGTTGGCAGAGGAGAAAAAGAGAGTCATTGTGTACTTCTTTATCATGCTCCTTTATCTAAAAATGCGAAACAACGCCTTAATGTAATGCGAGAAACCAATGATGGTTTTGTCATTGCAGAAAAAGATCTTGAGCTCAGAGGCCCCGGAGAAGTTTTGGGTACTCGGCAAACAGGTATTTTAGAATATAAATTTGCTGACATAATTCGTGATAGCGAAATGCTACCGGACGTTTACTTTTGTGCTGATGAAATAATGCAGCAATCGCCCAAAATAGCTGAAGCATTATGCAGTCGATGGATAAAACACGGAGATAAACTAAGCCGAGTTTAATCAACTGAATGAGAAATAATAATGATAAGAGAACATCTTTTTAAAAAACGGGCTCCAGCGGATCCTAACTTTCGCTGGCGTGGTGGTGATGTATCAAGAATAGAAGGTATTTCTGATGGTGTTTTTGCAATTACTATAACACTATTAGTTGTTTCTACAGCAGCTCCTAGTTCGTTTTATGATATGTGGCAGTTAATAAAAGATCTGCCTGCATTTATTGCCAGCTTTATTTTAATTATGATGGCATGGCACTATCATTTTTTATTTTTTCGTCGCTTTGGTTTAGAAGATACAAAAACCAGCATCATCAATAGTGCTTTTTTATTTATCATTATGTTTTTCGCCTTTCCACTAAAATTTCTTTGCACATTTCTTTGGTATTTAATCATTGGAGACAGCACCAGTGAATTATTCTTAGTACCAGAAGGATATTCTTTTGGCGGATTAGTAGCACCAGAGCAAGCAAACTTAGTCAATTATTTTCAACGGTGTAGTATGATGTACTTATACGGATTTGGACTCATCGGTGTGTTTGGCTTACTCGCTATGCTTCAATATAGAGCTTACTCACTACGAGAAAAACTAGAACTTGATCAGCTTGAATTAACGATGACAATTAACGCCGCATTACATCACTTAATTACCGTTGTAATTGCAGTCTTATCAGTAATACTACTTTATATAACAGGCCACCCAGGAGTTTCGGGATTCATTTACTTTTTAATGCCTTTCTCACACGGAATAATGGGATGGCTTGGAGGAAAAAGAATCACTAAAGCCAAAGCACTTATCTTACTTGAAAATTAAACGTATCATAAACAAAGATAATAAGCCTTTTTATACTGAAAAATTACTTAAATAAATAATCAGCCGCTAGTTAAAAGTTGCGGCTCATAAAATCAACTATAATGATTCTAAATAAGAAGCATATTTTCTATTACTCATTAATTTTGCCTGAGTCCCTTTCAAAGAAAAGTCAACGCCACATAAAGTAAATCGACTACGCTTGGCAATCGCTTCAATCAGAAAAGCCGTATCTAGTGGCGAAAAGTCGGCATAATAATCACCTTCATTTTTTATCGTTACTAATACGCTACGAACTTTACTTCCATTTTCAAAACGAATACTCGTACAGTCCTTATCGCCTTTTGCTGTGGCCAAAGACCATAGCTCTCCATCTTGTTTAATATCACCTTGCCAGGCAATAGTTAATGCATCATTTTTATCCATCATCAACCAATAGTTATCGGGCATTTCTAATTTATTTAATCGTTCTTTAGCAACGTTCACCGGCGTTTGCTCAATCACTTTTTCAGCTTTTTCTTCTTCATTATCAAAGAGTGACCAACCAATACCTATCAACGTGATTAGAACAATAGCTGATATCATGTATAAACTGAGTTGTCTATTTTGCGTAAACCATTGATGAATAACTTGCTCCCAATCTTGACCTGCTTTTTCTGTAACGCCAGAACGCGCATTTGCTACTTGTTGACTCTGTAAAAATACTTGTTGATCTCTTTCAAAATGAGTCAGCTCAGCTTCTAATTGCGGTGAATGTTCGTCCTTAGCTGTTGTGGGATTAGCCTCATTAATAGACTGACCAATAACAATTGTCGGCTCTATCCTTTCAAAACCAGCAGCATCCATTTGTGTATCTACATTTTCAACAATATCAATTGGTCCAGCATACCCCATCACATAATCTTGATTTCTGCGGATTTTAGCATTACTGATTGTAGTACCGGCTAATGTAGCTAATACCGATAAAATAAGTAAAAAGTAACTCGCACCATGTTCAATAAAAGTAATGCCAAAAACAGTTAACAAAAAGGTAGTTACAGGAATAACTGATAAAGTTTTTGCAAAACCGGAGTCATAACTTCTTCGAATAGCAGAAGCAACCATAACAGGACCAGTAAGAATGAGAAACAGCAAAAGCAAAACAATCGACTTAGCTAGTAAAGGATTTATAATTAGAAATAATATATACACACATACATTAATGACTAAAAATCGACGACCATTATCCATTCCTTGCAAACAAATTAATGACTTTAACAAAGGCACAGATTACTCCAAAATTAATATGCTAAACTTAAATATGACTATGTTAGCTGATTTTAACAGGTAAAATCTACGTAACGGGTTCTCAATGCTGGCTAAATCATGCTCAATTGTGGCAATTTTGTTTAACCTTTATTCAGCTGACAACGAGTATAAAAATAGAACGCTCAGTCTAAGGAGCTAAATGCACTATGTTGAGAAACATCATTATCACGCTGATATTATCATTTCTTATCATCATAGGCATTGGTTATGCCGTGTATAACGACCGTGACTTTCATGAGAAACAGCTATTTGCCCAAGCACTGACACAATTTTCTCTTAATGCGCAGCAGCTAGAAAAACAGTTTTTAGCTAATTCAACATTACCAGAGCATAATCAACAGCTAAACTTAAATATTCCCTCCTCAAATGTACATTTACCATTAGCCATTAAAAGCGATCAAAAAACCATTACTTTATTATTTGGTAATGGTAATAGTGCCTTAGCTAATCAAACGGTTATTTTAGAACCCTATATTAATAAAGCGCGGCAAGTAAGATGGAAATGTATACAAGGCAGTTTGTTGCTAAGATACCGCAGCAAGTCCTGCCAATTAGGCAAAGGAATATCCATACAATAATTAAAACTGATTCGCTTTTTCATTTAGCTAATTGTTTTAATCGCCACAAATAATAAACAACCGGAATAACAAAAAGCGCTAATAATACTGAACTAATCATCCCACCAACTAAAGGTGCAGCGATTCGACTCATAATTTCAGATCCCGTTCCTTTGCCCCATAATATAGGTAATAAACCAATAATAATAGATAGCGCAGTCATCATAATTGGACGAATTCTTAGACCTGCACCTTTTAAAACCGCTTGTTGTATTTTTTGCTTATCTAGCAAAACGCTTTGCAGCTTGTTTTCATCAACTAAGGCAGTATAAGCTTGATTTAAATAAACCAACATAATGACACCAATTTCAACAGCAATACCAGCCAGAGCAATAAAGCCAACCCCAACAGCCACAGAAAAATGATATTCCTGCCAATACATTAACCAGAGACTACCAATAAGCGCTAATGGAAGTGTTCCCATAATAATCAACACTTCACTTAAACTGCGAAAATTAAGAAATAATAAAAGTATAATAATTCCCAATGTGAATGGAACAACATAAGTCAATTTTTCTTTCGCTCTTAACATATATTCATATTGACCAGACCAGCTAATTGCGTACCCAGGGGGCAACTTTAATTTTTCTTCAACTATTTGTTGCGCTAGTTCAACGTAATGCCCAACATCGATATTTTCAATATCAATAAAAACCCATCCATTCAACCGAGCATTTTCACTTTTTATTCCTGGAGGACCATCCTCAACAAAAATATCTGCAACATCACTTAACGCAATTCGTTGCCCCGAATCGGTAATAATAGGCAGCAAAGCGAGTTGTTCTGGTGAGCTCCGATAGTTTTGCGGATATCGAATATTAATCGGATACCTTTCTGCACCTTCTACAGTTTCAGCAACATTCATCCCTCCAATAGCCGTAGCAACAACTTGCTGTACATCAGCAATATTCAAACCATACCTAGCGGCTTTCTCTCGCCGTATATCAACTTTTATATAACGACCTCCAGCCACTCTCTCTGAGTAAACAGAAGCAGTCCCTCTAACATTTTTTAAAATTAATTCTAACTGTCGCCCTATTTTTTGAATTTGTGATAATTGTGGTCCAGACACTTTTATACCAACAGGTGTTTTTATACCCGTTGCTAACATATCAATTCTTGTTTTTATTGGCATCACCCACGAGTTGGTAACACCGGGCAAATTAACAATAGAATTAAGCTCTTGTTTAATATTTTCAGCAGTAATACCTTCTCGCCAAAATTCTTTGGGTTTAAGTTGAATAAAAGTTTCTATCATAGTAATAGGAGCAGGGTCCGTCGCAGTTTCTGCACGACCAACTTTACCAAAAACACTTTCGACTTCAGGTAAAGTTTTAATTAATTTATCCGTTTGTTGTAACAGCTCTCTGGCCTTACCGATAGAAATCCCAGGATAAGTTGTTGGCATATACATAATATCGCCTTCATCTAATGGAGGAATAAACTCGCTTCCTATTTTATTAATAGGCCAAAGGCCAATAACAAAAATAACACCTGACAAAAATAAAGTCGCTTTAGGGAAGTTGAGAGTTTGCTTTAATAAAGGCAAGTAAATAGAAGTTAAGGTTCGATTAATAGGATTTTTATTTTCTGGTAAAATTTTTCCTCTAATAAAATATCCCATTAGAACTGGCACTAGTGTAATAGCTAAGGCAGCAGATGCAGCCATAGCATAAGTTTTTGTATAAGCTAAAGGAGAAAACATTCTGCCTTCTTGCGCTTCCAGTGTGAATACAGGAATAAAACTCACGGTAATAATCAATAAACTAAAAAATAATGCTGGGCCAACTTCTACCGCAGATTTAACAACCAATTCCCATCGATTCGTTTCATTTAATGGCGTCTTTTCAATATGTTTGTGCATATTTTCAATCATTACTATAGCACCATCAATCATTGCTCCTATCGCAATTGCAATACCGCCTAAAGACATGATATTAGCATTTAACCCTTGCATATACATAACGACAAAGGCGGTTAGAATACCAATAGGTAAACTAATAATGGCAACCAGTGATGAACGAATATGGAATAAAAAAACCATACAAACTAAAGCGACTACAGCAAACTCTTCGGCCAACTTAAACCATAAATTATTGACGGCTCTCTGTATTAATGCACTTCTATCATAAACAGTTATGACTTCGACACCATCAGGTAACCCTTTTTTTAATGTTTCTAATTTATTTTTTACATCACTAATGACTTGCTGAGCATTTTCTCCAGAGCGCATAACAATAATTCCACCCACCGTTTCCCCTTCACCATTTAGCTCAGCAATTCCTCTTCGCATCTGTGGTCCCAGGTCAATTTCAGCAATATTTTTTAATAACAAAGGAGTACCATTTTGATTAACACCTAATGGAATATTTTCTAAATCAGCCTTACTTTTAATATACCCTGTCGCTCTCACCATATATTCCGCTTCGGCCATTTCAATCACTGAAGCACCGACTTCTTGATTACCTCGTTTAATTGCCATTTGAATGTGGGTTAAAGGTATGTTGAATGCTCTTAATTTATCAGGATTAACTTTAACTTGATATTGCTTAACCATGCCTCCAATAGCAGCCACTTCAGAAACACCCGGAACCGTTTGTAATTCAAATTTCAGAAACCAATCTTGAATACTACGAAGCTGACTAATATCATTTTTTCCTGTTTTGTCCTGTAAAGCATAAACAAACACCCAACCAACACCGGTTGCATCAGGACCTAATTGTGTTTTTGCACTAGCAGGTAAATTAGGCGTAACTTGACTTAAATATTCAAGCACTCTGCTACGCGCCCAATATAAATCTGTATTTTCATCAAAAATAACGTAAACAAAAGAATCTCCAAAAAAAGAATACCCTCTAACCGTTTCAGCGCCAGGCACAGACAGCATTGCAGTTGTTAATGGATAAGTCACTTGATCTTCAACAACTTGCGGTGCTTGCCCAGGGAAAGTTGTTTTTATAATAACCTGTACATCAGAAAGATCTGGAATTGCGTCAATAGGCGTTTGCTTTAAAGAAAAAATGCCCATAATTGATAAAAAAACAGAAGCTAATAGCACTAAAAAACGATTATAAACAGACCATTGAATAATTGCCTTAATCATTGTTTAACTCCCTCATTAAACCCAGAGTTAAGATGATTACTTAAAGGTTCTATTGATGAAATGATTAGCCTATCGTCACTCACATGAAAAGTAAATTGAACCTGCATTCCTACGCTCAAGGGCTCTAAAGAAATATCATTTTGTACTATAAAATCCATCGTATCGGCCTCTCTATTCCATTTTTTTATTGCTTCTCGGCTAATATTAAGTAAACGCTCTTCAGTCATTATATTATTAATAACTCCCTTAACACTCGCCGATTCAACTTTATCGGTTTCACGAATGCTCATTCTTTTTAAGCCAGCATTTTTATTTGATTCTGAGTCAAGTAAAAATTGAGCAGAAACGACTACAGTTTCATTTAATTTTAATCCTTGAACTACTTCTATGAATGCTTCATCAAACCGTCCTAACATAACTTCAACCGATTGAAATTGACCATTGCCTAATGCGAGTACTACACGATTAGAATTAGCAGTACGAATGACAGCTTCACGTGGAATCATCAATGAGTGGTTAATGGGCTTATTATGAATAATAACCTGTGCAAACATATTCGGCTTTAGTTCACCAGAATGATTATCGAAACGAAGCCTCACTTTTAATGTTCTATTTTCAGGATTTAAAGTTGGATAAATATAATCTACGTGGCCTTCCCAAATTTTACTCGGAATAAAATCTAAAGACATAGTCACTCTATCACCTGTAGCAACTTGAAAAGCTTGGCGTTCAAAGACCTCTGCTTCAACCCAAACCTGCTTGAGTGTACCAATTGACATTAATGTCGTTCCCGGCTTAACAAAAAAACCCTCTCTAATATTAAGATTATCAACAACCCCATCTTGCGGTGCATAGAACATAATATTTTGTTGAACTTTTCTTGTTTTTTTTAAGCTTTTAAGCACATCTTCAGGTAATTGCAATGCTTTCAATCGTTCTTCAGCCGCTTTGATTAACCTTTGATTTTTTCTTTCAATGGCTAATAAAAACTCTTCCTGAGCATTGACTAAAGTTGGCGAATATATTTGATATAATGGCTGTCCTTTTAATACCGGATCACCTGCAGCTTTCACATGTAATTTTTCTATCCACCCTTCAACTCTTGGATGTACATGAACCAATTGATCTTCATCATACCTTACATATCCAACAGTTCTAATTGTTGGCGATAAAGAACCAAGCGTAACAAGTGCCGTTCTAACGCCTAAATTATTAACCACTTCTGGCGAGATACTTACAACACCGATTTGATTATCTTTACTGGCTTTATTTTCAACATAAACCGGGATCAAATCCATTCCCATTGGTGACTTTCCCGGTTCATTTCTCTTAAATTCAGGATCCATAGGAGCAACCCAATAAAGGGGTTTATCTTTATTTTCAACGTTTTCATTGTCAGTAGAAGAAAAGAAAAAAACAACTAAAACTCCCGACAAAAGCCCTATGAAAAATACAATCAGTATTCTAGTCAGATTATTCATTTGTATCTCCAATTAAAGCTTCACTCTTTGCTGAGATGTTACTCGTTCCCTTAAAAAAATAGCTCAGTTGAAGTATTAATTTTTGTTTTTCTACATTAATACTTAATTCATCAAGTTGAGCATTCAACTCGGCTATTCTCGCTCGGACGACACTAGAAAAACTTCCTTCATCGCTAGTGTAAGCAGTTAGCGCTGCTTCAGCTTGCTCATGAACTTGAGGGAGTAACCGTTGCTTATATAATATTAGACGTTTATCAATTTGTTTTAACTGAGCAGTTAAACTTTTGAAGGATGCTATTAAGTCGCGCAGTAACAACCACTTTTCTGTTTTTGCAGCAGATGTAGAATCAATTTCTGATTGAACTTGTTTAGCATTTTGACGACGGTTAGTCCAAGGTATATCAAAAGTAATCCCCACTGAAAATAAATCAGAGAGTTCTAAACCTAATTGATTATTATCTTCTCGATATCCATAATTTGCATTAACTCCCCATTGTGTTTTATCTTTTTGCTTTGCCAATTCAACATTTATTTTATTCACACTTATTTTTTTTTCTAAGGCTAAAACGGCAGGATGATGTATTAAAGCTTTTAATAAGCTTTGTTGCATATTGTTTGCAGGGTTATGGTTTATTATTCGATTTGATAATTGAAGTTGAGGCAAAACAGGTTCAACCGAAAAAAAAGTATTATTTTTATCATTATCTAATGATGATAACTCACCTTTAACGAAATAATCATTTAACCATTCTGATAATTGTTGCTTATACTTATTTTGATTTTGTTTTAACAATAACAACTTATCTTCAAGCCGAGTCAACTCTAACTGTGCCTGAATAATATCTTGCTGACGAGCATTACCAATAGCCGACGAATAACCGGCTTGAACAATGTCCGCTAGTTGTTCAAATAACACTTTATTACGTTTAATTAACTGAATACTTTGTTGGGCCCTAAAAATGTCTAACCATAAACTTCCAACTAACACTTCAACTTTGGCTTTCCTATCTTGGCGCATAAAAGGAAATTGATGACTCATAATCTGGTACTGCTTTGCCTTTAATGCAGGTGTATCTCCTCGTGAAAATACTTGTGAAATACCAACTTTAAAATGTGTCATTCCTTCTTGATTAAAGCGCATGTTATCAATTGGTAAGTTAACTATTCCCAAACTAACTTTAGGAGCTGGTCGTAAATTAACCGCAAAACTTTTTGATTCTATTGATTTTTGCTGATGCAAATTTCTCACCAACCAAGGATCATTAGTTTGTCCCATTTGAACAGCAGACGAAAAACTCAACACGGGGAATGTCTCTGCTTGAGCGATTGGAAAAGTGATTACTTGCAATAACAAGATTATTTTAATACTAATAGCTAACCAATTATTTTTAACTATTCTCATCAACAAAATATACATTATTTGTCAATTCCTCGCTAAATTTCATATCAAAACTATTAGCACAAGTAGTAATTCACCGCTCACTCTAATAGCACGCTGACGTATGTAAAAAATAAAATGAGTCACCGTCGAATATAATAGACGGACATAGGAAACAGATATCTCAATAAAAACTCAAGTAATCACCTTGCCTGAACTTGAATTTTAAGTAGATCTATCCTGCTTTATTCGTAAATAGGGGGACGAAACAACCGACTTGATAAGCTTAACTTCAGCGAAAATAATGGTAAAGTCACGGTGGATGACTTCATATTCATTATTGAAAAACTATTAACTTCATTGGCAAACATTGAATATCCTGCAGTAACAGAGCAAGTCGCCTTAAAACAACTGATATCACTCTCACAGCAATTTTCGGTAACTTCAGGCATATTACTCATACCATGGTGGGCAGCCATATCATCATGGGTGGTCATTTGACAGGAAGCATTGGCGAATGAGTAAGCCTGCTGAACCGATATCAGCACAATCAAAATGATTGATAAGCTTCGACGAAACAATCCACTACCCATAAACAGTTAAATCAATGTACTAAGTTGAACCAATGTACTAATAAGCATACTCATTTATTAAAAAAAAGCCAACCTATTTAGTTTTAATTAAGAAACACACAAAACCAGGCAGGGAGTAGGTAAGCGCTCTGCAATGTGGTAAAATCGCACGCACTAGAGTTACCGCTACTTTTTTGAAAATTGAGGAAATTAGAAATGAAACAACCTGTACGCGTTGCAGTGACTGGAGCTGCTGGCCAAATTTGCTATTCGTTATTGTTCCGTATCGCATCTGGCGAAATGTTAGGCAATGATCAACCTGTAATTTTACAACTATTAGAAATTACACCCGCTTTAAAAGTGCTAGAAGCAGTAAAAATGGAACTAAATGATTGTGCATTCCCACTACTACACGATGTTGTTTGCACCGATGATGCCGCTGTAGCATTTAAGGATGCCGACTATGGTTTAATGGTAGGTGCTAAGCCTAGAGGACCAGGTATGGAACGTGCTGACTTATTAAAAGACAATGGGAAAATATTTAGTACCTTGGGTAAAGTTATTAACGACGTAGCCAACCCAGCAATAAAAATATGTGTTGTTGGAAATCCAGCCAATACCAATGCTTACATTTTAATGAAAAATGCACCTAACCTAAATCCTCGTAATATCACGGCTTTGATGCGACTAGATCACAACCGCGCAATTTATCAAATCGCAGAAAAGTCAGGTAAACCAATGAATAGCATTAAAAAGATGACTATTTGGGGCAACCATTCAACGACTCAAGTACCAGATATTACACACACTTCAATTGGTGATGAGGCAGCAACAAGTATTATTGATAATAGTTGGGCTAGCGATGAATTTATGCCAAAAGTAGCCAAACGTGGTGCAGAAGTTATTGCCGCAAGAGGATCGTCTTCAGCAGCTTCAGCAGCTAATGGTGTTATTGATCATATGAGAAGCTGGGCTTTAGGAACAGATGAAGGTGATTGGGTTTCTATGGCAGTATTCTCTGACGGCTCTTATGGTATTGAAGAAGGTTTAATTTACTCATACCCTGTAACCTGCAAAGATGGTGACTGGACAATCGTTACCGGGCTAGAAAACAATGACTTTATTGTTTCAAAAATGAAAGAATCAGAGAAAGAGCTTCAAGAAGAACGCGATACCTGTTCGGATTTATTTGCCTAAACTTTTAATACTGAAATATTAATCACTAAAAACGGGAGCTTTAAAGTTCCCGTTTTGTTCAATCTGTTTTATCTTTAAATTTTCAATATTATTCTAAGCGAATATCAACGCCACTTAAGATACAACTAGTGAAGCTTTCCAATCAAACTCAGGATCCCCAAGAACCAAAAAAAATGGGTTGAGTAATGATTCTTTTTGATTATAAGCCATTTCAGAAAAATCGAGTTGTAATAATTGCCCACCAGCCTGCTCAACAATAGCCTGCGCAGCTGCGGTATCCCATTCTGATGTTGGTGCGAGCCTAGGATATAAATCAGCTTTTCCTTCTGCAACTAAACACATTTTTAATGAACTACCACGGCTTGTGAGATCATAACTGGAAAAGTTTTGGCAAAGCGTTTCTACTTTTTCTAAACCATGACGTCGACTAGCAACAACCGTAAAATGGTTTTGGCCATTTTTCTTTTGAAGTTTTCTAACAGATATTTTAGTAGGCGCTTCATCTTTTACTTGTTTAAAAGCGCCCTCATTTTCTGCTGCATAATAAACCGTATCGAGCACAGGCGCATAGATAACACCTGCGACTGGTTTATGATTAGTAACAAGAGCTATATTTACCGTAAAATCATCATTTCTCGCAATGAACTCTTTTGTACCATCTAAAGGGTCAATAATGAAACACTGTTGCCAGCTTTTGCGCTCAGCAAAAGTAAGATCTGTACTTTCTTCTGAAAGGCAAGGAATATCGGGGAAGCGAGCTTGTAATCGCTCAATAATGATATGATGAGCAGCGAGATCTGCGCGTGTCAAAGGCGAATCATCACCCTTTATCTGCACATTAAAATCATCGCTGTTATAAACATCCATAATGGCATTACCTGCTTTTTTTGCGGTAATAATCAACTCTTGCATTATTTCATTTAGAGGATATTGAGCTACATTCAATTTTAATGTTCCTTTTTTAAATGGCGTTCTGCCAATAACAAACCAGCTATAGAGCGAGCTTCGGTAAAATCTTGTTGCTCAAGCAATGAATCAATCTCCGTAACAGGCCAATAAACCACCTCTAACGGTTCCGGCTCATCTCCCGGTAATTTTTCAGCGTATAAATCACGAGCCAGTATCAAGTTCATTTTATGTGAAAAGTATCCGGGAGCCAAACTCATCCCTTTAAGTGGTTCGAGCTGATTAGCCCCAAAGCCAACTTCTTCTTTTAATTCGCGATTAGCAGCATCCATAATATTTTCGCCCTCTTCCATCAATCCTTTAGGAAAAGCTAATTGATAATCGTCTGTGCCCGCAGAATATTCTCGAATGAGTATAAACTCATTTTTCTCTGTGACAGCAATAATCATAACTGCACCACTACGGCCAGACACCATTCGTTCGAAGATACGTTTTTCACCATTTGAAAATTCAAGTGATAACTCTTCTACACAAAAAATTCGAGTTTTAGCAACTTGTTTCTTATCAGTAATTTGAGGTTTGCTAGTCATTATAAATTATCTTCTTAAAATCACTAATAGAATCAAAAGGAGCAGTATCAATAATGCCCTTTCCCATATCAGGCTGTGCAATACCTAAAAGGTGCTTAATTCCAAATTGCTCTGCTGACTTTAATATTTTAACACTATCATCAACAAATAAGGTTCGTTTTAAATCAAATTGATATTTTTTTTGTAATAATAACCAATAAGATTGTTCTTCCTTAGGATAACCAAACGAATGAGAACTACTTAAATCTTTAAAATATTGATGAAAACTTACATTTAGCAATTTAATTTCTAAACTTTTAGGATGAGCATTGGTAACGAGATAAACGTGTTTTTTCTGCTCGAGGAGAAACTCCAAAAATTCAATAGCACCAGGTCTAAATGCCACTTTTTCTTTTATTGAATATTTAAGAGCGGCAATATCTAACTGTAATCTTTCGCTCCAAAAATCGAGACAGTACCATTGCAGTTTACCTTCAATAGCACCATAGCTATTCGCTAAAAACAACTTACTTTCCTCTAATGAAAGTTGATTTTTCTCTGCATACTTTTGAGGCAAAAACTCTAACCAGAAATAGTTATCAAAAGCGAGATCGAGAATAGTACCGTCCATATCCAGTAAAACAGTATCAATCGACTGCCAATTAACTAACTGTCCCAAAATAGCTTTCCTGTTGGCTAGTTTTAAATGTTAAAAAACTTTTTGTCTGTATTGAATTGGTAGTCGACCATTCGCTGGTTTGCCATTATTAAATAGTGCAACAGTCTTATAAATTGACTGGTCGATATCAGTCGAAATACTGCCTGTAAATGCCATCATTCCATCTGGAGATAAGGTTGCTTTTCCTTGTAAACCTAGTTTGTTTTTAGCTTTAACTAATTCCAATGTGATTACTTTAGATTTTTCATCGGTCGATGATTTAATAGAAAAGTTACCTAAAGGCCACTTCTGTCCTTGAAAACCAACAACAGCGCTACGCCAATTTAAATGCCCTTCAATAAATTTAACCTTTTTATTTTCAGTCATTAAATCAAAATCTTTCGTGGTAATTTTGCCTTCTAAAGAAGCACCTCTAACCGGAATAAATTTCTCTAAAAACTTAGCAGCCAGTGAAATATTAGCATTTGATATCTCAATCGACTTATCTAATTCTTTGGTTAAACTAATATTAAACTCACCTTTTATTGGTCCTTTGGGTATTTCAATCGCCAATGACAACTTTGCCGCGAATAATGCCACCGGACTAACAGCAAATTCTACATTTGAAAATGATGCATCTTTAGAAATAACAGAACCAATAGTTCCAGACCAAACACTACCACTAAAACCACTTAGTTGAACTTGATTATTGGGAGGGGTTAAATGCTCTATCAATTTAGCAGGCGTTAGATAGATCACCAGCACAATGAATAAACAACTAAGAATAAATGATTTTTTTTTCATTTTAATTATAATTTACCTGTTCAACCTCGTTGAATTTTAACGTCGATACTACTTAAACCATCCCGATCTTTGGTTCTAATATTGACAGACTCTATTGATACACTATGACCATTTTCTAATTCTGCAACCCATTTAATGAACTCATTAAAAGGAACATTATCAAACCAAACCTGTATTTCTGTAGGCCCTTTCTCTTGCACTCGAGAAACTCGTAATTGATACTTTCGAGTAGAAGATGTCACTAAATTACTCAGTGAAAGTGAAGAACTTGAAGTGTTGGTATTACCTCGATTAGCAATAATTTGCGGCATCGACTGTTTCCAAAGCGCCACTGATTTTTCACGACTATTAACTTGGCTTTGAAGCGAATTTAAAGAATCATTAATTGGTTTCAACAAACCAAAAATCAAAATAAGAACACCAAAAAACACTGCAGCCAACATGACAATTCGCTGCTCATTATTATCTAAGCCTTCATACCATTGTTTAAGTTGTTCCATATTTTCACCTCTTTACAGTCAACCGACTTGAATATCCATCTCCACGCTGAGTAGCAGATGACATCTCAACTTGGTGACCTGCAACCTTCAAATCATCACGATACTTGTTTAGCACAGGTAGATCTTTAGCAAATAAGTCCATCCGCAATTCATTACGTGAAGAATTATAGCTAATATTAGTTGGATATATTTGGCTTAAGTCTTTCATTAAACCAGCACTAGAACTAAGTAATGATAAAAAGGAAGCCTCACCTTGACCACTACCAATTGTTTTCATAAAACTTCTAAGCGATTTATCTGGATTAGATGGTGTTTTTCTACCAGGAAATGCCTGCTTCCATAAAACTATCCGTTGTTGTTTTAATGCTTCACTTTGACTTGATAACCAAAACCATTGAGAACCTTGGTATAACAAATGAACAGCCAGCACAACGCCAATAATAGAGGCAACTTTAAATAGCATATTTTTTAACGGCGAAGATTCTACTTTTGGTTCAAACTCGCCTTGCAATAAATTAAATTTTGATTGGTTATTAGCGCTAATATGCTCTTCTATCGACTCAACAAACTCAACTTGTGGGGCAAACAGACCAACAGGTAATTGCTTTTCAAAATTTGCATAATCATCTTGATTATCACAGAACACCGTCATTGGCGTAGCAATTGGTAAACCATCATCATCTTCACTATCCTGTTCTGCAACAACACGTTGAGAGAGCCAAGAAAAATCATCGGGACTACAATACCAACGCTGTCCCTCAGCATCTGTGACTAATACATCGCCATTCGATAAAACAATATTAAAGCCCTCTTCGGGCTGTCGTATCATATCTAAATCAACATGAACTGAGTCTAATTTTATTTCTGCTTGAATAAACTGCTCGGTAATTTGTTGAATATATTCTAATGCAACACCTCGAACGGGGATTTTTCCTGTTTTTAACCTATCTCCAATCGCAATAAAAATATTATCCACAGGTTCAGCTAAATGCTCTTCAATTAAAAAAGGAACCGCTTTTCGAAGATGCCTTTGAGCTTTATTAGGTAAATCGACCTCATTAAAATGCACATCATTACATGACAATACTAATTCTACTTGTCTTGAGCGGGCAATCTCTGCCATACAAGCCAAATCAGCTTTTAAAATTTCCTGACTTTCTAATTGCGGTGTTGAAATAGAAGAAAGCTCATTGATGTTTTGATCATCTAAACACCAAAAAAAGCTATTCTCCGCTTTAACACCCCAAAATATAGTTAATTTACCCATCATTCTTTACCAAAATATCGAGAAATCACCTGAAAATTATTATCTTTACTTTTTTTCAATAAACTTTTCATAGTAACTCTAGTTTTACCAATCTCAGCTTTTGCTGTCATCTGAAAATATTTGCTGGTCACATCAACTCGTGAACCGTATTTTTCTCTAATTTTTGTTCCTGCCGCCCCAAACTCATCAAAAAAATCTTCAACCTTTTCATAACCTTCTTCACCTCTATTGCTAATAGCTTTAGATACATCAGACATTGTAATATCTTTTGCACCTAATACGGCATAAAGTAAATAGGCCGACTCTTCATTCACGGTATTTACATTAATTTTTTTAGCATCTTGGTCCGGCAACACACAAACAAAAGGCATTAAAATATTATAAACCTTTTGATTAAACCCTTTAATTGCACGCAATTCACTCACATGACTTAACAAACTGTTAGATGTTCTGTAAGGGATCTCTAACCCTTGATAAAACTCATCCTCAGCACCGTCAGCCCCAGATGGCTCGATATCCTCATCAATCCAATCTCTAACCGCAGTGGATAAAGCTTTAGCTTCAGCACCACCATTTTCATTAACTTTACTTAATAAATCTTCTAAAATTTCCTGACCAGGTGTTTTTTGATTAACCCCGCCACCAAACTCAGATCTTCGCTCGGGTTCATCTTTGCCTCTCGAATCATTATTTCTACCACCACGTTCAGAATCACTTTCTTCAGATGCAATTGAGTTTAAGTTAAAACAACTTTGCATATCCTTTATTGAAGCAATCATTCCTCCGCCTTCAAGCGGAAAAGTGATATTATCCTGAGCCCAAGGCTGATTAAGATGAACCGTCTCACTTTCAGACTCTTCAAATGATTTAGCAAGCCAAATTTTCGCAAGCTCTTCCATTCCCATCAAATAGGAATAAGCCTGATCTCGATGAATTAAATTATTGCTTAGCTGTTTTTGATAACGAACCGTTTTTACTGATTCAACAACTAACACAATGACAACTGCCGCAATTAATACTACCGTGATTAAAATAGTACCCGATTGACGCTTCGGGAAACGATTCTGTCGATACATCATCGCCTCTCCCTATCATCTCCACGCCCTCGATCATCTTCTTTTCCTGGGCCTGGGCCTGGACCAGGGCCACGACCAGGTCCTTGTTGTTCTTCTTCATCTTGTGCTGAAGGCCTATCAGAAACAGAATATAGGCGCTCAATCACTCCATAATCAGTCAACTCTAATTTCATTTTTACCGCTATTGGTAAAAGTTTCGACTCTTCTTGTTCAGGATCATCTGATAATGGCCAGTAGTCATACCATTGCTCTCCATCATAAAAAGAAATTTTCATATCTTCGACATCTTCTAGAATCGGCCTTTTAACTCCCTGATTCTCAGCCATTCCATCAGTGTAAGCATAACTGGTTCTATTAAGTACTTTATCTTCAACGGTGTAAATTAAATGTTCCAGGTTTGAACGGGGCAACAATGCAGGGTTACGCCTTCCCAAACGGGTCAGTCTAATATAAGGTGTTGACGCCTGTAAGTCGCTCTTCATGCTTGGAATTTTATCACCATACTCATCTCTTACTTGCCGCAATGTTAACTGTTGCATATCATTCGATATAAATAAAAACGCTCTCATAACATTGTTAAGTCGATCACCACTCACTTTCATTGCATTGGTTTTAGTTGTCGCAGTGTTCAACAACGATAAAGCGCCTACACCAACCAAAGCTAATATTGCCATAGCGACCATGATTTCAATTAAAGTGAAACCTTTTTGTTTATCGACGGCGAGGAGACTGAGATTTCTCATTTTGTTCCTTATTCGCTATAAAGCCGATAAAACGTGTAGCCGGCAGTTCGTCATCTTCTTCTAATCGAACTTCAATTTCGACCTGGCGCATTTGCTTTTCACTGGTTTTGCTAACCGTTTGCAACCAAAACCATTTATGATTGCGCATTTCCATGTCACCACGAGTAACCCCTAACTCAGGCCATTGTAATTCCATGCGGGTTTCTGCCATTTTATTCAGAGCCACCCAATGAGCAATGTTTTTTATTCCTATATCGGCATGAGCTCGTTGCTGATCAGTAATGTTTCTAACTAAAAAAGCAACCGTAGTACCAAATATAACCATTGCAATCAAAACTTCTAACAAAGTAAAGCCTCGCTGACGCGAGTTTGGCTTTGGTAGTTTTCGATTTAAATAATTATTCATTCCTCTGCCAAATATTCACTGTAGTCACGTTCTATATCTTGAAAAAGGTTTCCAGGTAAAGGGCCTTGAATTTGGAGTTTACCTGTAAGCAAACCTTGAATACGAAAAAATAAAATATCATCTCTATCACTTTGATATTCATCATTAACAGCTACTGCTATCGTAAATTGATTTTGCTCTCCTGAAGATAAAAAATAAATTTGAGGTGGTTTAACCTCTTCATCTTTTTCATCTTCAAAAATATTGACATCTTCCTCAAAAATTTGAACTTCATCTTCGGCAGGTTTAAAAATATTATCGCCATCTATAGCAACATTGACTTCAACCTCTTCTCTAAATTCATGTGGAGACAGTCCAGCAACATCTTCAATCACAGACCACTGTGGTTTATTATTGGCTCTACCTGCTTTTTCACCCTCTTTACCTGAAGCATTATCTCGTCCCCCTTCTCGGCCTTTCTCAGCACTAGAACCTCTACCTGAACTATCTCTACCTGAACTATCTTTTGAAGTACTTTTTCCCTTACTTTTACCCGCTCCTTTACCACCACTCGGCTCATCAAAATCATCATTCAAAATTAAAAACTGATAGCCGTTTTCATCAATATTTAAACCATACTCTCTATTTTCAATGACGGCTTTATCACGAACCATTTCAATAGCAGCCAATAATCGATAAATCTCTTCTTTAGCAAAAGTATCACTCGACTTCCCAAGGTATGGGATTGCAATCCCCATCAAAACAGCCATGATAGCCATAGCAATTAAAATTTCGATTAAGCTAAAGCCACTTGGCTTCAACTTAGGAACCGTCCGAAATTCAAGTGCTTTCATCATTATCTTTAGTCTTGTGCTTTGAGTGCTTTCAACACTTCATCAATATTCCAATTACCAACATCAGCCGCAAGCCCTTCACCACCTTCTTCACCATCTGCTCCTAAAGAATAAACATCATACTCTCCAAATTCTCCAGGATAGGTATACTGGTAAGGATTACCCCAAGGATCTGTTTTCAAGTCTTTTAGATAACCACGACGTGGATAATTTTTAGGTTCTGGAGAATCAGTTGGTTTAGTGACCAAAGCATCTAACCCTTGATCCGTTGTAGGTAAAAGAAAGTTATCGGAGTGATATTGAATTAATGCAGATTCAATAACGGCTAAATCTCCTTTTAACCTTTGGAAGGTTGCATTTTCAGTTTGTCCCATAAACTGATTAACCATAATCCCACCCAATATAGCCATAATAGCCATTGCGACAAGTATTTCTAATAAAGAAAATCCTGATTGTCTTTTCATCACTTACCTCATTTTAAATCAATATTTTTAATTTGTTTTGTTGCTATTAAATGCAACTACCATTCAAAAAGTTATGCTAATGTGTCGCTTAATGAGAACACAGGCAACATAATGGCCAGTACAATCGCGAAAACGAAAGAGCCCATCACCAAAATCATTACAGGCCCAATCATATTCATCATTGTTCCCACTAAATTATCGAACTGTTTCTCTTGATTATCTGCAGCTCTATCTAGCATTTGCTCTAGTTCACCTGAGTTTTCACCACTAGCAATCATGTGCAACATCATTGGTGGAAAATAACCGCACTGCTGCAACGAAATTTTTAAACCTGCACCTTCCCTTACTCTTACCGTCGCTTCTTTCACTGCTCTTTTTAATTCCACATTAGTCATAACATCGCCAGCAATTTTCATTCCCTCAAGTAGCGGTACACTACTTTGATTTAAAATGGCTAATGTACGGGCAAAACGTGCAGAATTCATACCTCGGATAACTTTACCTAACCCCCAAGAGTTTAATTTCCAGCGATCCCACCATAAACGCATCGAAGGCTTACGTAGCATTCGATTAAAACCAACCAATGCTAAGACTATGCCTAAAAAAGCCCAGATCCCCCACGCTTTAACAAACTCGCTCATTGATAAAAGTGCTTGTGTTATCCATGGCAACTCCTGCCCCGACTGAGTAAAGCTCCCCGTAATTTCAGGAACAACATAACCAAGTAAAAACGAAACAATTCCCACACTAACTACAGTTAAAATGATTGGATAGACTAAAGCACCGGAAATTTTAGATTGTATTTCCTGCCTTGATTCTGTGTAATCGGCAAGTCGCTCAAGCACTAAGTCCAAATGTCCTGACTTTTCACCTGCAGCAACCATCGAACGGTAAAGCTCAGAAAAAACCCAAGGATATTCACTTAAAGCATCGGCCAAAGTATGACCTTCAACAACCCTTGCTCTTATTCCCATTAGCATGCTGCGCTGCTTAGGCTTTTCAGTTTGATCAGCAATCGCTTTAACTGTTTCTTCAAGTGGTATAGACGCTTTAACCAAAGTTGCTATTTGTCTAGTAATTAAAGCTAAGTCAGCAGCATTAACTTTAGTCTTAAAAAAACCGCCTTGTCCTTTAGCGACCTTATTTTTTTGAGTGCCTGTCACACTCTCAACTTCAAGTGGAATTAAGTTCTTATCTCTTAAAGATTGCCGAACCTGTCGAGGGGTATCTCCTTCGATGATTCCTTTTTTTTGTTTACCCGATTGATCGAGTGCAACATATTCAAATGCAGCCATTTATTAACACCACTTTTAATCTTCTCGCGTAACACGTAAAACTTCTTCGACTGTAGTAATGCCATCAAGTATTCTTCTTTTACCATCATCGCGAATACTAAACCCGCTTTTTCGAGCATGTCTTTCGATATCTAATTCGCCTGCGCCATTGTGAATTTTGTCTCTTATTTCTTCATCGACTAAAAGAAACTCAAAAATCCCTTGGCGCCCCTTATACCCTAAATGATTACACTCAGCACAACCTTCAGCATGATAAATTTTAGGTGGATTTGTTACATCAAACCCTATCAGTTCACATTCTTTTTCATTGGCCAGCCCTCCTCGTTTACAAGCAGGACACAAGGTTCTCACTAAACGCTGTGCTAACACACCTAATAAACTTGAAGATAACAAGAAAGGTTCTATCCCCATATCTTGTAATCGAGTAACTGCACCTGATGCGGTATTAGTATGTAGAGTAGATAATACTAAGTGCCCAGTTAAACTGGCTTGAACGGCAATTTGTGCGGTTTCTAAGTCACGAATTTCACCAACCATTACGACATCTGGATCTTGACGTAAAATAGCTCTTAAACCAGCCGCAAAAGTCATATCGACTTTACTATTAACCTGTGTTTGCCCAATACCATCTAATAGGTACTCAACTGGATCTTCTACGGTTAAGATATTACGTGAGGTATTGTTGAGTAATGTTAACCCAGCATATAAGGTTGTTGTTTTACCTGAACCTGTTGGCCCTGTAACCAAAATAATTCCGTGAGGTTTATGCAAAATTTCGCTCATTCCTTTCATCATCGGCTCAGACATACCAAGATGAGAAAAATCCAGCCGACCAGCTTGCTTGTCTAATAAACGTAATACAACTCGCTCACCATGACTAGAAGGAATTGTTGATACACGAACATCAACACCACGGTTCGCTATTTTTAACGCTATACGACCATCTTGTGGAATACGTTTTTCAGCAATATCTAACTTGGCCATTACTTTTATTCGAGAAACAAGCAGAGGCGCTAATTTTTTGCTCGGAGATAAGATTTCTCGTAAAACGCCATCAACACGAAAGCGAACTTTTAATTCATTTTCAAACGTTTCTATATGAATATCAGATGCATTAACTTTGATTGCTTCAGTTAATAAAGCATTGATTAATTTAATAACAGGGGCATCATCATCAGCTTCTAAAAGATCTTCTGTTTGTGGTAATTCTTCAGCTAATTGGAACAAATCCATGTCTTCGCCAATATCTTCCATTGCAGCCATGGCTTCGCCAGAGTTGTCTTGGTATACCTTACCTAAAACTGCTTCGAACTCATCTTCGTTAACTTGCTCAAACTTCAGTTTTCTACCAGCAACGCGCCGAGCCTCAGCTATTGCAGATAGGCTAGTATCTCTCTTTACAACAGCAATAGGCGTATGGTTATTGTCAATTTCAGCTTCTGAACCATCCTCAATTAACTTAATGATAATTCCTTGCCGTTTAGCAAAAGTAAAAGGCAATTTTTTCAACACTTTTTCTTCTGCATCAAAAACAGGCTCATCCATAGCCAACACATCACTCTCTAGTGAATGATGCTGTTCATCTTGTTTAATAAAATCACTAACTGACATGACTATGACCTAGTTTTGCGAATCTTGTTCAGATTCTTCTTGCCCTTCTTGTTCTGACTCAACCTTTAAGTCACGAGTTTTAATCGTATCTTCATAAGAAGGAGGCAAAGCAAGTTGCTCATCCCAGTTAGGAAGAACGGCTGAATCAGCCGAAGGCATTAGGGAAACGCCACGTTGTTGCCAATTAAGCTGTTGAGCGCGCATAAAATTATATTTACGAGAACTGATAGCATCAAAACCTGCCGTATCACTCACGATAGTTGGGCGAATAAATACCATCAAATTACGTTTAGTTTTGTTGGTTGACTTAGATGAGAAAAGACTTCCAATTAAAGGGATATCACCTAAAACAGGTACTTTTTGAGCACTTTCTTGAATATTGTCATCGATTAGTCCACCCAATACGATAGTCTGACCATTACCCGCTAAAACACTGGTTTTTATCTGACGTTTATTCGTTACAATATCAGCCCCTGTCGCACCAGCAATACTAGATACTTCTTGCTCTATTGTTAACAAAACAGAATCACCTTCATTGATTTGAGGTGTAATTTTTAATTTAATACCAACATCTTTTCGTTGCACGGTTTGAAACGGATTAGAGTTATTTCCGCCCAATGTTGAACCTGTAATGATTGGTACTTCTTGACCAATACTGATAGAAGCTTCTTCATTATCTAATGTAGTTAGGCTTGGTGTTGATAAAACGTTAGAATCAGTATCAGTGGCTAATGCTTTAAGTAATCCAGCCCAAGACTTCTCATCAGTAAAGCCAAACAATGCACCAGTAACCCCTGACAAAACTTGACCTAACAATGAACCATTATCACCAGTACTTGGTAGTTTTTCTGTTGTTGTTGCGCCATCGATAATTACTGTTCTGGTTCCTTGCTCAACACCTCTTCTTGCAAGCACACCAGCACCAACTTGTGCAATTGAAGGCGAACTATTACTAAAGTTAACTAAGCCTGCTTTAGTCGCCCATTGAACCCCTAGCTCTTTTACTTTGATATCAGAAATCTCAACAATAATCGCCTCTACATGAACTTGTTTACGTCGTAAGTCGAGCTGCCCAATGACAGATTCAAATGATTTCATTATGTCTGGTGCGGCAGTTATCACAAGTGAATTAGTTTCAGCATGAGCCTTAATCGAGTAGCCTTTATCATTAGCCCCTCCTCGTCTTGACTTACCTTTATCTTTACCTTCTTCTTTTTCAATAGACTCACCGACACCTTCAAGTAAAGTGGCCAGTTCTTCAGCATTAGCATACTTCAGATAAACAACCTTAGTATTACCACTGTTACTAATTTCTGAATCTAATTGTGCAATTAATGCTCTTAATCGCATTGATGCTTTACTATCAGCACTAAGAAGAATGCTGTTAGTTCTTTCATCAGCAACAAAACGAGGCACATTAGCAGCTGGTCCTTTTGATTGACCACTTTGCTTTTCTAAACTTTCTAAGATACGTACAACCTCACCTGCGGAAGCATGCTCTAACGGAATAACCTCTATCTCTTCATTACTTTCACGGTCAATTTGACGAATAATCTTAACAATTCTTTCCAAGTTAGCGGCAGTATCATGAATAACCATAACATTGGTTGGTTTGTATTGAGCCATATGACCTTGGGTTGAAATTAATGTTCTCAAGAGAGGTACTAATTGACCCACATCGATATTATCAACTTTAATTACACGGGTAATTAACTGGTCACCTTTATATTGCTTCCCTTTGGCGGTATAAACTGGTACAGCATCTTGCTTAGCTGATTGCAGCTGCTCGATTTTATAATAACCATTCACTTCTACAGCTGAAAATTGATGCACTTGAAGGACACTTAAAAACAACGCAAAGATTTCATCTTCATCCATTTCATGTTGTGAAATAACAGTTACTTTTTTATTCTTAACTCTTGGGTCAGGAATAAATGTTTTACCGGTTATACGGCTTACACTCTCAATGAATACTTCAATATCTGTATTTTTAAGATTTAAAGTCGCTTTTGCCGCAAAAACACTGGGGGATACTAATACTAGACCTAAAATCAATAATACTGCTCTTCTCAGCAAACTATTGTTTTTGAAGTTGTTCTTATTTCTTTGTGTTGCCAATTGCACTATCTACGTCCTACATTTTGATTTAAGTTCAATAATAAATTCAGTTGCTCATTACCACGTTGAATTTCAACATTCATTTCTTTTAATGATTTAGCATCATTCATCAGAGTCATAGCATCCTGCATATTGGTTAACCCTATGCCGTTTATTGATGTCACAATATCATTGCGTCTTAAGCCGAGTTCTTGAAATAACCGCTTATCTTTACCTGGCTGAATTCTAAATCCTTTTAATTCCCCATTCACAAAGTGTGGACGCCCGCTTATCACATCAGAAACGCTTTTTGGATCACTACTTAATTTATCACGATATTCATTTAATTTTTGACTCAATCGATCATCTTTACGTTTATCATCAATTCGTGCCTTACCTCTTGGAGGTGGGGGAGCTCGTCCAGCATCAGACTTTTGTTTCTCACGAGAATCTCCATCCCTTACGACTTTAATCACTGATTCTTCTTGCTCTAAACTTAAAGCTTCATTTCGGCCATTAGATTCTAAAATGACTCGATCAACATAAACTTGTCTTAAAAAAACTCGACCACCAACCTTAAGTTTTTCTCCGATGAAGTAAACAGCTTGTTTGCCTCTACTATCTTCAATAATAGCATTTGCCTTATCAGGTGTATCTGCAGCATATATTCCAGTTAACTTCAGGTTAAGCTTAGTTTCAACAACATCTTTTACTTCTGGCTTAACATCTGCTTCTTTGACCACACTACCGAATAAATTCATATGAACTAAACTAGATACATCCACTTGGTTAGATTTCTGAGAAACCGAACTCGCTTTCACCGATATAGGCTTAAAGTCACTTGGGGCTGTAAAATAAAGCACCCAAACCCAAACAGTTTTTGCCAATAATACAACCACAATCAACCCGCCTAGCCATTGTACTAGCGGCAACCAATTGTTGTAATCTTTATACCAACTTGCTGATACTAACTTAGAAAAATTCATTTCTTCCATCTAAGGTATTTATGCCACAAAATCAGGCATTATCAATTTACATCATTCAAGCAATCGCATTAATTATTTCGCTAATTGCCTATTCTTATTTTGATTTACCATATCTAGATGGTCTATCATTTTTAGCTTAAAAATACTGGTGAGTGTTATTTATTAATATAATTTATAATTTAAACCAGTAAAGTAAGTATACTTCTTTCTTACCAATGTACCACGGAAGAATATTGTATAAGTAACAATTCGAATGTGAATATTTGCATTTTCACCTTAAGCAAATCGTTATATGGCACAAGTTTAGCGATACTAACGCCTAACTTTTGTAAAAGGGTTCAAAGAATAGCAAATTAATTAAATTTGTTGTAATTTTTTACTAAAAAGTATGGAAAATGTCACAAGATACCAAAATTAGACTCGATAAATGGCTATGGGCATGCCGTTTTTATAAAACCAGAGCGATAGCTAAAGCCGCTATAGAAGGGGGAAAAGTCCATTATGAAGGACAGAAACCTAAACCCGGCAAAGCAATTCAAATTGGCGAAACAATAAAACTACGTCAAGGTTTTGATGAAAAGATTGTGATTATTAAACAACTTTCTGAACATAGGGGCCCCGCTAAAATTGCACAAACGCTTTATGAAGAAACCTCTGAAAGCATTGCCAAGCGAGAGGAAATTACCCTATTAAGAAAAATGTCAGCTCCAACAACAACAGGAAAGCCAGATAAAAAGCAGCGTAGAGCTATCCACCGTTTTAAAAACATACATGACTACGACCCTACATCTGAAGGCAGCTAAAGTTTGTATGTACTTACCTACAAACATAATTTAAGTAATTAAAAAACATCTATAGCAATACAGAAGACAAAGCTTGCGTATGTTTGTACGACAATCAGAGCTAATTCAATAATAGTATTTGAAAAGCCTAAATCAAGGCACATATATAGCCTCTAGTTTTTGTTTAATTTTTATGCAAAATCCAAATAGCCGAAAGCTATTATCTAGTGTATAATGCGCGCCTTTCGCGTTTGCGACCCCGAATTCAATTTCGAATTTAACCTTTATATAGAGTAAGACAATGGCTGATTTATCTAAATACAGAAATATAGGCATTTTCGCTCATGTGGACGCAGGTAAAACGACCACAACAGAGCGAATTTTGAAGCTTACCGGTAAAATCCATAAAACCGGTGAAGTACATGACGGTGAGTCAACAACTGACTTCATGGAACAGGAAGCAGAGCGTGGAATTACCATCCAATCAGCTGCGACTACTTGTTTCTGGAAAGATCATCGAATGAATATCATTGATACCCCGGGACA
Source organism: Aliikangiella litoralis (assembly GCF_052495765.1). The sequence goes on along the minus strand of NZ_CP199292.1, from coordinate 741,759 downwards.
CGTTGACTTCACAGTTGAAGTATATCGTTCATTAAAAGTACTTGATGGTGGTGTGGGTGTATTCTGTGGCTCTGGTGGTGTTGAACCACAATCAGAAACTAACTGGCGTTATGCAAATGATTCAGAAGTTGCTCGTATTATCTTCGTGAATAAATTAGACCGAATGGGTGCTGACTTCTACCGTGTAGTCAAACAAGTAGAAGACGTTTTAGGAGCTAGCCCACTCGTTATGACTCTACCTATCGGTATAGAGGATGATTTCGTAGGTGTTGTTGATGTACTAAGCCAAAAAGCTTATGTCTGGGATGATTCGGGCTTACCTGAAAACTACGAAGTTCAAGAAATCCCTGATGATTTAAAAGACAAAGCTGCTGAATATCGTGAAATGTTGATCGAAACAGCGGTAGAGCAAGATGACGACCTAATGGAAAAATACCTTGAAGGCGAAGAGCCTTCTTTAGAAGATATCAAACGTTGTATCCGTAAAGGAACTCGTGACTTATCATTCTTCCCTACTTATTGTGGCTCTGCTTTTAAAAATAAAGGCGTTCAGTTGGTGCTTGACGCTGTTGTTGATTACTTACCATCACCGACAGAAGTTGACCCACAACCTTTAACAAATGAAGAAGGGGAAGAAACAGGCGAAGTAGCTACAGTTTCAATTGATGAGCCACTACGTGCTTTAGCATTCAAAATTATGGACGACCGTTTTGGTGCCTTGACCTTCATCCGTATTTACTCTGGTGTACTTAATAAAGGTGATACAGTACTTAACTCATACACAGGTAAAACTGAGCGTATCGGCCGTATGGTTGAGATGCATGCAGATGAACGTACAGAGTTAGATAAGGCACAAGCTGGTGATATCATTGCTGTAGTTGGTATGAAAAATGTACAAACAGGCCATACGCTATGTAATCCAAACCACCCATGTACTTTAGAGCCAATGGTCTTCCCTGATCCAGTTATCTCTATCGCAGTTAAGCCTAAAGATAAAGGTGGTTCTGAAAAAATGGGAATTGCAATTGGTAAAATGGTTGCAGAAGATCCTTCATTCCAAGTTGAGTCAGATCAAGAAACTGGCGATACTATTTTGAAAGGTATGGGTGAATTACACTTAGATATCAAAGTTGATATTTTAAAACGTACTTATGGCGTTGAGCTTGAAGTTGGCCAACCTCAAGTAGCTTATCGTGAAACGATTACTCAAGAAATTGAAGATAGTTACACTCATAAAAAACAATCTGGTGGTTCAGGACAGTTTGGTAAAATTGATTACCGAATCAGACCTGGTGAACCTGGTTCTGGCTTCCAATTTGAATCAAAAGTTGTAGGTGGTAACGTACCTAGAGAATTCTGGCCTGCTATTGAAAAAGGCTTTAAGGGTATGATGGAAGAAGGTACTTTGGCTGGATTCCCTGTACTTGATGTTGAAATTGAACTATATGACGGTGCATTCCATGCGGTTGACTCATCAGCAGTTGCTTTTGAAATAGCTGCAAAAGGCGCTTTCCGTCAATCAATTCCAAAAGCGAAGCCACAGTTAATTGAACCAATCATGAAAGTTGACGTATTTACGCCAGAAGATCATGTTGGGGATGTTATTGGTGATTTAAACCGTCGACGTGGAATGATTAAAGATCAACAAGCAGGCGTAACAGGTGTCCGAATCAAAGCAGATGTCCCACTAGCAGAAATGTTTGGTTATATCGGGCACTTACGTACAATGACTTCAGGTCGTGGTCAATTCTCAATGGAATTTTCTCACTATCTACCTTGCCCTAATAGTGTTGCAGAAACTGTTATTGCTGAAGTTAAAGAACGTAACGAAAAGAAATAAGCCCCAAAAAAGTACTAAAAATAATAACCCTGAATATTTTATATTCGGGGTTATTTTTTATCTGGTCTTATTAAATCCTTCCAATGGCTCTTTTTTATTAACCTGGCAAATATCAATAACTGAAGAAAGTACCTTGCTGATGGATGCCTTTTCAGGGTAAGCTAAACCTATCAATCGCAAAAATCGCATTCCCTTTATCCTTAATAAATTAGGTTGCTGGGTATTATAAAAACTGGGGTGATCGGGCACGAGCGCAGCACCAACCCCCGCGGCAGCAAGTTCGACAGCATATTCAACAGTTCTGATCCTAGCACGAATATTCATTTTGATACCAAGAGGTTCAATTGCACGTAACAACTCTTTTGTCACCAAACTGGGGCTTCGCAAAATGAAATTTAGCCCATCCAAATCTTCCAGGCTTAACTCACTCTGGTAAGCCATAGGGTGACCTGGAGGCAATGCCATTAAAAATTCATCTTGCCAAAAAGGCATAAAAGTTTCGCCAGGTTTAACCATATTGGAAGAAATAATCCTCGCTTCACAGGCTCTTCGCTCAGCATCAACCAAAGTAAGCTCAAGCCCATCAACTGATTCAATGATTTCTTTAATTAAATGGCTCATACGTGAAGCTCCTAGCGCAGGTACTACACCTAAACTAAATGGCAAAATAGCCGACTTTTGTTGAAACAACTGCTTAATCGACTTTGCTTGACCGGTTAATTGTTTAGATAAAGGGTACAAACGCTGACCAGCTTCGGTTGCTGTCACACCACGTGTATGCCTAATAAACAGCGGCTCCCCAAGGTTTTGTTCCAAACTCTGTATTGCAGCTGAAATAGAAGGTTGAGAAACAAAGCAGTGTTTAGCTGCTGCGCTAATGCTCTCTTGTTCAAATACTGACTCAAAATAACGAAGTTCTCGCAAATCCATAACTATGACCTATATCAACTATCAATAAACAATATTATTCCTTTATCAAAAAAATAGCTATAGTTCGGCACATCTCATATAGAGTATCCAGTTTGTAGTATTTTTAACCAAGCGAGTTTTTTATGAACACCCAAAGTATTGAACAACTTTTTAGTAATATGTGGAAGGACTACCTATCACTAAACCCAGATGCAGAACGTATTTTTAATCTTTTCGAAAAAAAGAATACTGTTGTCAATGATCATGTTGCTTTTAGAACTTTTGGTTTACTCGGTATAACTGTTGAAGAAATAGCTCAACCTTTGATTGATGCTGGATATGAAGAAGCGGGTGAATATAATTTTGAAAAAAAGAAACTTAGAGCCAAACATTATTCTCATCCTAACATGCCACTCGTTTTTATCAGCGAGTTAAAAGTTGAAGAATTCTCAACTGATGCCCAAACACTCATCAAGCAATTGGCCTCTCAAATAAACTTAAACCATGTCAAAAATCAAGACTTCTTATATTCAGGTAGGTCATGGGATGTCAGTTACAAAACCTATCAAAAACTACTAGAAGAAAGCGAATATGCCGCTTGGGTAGCAGCCTTTGGGTTTAGGCCCAATCACTTTACCGTTTCAATAAATCATCTAACCCAATTTAATAATATTAGTGAGGTCAATCAGTTTGTAAAAGATAATGGATTTCAGCTCAATACTTCAGGGGGGGAAATAAAAGGAACTGTTGATACATTTTTAGAACAATCCTCAACTATGGCCAACTCAATTGAAGTTGAATTTAGTGACTCAAAACAAATGATCCCAAGCTGCTTTTACGAATTTGCACTACGCCACCCAATGGCTAATGGAGAGTTATTTAGAGGTTTTATTGCATCATCAGCCGATAAAATTTTTGAAAGTACAAATAACAAAGCAGCATAAATTATTAGGGTAAAAACAATAATAGCTTTTACCCTTTATTCCACCTAAATCGGAATTTCACTTCGCTCAGTCCTCACACAAAGATATAATAAGCACACAACTGATCAAACTGTTGATATTACATGAGCGATACAATTCACCGATTTATATTTGAAACAGATGGCATTCGAGGCCAGCTAGTCAAACTTAACCAATCAGCACAAAAAATGCTTAATGGGCATAATTATCCACCTCTGATTGCAGATTTACTTACTCAAGCAGCTTCAATTAACGTATTACTTGCTACCACACTGAAATTTGAAGGTAAGATTTCACTTCAATTACAAACACCAGATAAATTAAAAATGCTCGTTGTTCAAACAACTCATGATTTGAACTTTAGAGGGTTAGCGAGATATGATGATGATATTGACTACTCCACATTAACATTTAAAGACTTAACACGCAAAGGCCACCTTTCAATAACTATTGAGCCCAGTAAAGGTAAGCGTTATCAAGGAATTGTTCCATTAGATGGCACAAACCTTAGTCAGTGTGTTGAAAATTATTTTGAACAATCTGAACAATTAAAAACACGCATTTGGCTGTTTACCGAAAAAAAACAAGCTTGTGGGCTTTTACTACAAGCTCTTCCTGATATGATTAGCCAAGAAGCTTTCATGCATCTCAATCATTTGGCTTCAACTCTTAATAAAGAAGAAGCTCTGACTGTTGAGAGTGAAATGTTATTGCATCGACTTTTTCACCAAGAGGATATCCGCTATTTATCTGTCGATGATATTCATTTTGCTTGTGGATGCAGTCGAAAAAAAATGTTGGATTCACTCAGCTTACTACCAGAAAAAGAAGTTACCGATATTTTGCAGACTGAAGGGCTAATATCAGTCAAATGTGAATTTTGCTTAGAGCAATTTAATTTTAAAGAATTAGATATAAAAGAACATAATCAGGTTAGTGGTAATAACACTAAACATTGATATTAATGGGAAAATACACTTTTCAATCAAAAAATTAAGGACAAAACAATGAAGCTTAAAATACTTTTAATATTAACCACTTTATTTTGTTTACCAGCAAAAGCAGATTGGCATAGTGGAAAAATTTCATCGGTCAGTACTAGCTATGAGGGTGATAAAGTCACTTTAGTTCTAGAGGACTGGTCGCGAAATAACTGTACTTGCTATCCAACCTGGCCTAATAATATGTGCTTAGATAGCGCAAGAGAAACCGCTAATTTCGAAAGATCATTTATATTATCAGCAAAAGCGAGGAACAAAGTTGTTGTTGTTCATATCGATGAAACAACTTGCAAAGTTATCGCAATTGCAGAGTACGGTGTTAATTAAAAACTTTATTTATTCTAGTACACTTTATTCTCTCCTGACATACCATTGTCAGGAGCACTTAGGTAGTATTCGTATATCTTAGTTAACCTTCTTGTGAAAAACCATGCTCAAACTCTATTCATTTGGCCCAAACTTTGGTTTATCTGATCCCAGCCCCTTTGTATTAAAGGTAGAAACTTATTTACTAATGGCTAATATCGATTATGAATCTATTTCCCGCTTAAATAATCTAAGCAAAGCCCCTAAAGGGAAATTGCCATTTATTGAAAACGACGGTGAAATTATTGCTGACTCTCAATTTATTATTGATTATTTAGAAAAAAAATATAATGGTCGATTAGATAGTCATTTATCTGATGAACAAAAAGCACTAACTTACCTCATTACAAAATCATTGGACGAAAATCTTTATTTCGCCTTAGTCTACTCTCGTTGGCAATGTGATGAAACTTGGCCAAAAGTAAAAAATACTTTTTTTGGTAAATTCCCATTTCCACTGAAATTGATAATCCCTTTTATTGCCCGTAGAGGAGTCATAAGAACTTTAAAAGGGCAAGGGATATCTAGGCACTCAAAACAGGAAGTAGAGCAAATTTGCCTGAAAACTTTTCAAGCATTATCTAGTCTTATAAGTAACAAACCTTATATTTTAGGAGATCAACCATGTTCATTGGATGCAACCGTATTTGCTTTTTTAGCAGAATTTATTTTGGTAGATTTAGATAATACTTTTAATGATATTGCTCGAAGTCAATCAACTTTAACAAACTACTGTCAGCGAATATATAAAACGTACTACCTTTAATTAATTTTCTACCCCTTAAGTTCTAGGAAAAAATTAGTCGGGTATATCACTTGGAAACAACCCCAATGATATTACTTTAGGCACAAAAAAAGCGTTCAATATGAACGCTTTTTTGTTCTTAAGTTTTACTTATTAAGCAATAATCTTAGAAACAACACCCGCACCAACCGTACGACCACCTTCTCGAATTGCAAAACGTAAACCTTCATCCATCGCTATCGGTGCTATTAACTCAACTTCCATTTTGATGTTATCTCCTGGCATTACCATCTCTACCCCTTCTGGTAATTCACAAGCACCTGTCACGTCTGTTGTTCTAAAGTAGAACTGTGGACGATAACCTTTAAAGAAAGGCGTATGACGTCCACCTTCATCTTTACTCAAGATATAAATCTCTGCTTCAAATTTCGTATGAGGTGTAATTGAACCCGGCTTCGCTAATACCTGACCACGCTCAACTTCATCACGCTTAGTTCCACGTAACAAGATACCTACGTTATCCCCTGCACGACCTTCGTCTAATAACTTACGGAACATCTCTACACCTGTTACCGTCGTTTTAGTGGTATCTTTTATGCCTACGATTTCTATCTCTTCGCCAACATTGATGATACCACGCTCGATACGACCTGTTACAACTGTTCCACGTCCTGAGATTGAGAATACATCTTCTATCGGCATGATGAAATCTTTATCGATATCACGCTCTGGCTCTGGAATGTAAGAATCTAGTGCCGCTGCCAATTCTAAAATGGCACCTTTTCCTAATTCTCCTTCATCTCCTTCTAAAGCTTTTAACGCTGAACCTTTGATAATTGGTGTATCATCACCTGGGAATTCATAAGCGTCTAATAACTCTCTAACTTCCATTTCTACTAATTCTAATAACTCTTCGTCATCAACCATATCGCATTTGTTTAAGAATACAACGATTTTCGGTACACCTACCTGACGAGATAAAAGAATGTGCTCACGGGTTTGTGGCATGGGGCCATCCGCTGCTGAACAAACTAGAATCGCACCGTCCATTTGAGCCGCTCCAGTGATCATGTTCTTAACATAGTCAGCATGTCCTGGGCAGTCTACGTGCGCGTAGTGACGACCTTCGGTTTCATACTCTACATGGGAAGTTGAGATTGTGATGCCACGCTCTTTCTCTTCTGGAGCATTATCGATTTCTGCGAAATCTTTTGCTGCACCACCGAAAGCCGCTGATAAAACTGTACACATTGCTGCTGTCAGTGTGGTTTTTCCATGGTCAACGTGGCCAATTGTACCTACATTGACATGGGGTTTGGTTCGTTCAAATTTTTCTTTTGACATTACCTATTTCCTCGTTCAATTATAATTTAAATAAATATTAGTATTTCAAACCTTCAGAAACACTTTTAGGTGCTTCTTCATATTTTGCGAATTCCATCGAATAACTAGCTCTGCCTTGCGTTGCACTTCTCAGATCAGTTGCATAGCCAAACATCTCCCCCAGTGGTACTTCTGCGCGAATGACTTTACCAGTTGGATTATCATCCATTCCCTGCACCATCCCTCGGCGACGATTGAGATCTCCCATCACGTCTCCCATATAGTCCTCCGGCGTAACCACCTCTACAGCCATAATAGGCTCTAGTAATACAGGATCAGCTTCAAGAGCACCTTTCCTAAATCCCATTGAGCCTGCTATTTTAAAAGCCATTTCACTCGAATCTACATCATGAAATGAACCGTCAAACAAGGTGACTTTTACATCTACCATTGGATAGCCAGAAAATACGCCTTGTTGCATTTGCTCTTCAGCACCTTTGCTAACAGCAGGAATATACTCTCTTGGTACTACACCACCAACAATTTCATTAACAAATTCAAACCCTTCACCGGACCCTTTCGGTTCAATTCTTAGCCAAACATGACCATATTGTCCTCGCCCACCAGACTGACGAACAAACTTGCCTTCGGCTTCAACTGATTTACGAATTGTTTCTCTATAAGCAACTTGTGGTTTACCGATGTTAGCATCAACTTTAAATTCTCTTTTCATTCGATCAACAATAATATCCAGATGTAGCTCTCCCATCCCAGAAATGATTGTTTGACCAGACTCTTCATCAGTTTCTACCCTAAATGAAGGATCTTCTTGTGCTAATTTGCCAAGCGCTATTCCCATCTTTTCTTGATCAGGTTTTGTTTTAGGCTCAACAGCAACAGATATTACTGGCTCAGGAAACTCCATTCTCTCTAAAATAATCCGTTTTACCGGATCACAGAAAGTATCACCAGTTGTTACATCTTTAATACCAATTGCAGCGGCAATATCACCAGCATAAACTTCTTTAACTTCTTCACGTGAGTTAGAGTGCATTTGTACAATTCGACCAACTCGTTCTTTCTTTCCTTTAACCGAATTAAAGATCTGGTCACCTGTGCGTAACACACCAGAATAAACTCTAAAAAATGTTAATGTTCCTACAAAAGGATCGGTCGCTATTTTGAAAGCTAAGGCAGAAAAAGGCGCTTTATCTTCTGGCGGTCTCGAATCTTCTGTTTCACCATCTTCTTTTAGCCCAACGATTGGTGGTACATCAATTGGCGCAGGCATGTAATCAATAACAGCATCTAATACAGCTTGAACACCTTTATTTTTAAATGCACTACCGCAAGTTGCAACTACAATTTCGTTGGCAAGAGTACGAATTCTTAAACCAGACTTGATTTCTTCTTCAGATAAATCACCTTCTTCAAGGTATTTATCCATTAATTCTTCATTAGCCTCAGCAGCAGCCTCAATTAATTTTTCTCGCCAGTTTTGACACTCTGAAAGCATTTCGGATGGAATATCTGCATATTCAAAACTCATACCTCTATCGGCCTCGTTCCAATAGATGGCTTTCATTTTAATGAGATCTACAACGCCTCGGAATTCTTCTTCAGCGCCAATAGGTAACTGAATTGGAACTGGGTTTGATCCTAGCCGACTTTCAATCTGTTCAATAACACGCAAGAAATCAGCACCAGCACGATCCATTTTATTCACAAAGACCATACGTGGAACACGATACTTATTGGCCTGACGCCATACAGTTTCAGACTGAGGTTCAACTCCGGAAGAACCACAAAAAACAACCACCGCACCATCAAGAACTCGCAATGAGCGTTCAACTTCAATAGTAAAGTCAACATGTCCAGGAGTGTCTATAATATTGATACGATGATTTTCATACTGCCCTTGCATTCCACGCCAAAAAGTCGTAGTTGCAGCTGAAGTTATTGTAATACCACGCTCTTGCTCTTGCTCCATCCAATCCATAGTGGCAGCGCCATCATGGACCTCACCAATTTTATGTGATAAACCAGTATAAAATAAAACACGCTCTGTCGTGGTTGTTTTACCAGCATCAACGTGCGCACATATACCAATATTGCGGTAGAGATTAATCGGAGTAGTTCGTGCCATTAGTATTTCCTCTTCAACTCACAAAGAAAGAGCAGCAGTACTTTACCAGCGGTAATGAGCAAATGCTTTGTTAGCTTCAGCCATACGGTGAACATCTTCACGTTTCTTAACGCAAGATCCTCTATTTTCGATAGCATCAAGTATTTCACCGGCTAAACGAGCATCCATAGACTTTTCACCACGTTTTCGTGCACCTTCAACTAACCAGCGCATAGCAAGCGCAGTTTGTCGAGAAGGTCTTACTTCAACTGGTACCTGATAAGTTGAACCACCAACACGTCGAGATTTAACCTCAACTAAAGGACGGATTTTATCCAAACCTTCTTCAAATACTGGTAGTGCATCTTCGGTATTCTTTTTTTCTTTAATAATATCTAAAGCTCTGTAGACAATTTTTTCTGCTACAGACTTTTTTCCATCAACCATCAATACGTTGATGAATTTAGCTAATAGTTCACTTCCAAACTTAGGATCAGGCAAGATCTCACGTTTAGCGACTACGCGTCTTCTAGGCATAATATATTTTCCTATGTGTTACTTCAGGTTTAACCAGGACTGTTGCCCGGACCTTACTCACATCTCAAAGGGATGTTGTTTTTACATTCAACCTAGTTTTTAACCCAAAACCATTGCGGATTTGAGCTAAAACTATTGAACAGTCGAATGCCATATTTAAAAAATTAACATTAATAACTAACATTAATTTTGCTTAATAAACTCAAAGTTTATTTTGGTCGCTTAGCACCATATTTAGAGCGGCCTTGTTTACGATCTTTCACTCCAGCCAAATCAAGATTTCCACGAACACAGTGATAACGAACACCAGGTAAGTCTTTAACACGACCCCCACGAATCATTACAACACTATGCTCTTGTAAATTATGACCTTCACCACCAATGTATGAAGTTACCTCAAATCCGTTAGTTAAACGAACACGAGCAACTTTACGTAATGCTGAATTAGGCTTTTTAGGAGTGGTAGTGTAAACACGAGTACAAACACCACGCTTTTGCGGATTAGCTTCTAGCGCAGGTACGTTACTCTTTTGAACCACTTTTTTACGCGGCTTGCGTACCAACTGATTAATAGTTGACATTGTTTACAATAGCTCCAGCTTTTTTACTTAATAAAATCCCAACCTATAGACAAAGCTCACAGCCCATAGTTAAGGGTGCGGCATTGTAATTGCCCGAGATTAGGATGTCAAGATGACCACTGCCCATTCGATCAAAAAACAGACAGTAGCCAAATTCTATTTAGGCTTCATCGCCTTCTAAACCTGTTGAACTTAACGCATCGCTAAGTGCTTTTTCAGCATCTTCAGCAGAAACCGTTTCTTCAACATCAAACTCAAACCCACCAGTCAAACGATTTTTACGTTCTTCATGATAAGTTAAACCTGTACCTGCAGGTATTAAACGACCAACGATAACATTTTCTTTAAGACCCACTAAGCGATCTTTCTTACCACTGACAGCAGCTTCAGTTAGAACACGAGTTGTTTCCTGGAAAGATGCAGCAGAAACAAACGATTCTGTAGCTAAAGAAGCTTTAGTAATTCCCATAAGAACACGTTCATATTGAACTAAATCTTTACCTTCAGCAGCAAGTTTGTCATTAATATCAAGAACACGTACATATTCCATTTGTTCGCCTTTCAATAGCAAGCTATCTCCAGGGTTGCTAATGATCACTTTACGTAGCATCTGACGAACGATTGCTTCGATATGCTTATCGTTAATTTTTACACCTTGCAGACGATATACGTCTTGCACTTCATTGGTAATATAATTAGCCAATGAACTAATTCCTTTTAGACGTAATATATCATGAGGGTTATCTGCACCATCGGATACAACCTCACCTTTTTCAACCTTTTCACCTTCGAACACATTAAAGTGACGCCACTTATGAATTAGCTCTTCATAAGAGTCACCTTCTGGCGGCGTAATCACCAAACGGCGTTTACCTTTAGTTTCTTTACCAAAGCTAACAGTACCCGAAATTTCGGCTAAAATAGCAGGCTCTTTTGGTTTTCTTGCTTCAAATAAATCAGCAACACGCGGAAGACCACCAGTAATGTCACCTGTTTTTGATCCCTCTTGAGGTATACGCGCTATCGCAGTACCCACACCAACTTCAGAACCATCTTCAATACTAACAATCGCATTAACTGGTAAGATATATTGCGCGGGCATGGTCGTACCAGGAATCAATAACTCTTTACCTTTACTATCAAACAACTTGATCATCGGTCGTAAGTCGTTTGACTTAGTACCGGTACGTTTAGACTCTGTAATTACCAATGAACTCAAACCAGTCAATTCATCCGTTTGGCGAGTCATATTAACGCCTTCAATCAAATCTTGTAACTTGATAGTACCCGCAATCTCAGTGATGATTGGATGTGTATGAGGATCCCAGTTAGCAACAACATCGCCCCCTTGAACCTTAGCACCATCCTGAACTTCAAGTACCGAACCATAAGGTACTTTATAACGCTCACGTTCACGTCCAAATTCATCAAGAAGCGTTAATTCCGTAGAACGAGAAACAATCACTAATTTACTGTCTTCTCTTGTAACATATTTAGCGTTATGTAATTTAAGTATTCCGTCATTTTTAATCTGTACATTATTTTCAGCACTTTGTCTCGATGCAGCCCCACCAATATGGAAAGTACGCATAGTTAGCTGTGTACCAGGCTCACCGATAGACTGAGCAGCAACAACACCAACAGCTTCACCTATATTAATTCGATGTCCACGAGCCAAATCACGACCATAGCACTGAGCACAAACACCTTGGCGGGTTTCACAAGTAATAACCGAACGAACAACCACTTGGTCAATACTGTTTGCTTCAAGAATTTCAACCCATTGCTCATCTAATAAAGTTCCAGCTTCACAAATCACTTCATCTGAATTTGGTTTATAGATGTGCTCAGCATTAACTCTACCTAGTACTCGCTCTCTTAACGGTTCAACAACATCTCCCCCTTCAATCAGAGGAGTCATAGTTAAACCTTTTTCGGTACCACAATCAGTTTCTGTAATTACCAAGTCCTGTGCAACATCAACTAATCGTCGAGTCAAATAACCAGAGTTAGCCGTTTTCAATGCGGTATCAGCCAAACCTTTACGAGCACCGTGAGTAGAAATAAAGTATTCAAGTACACTTAAACCTTCACGGAAATTCGCTTTAATCGGGCTTTCAATAATTGAGCCATCTGGCTTAGCCATCAAGCCACGCATCCCGGCAAGCTGCCTTATCTGCGCAGCACTACCACGAGCACCTGAGTCAGCCATCATATAAACAGAGTTAAATGACTGTTGTTTTACAGTATTACCTTCGGCATCGATAACATCTTCATGGCTTAAGTTATCCATCATTGCTTTGGCTACTTGCTCGTTGGTATGAGACCAGATATCAACCACTTTGTTATAACGCTCACCATGAGTTACCAAACCAGATGCGAATTGCTCTTCAATTTCTCTGACTTCTTGCTCGGCACTATCAATGATTGTTTTCTTTTCATCTGGAATGACCATATCGTCAATTCCTACCGATGCGCCAGAAAGGGTTGCATAATTAAATCCGGTATACATCAGCTGATCTGCAAAAATAACCGTTTCTTTTAAACCTAATCGACGATAAGCCTGATTGACCAAATTAGAAATCGCTTTCTTAGTCATTTTTTGGTTAACCAGCTCATATGGTAAACCTTTTGGAACAACTTCAAACAGTAAAGAACGACCAATAGTCGTATCCACTAAAGAAGTAGTTTCTTCACGATTTCCTTCTTCATCAATAGCGGTTTCAGTCAAACGAACCTTAACTTTAGCATGAAGCGCAGCGTTACCATTTCGATAAGCACGTAATGCTTCAGCCGTATCAGCGAAAACCATGCCTTCGCCTTTTACATTAACTTTCTCACGGGTTAAATAATATAACCCTAATACAACATCCTGGGTCGGTACGATAATTGGCTCACCATTAGCAGGAGATAACACATTGTTAGTTGCCATCATCAATGCCCGTGACTCTAACTGCGCTTCAATTGTTAGAGGTACGTGAACCGCCATTTGGTCACCATCAAAGTCGGCGTTATAAGCAACACAGACTAGCGGATG